>JAGXTH010000047.1 GCA_018333475.1 Simkania sp. | reverse complement strand
CAATCCCACTTCGAATGCGCTAGACTGTCGTACGACGACGTCGTGACTGTTTCTGTCATATATGACTTCCTTCAAGTTGACTCGCTAAGCCACTTGGAGGAGAAACATACGACGTCGTTCTTTTTTATTTCTTTACAGAAACCTACGGCCGAGCCTTCCTGAGTCCACTGGTGAAACCAGTGGTTTACCGATTTTTAATTATTTATTGCGTTTGGTATTACTTAAGAATCGCTTCTAAAGAGGGCAGGGAAAACAGGTCTCTTCCACGAGAAGTTCTCGATCTAGATGCTCGAGGTTTTTTATTTACAATGCTTGAAATAACCTCTTGAAGCTGTAGGTTTTCCTCAGAAAGCGCGTCATTTTCTTCTTGTAATATCCCGATTTCCTTTTGCCAACTATGAAGTATGGAATTTTCTCTAAATAGCTCTTCTTTGGCTTCGTTCTGCCAACTATGCCACTGTCCTTGCAAATGAAATAGCTCCTTACGAGTCTCATGAAGAGTTTGAGACTTCTCAATAAATTGTTTTCGCAACTCCACATACCTCAATTCCCAGGAAAGCACTGTTTGCGGGATATCGGCCATAACGGGTAGAGCTATCCCATCCAGATGCTCGGAAGTGGACTCAACCCCCTTTTCAACCTGTACTATCTGCTGCTCACAACAAGACACCTCTTTATCAGGTGCCACTGAGAGCTCAGATACCATGTCTTTAGAAAGAGTTCTGCATAACCCAGACTCTTCGTTAGAAATGTTCGTTTTGAGATCTTTTGTGTTTTGCTCGCCCTCTACCAGCACTCCCGCATATATGGGCTCGCTCAAATCCGAAGCCTTATCAAAATGATTTGTTTTTTCCAAAGGTACCGAGTTATTTAGAGGTCTCTTGGATGTATCGTCAGATGGGAGCGCTGTAGATACGGTGGAGGGATATCTCGTAGTCAATTGACAAAGGTCTTTTTCCACATTGGTGGCGCTAGACTTCTCTCTAGTGAGCAAAAACATAGTAAAAACGGAAAGAAGATAAGAACAGAGTGCAGCAGCAAAAAATCCAGAACCTTGTTGAATAGCGACCCCTGTTAAGAGGATTGCAGAGACTCCACATCCCCAAACCCCCATGACGCCTGTTGTCAATGAAGCTAAAAGCAATAGTAGAAGAAAAAGGATCTTCGTTGGATAGTGCTGCCCAGCTAATAAAGCTGATGTAAACATTCCTCCCATGCTCAAGAAGAATACAATGTAACTCCTGAAATGAGAACGCAATGCCAATAACATAATCTTGTACCTGATAGCTTATCGTTAAGCCCCACTGCATACCCACTCAAAGAGTCCGGGTAATTTTTATGAGTGCTTATCCTCTAAGCTCCTAATAAAAGAGATGTTTAATTTTCGGCAATCAGACTTAATGTTTTAGCCATAGTTAAGAATCCTAATTCAAATTGATTAAGACCAAAATGTTCATTAGGAGCATGAATATCATCTTCATTTGTAGCAGTACCCATAAGGGCCACAGAGGATTCTGAAGCTTTAGCTAAATCAGCAACAATGGGAACAGATGCAGAACAAAAAATAAACTGGCACGGCTGCTCAAACACCGCCTCATAAGCTCTTTTTACTGTTTGAGCTAGTGAGCTCTGTGCTGAAGTACGTACTGGAAGACCACCTGAATGCACTTCAATCTCACAATGAAATCCCTGGGGAAGCTTACCACGAATATATTCAGCTAAAAGCTTTCCTATTGTATCGGGATCTTGATTTGGAACTAACCGGCAAGAAATTTTAGCATATGCTTCGGAAGGGATCACTGTCTTAAAACCTTTTCCTGTATACCCCCCAGACATGCCATTGATCTCAACAGTGGGTCGAACCCAGCTAGACTCCAGAAGAGTATATCCAGACTCCCCTCCAAAAGCTTTGATACCAAAAGAACGAATAAATTCTTCCTTATCAAAGGAGTGATCGACCATCTGCCAGTCTTCTAAGGAAATTTCAACGACATCTTTGTAAAACCCAGGGACCGCCACTTTACCATGCTCCCAGAGTCCAGCAAGTGCTGTAGATAAAGCTTGAAGAGGATTCATCACAATGCCACCAAAAAGTCCTGAGTGTAAATCCCCCGAGGAATTCTGGATTTTGACGTTCATTGTGACAATTCCTCTAAGTCCTAGAGTAACACCTGGCACCCCTGGTTTAGGCAATCCTGCATCGAGAATTAAGCAATAATCCGCCTTAAGTTGCTCTTTTTTTGTCTTCAATACTTCCCTACTACCCATACTTCCAAACTCTTCTTCACCCTCGATAAACATCTTGAGATTCAGGCGGTGTTCTTTAGAAAGCTCAAGAAAAGCACGCACTGCGGAAAGGACATAAAAAAGCTGCCCCTTATTGTCAGAGGCTCCCCTTGCGTATACCTTGCCATCTCGAATCTCTGGAGCAAAGGGCTGACTTTTCCAAAGCTCTAGAGGGTCAACAGGCTGCACATCATAATGATTATAGATCAAAAGCGTTGGACGATCAGGACCTGCTTTCATGCAAGAAGCAAATAGTACAGGATTCACCGACGTCGGCCAAAGCTCGGTGGTCAAACCCATCTTATCGAGATAGGCTTTCAACCATTCAGCACACGCCTGTACATCTTTTTTATAGGCTGGATCTGTACTAATGCTGGGAAATCTAAGAAGAGTAAAATACTCTTCTAAAATCTCCTTACGACGTGCATGAAACCAAGTTCGATAGTCTTCTAACGTAGCCATACCCATTGTTTTAAAAGCTCTCCTCTATCAACCCCTGAGCACTTTCTAGAAGGTAGGCTGCTAAACAAGCGTCCCCTTCATATTCCATTTCTACTTGCATTTGCCCATCTTCTGCCGCCTCTTTACATGTGATGAGGACATAGCAAGCATTCTCCTCAGCTAGAGCCTTTTTTAAGCTCGATGTCACGGAGTTTCTTAAATCCACCTTCTTCTTGGGAACTGACGCCAATACAGTGCTCATAGGCTCCTAAAATAATTAAACGCCTTCGCATTGCTGTCTGAACAGGAAAATCGGATCAGCTGCTTGGATCGATTGATGACATAACGTGCAATTTATTCGCAACGAAAAGCGATGTTTTTTTTAAGAGACGTGCTGTTCTTGGCTTATATTCAAATATTATCCATAAATTATACCAAACGCAACAAATAACTTCACATTTGAGCCACGTCAAAGCGCCGAAAATCGGCGATCGTAAACGGCATTGTATTGCATTAATACTATGCTGTTTACGATCGCCGATTTGTCGACAGCTTTCACGCAGCTCAAATGTGAAATTATTTATTGCGTTTGGTATTAGATAGATTGTCTACATACGAAATCATCCCCGGATCTGTTAAAGAACCCTGTTTCCATAATTCATGTCGTATTTCTTCTTCTGATAATGGAGACCTTTGATCTAAATACCCCTGCTGGAGCAAAAATTCTTCGAGTTGTCCGATGGAATTTTTTGGAAATCGTTTTACACCTTTCATTCTAAGCTTATCAAGAAGCATACACGCCTTGCGTTCTGCACTCTTTGCACACAGATCTACAGCATCGAGAAAACTTTCTCCAAAAATCTCTAATTTCACAGCTTCCTCTAAACTCTCGCGCCATACAAGAGGTGGATTACCTACCTTCTTCAATAGAAAAAATCTTTCCAAAAGATCGATTTTTTTTTGGATGATTTCATGCTCAAAAAACATAGATGGTTGATAAAGTAATACTTCTTTGAGCTGTCCAATCTTTTTTCTACCCCCTATTAAGGCTTGGAAAAGCTGCTGAGCTGTATGTAAAACAATCCAAACAGGTTGCTCTGCAACTCGTAATGTCATATCCAATCCACTCAATCCCAAATCCACAGCGTATTCGATCAAAGTTTCATGCTCACTGGGCTTGCGTATCTCCAGTGTATTTTCGGATCGTATGATGGGAGCTCGCATCCTTTGCTCCTTACCCTGCAATTGCTCTAAATCAATAAAATGGAGATATGGACTGCTTGTGGCCTCATATATTTTTTCCCATGCCTGCCAAGTAGCTCTCTGACAGGTAAAAAGAAAAATCTGCCTTTCTTTAGCAATCTCCAACAAAGCTTCTGCAATGCATTGAAATCGATCATCATCCACGTGAGAAAGCAGTTCATCTAAAAGCAGTGGTAGCTTGATACCTGACTGCTCATGAGCGGCCAGATAGCCAAGACGAATGGAAAGAAGCAACTGTAATGCTGTTCCTTGCGATAATGCCTCTATAGAAATCTGCTGTTCTTGTTTATGATCGTACACACGAAACTGATGACCCTGATCTTGTCTTATCACTGCATCAATAGAATAACTACCTAAGGTGAACTTCTCAAAGTAGCGACTAGCAATCTGGATCACTTCTGGGCGCTGTTTTTTTTCATATTGTTCTTCGAGTTCTTTAAGAAGAAACTGGGCAAGAAGATGTTCCTGCCATAGCTGTTGTTTGCTTTGAAACTCCTGCTTTGCTTGATACAATTCAGAGCTTTTTTCTGTAAATCGACTCTGCACTAGCTCCTGCTTTACAGCGTGGTGAACTCTGGTCTCTTCACTTTGCAACTCTTTTAAAGAAGCCACCTTTGTTTCCAATGCTTGTTGTCGATTTTGCAGAGTTTCTGTGGGCAGCTCTAAAAGCTCGGTACTCTTTAGTTTAAGAACAATTTGTTCTAATCGTCCTTCCAAGTGGAGCCTTTCTTCCTCTAGTTCCTTATATCTTTTAAGCAATCGTTTTTTTTCTCGTAGTTCCCCAAGAGGATCAGAACCATAGCACTGCGTCCTAGATAAAATACTTTTTTTTCTAAGAGAACACTCCTGTAACTCGATCATTTCCTGGAAAGCTTGCAATGCCTTAGCTGGCTGTAACCTATGATATGCAGTTGGGATCAACATGAAAAAATTGGCAAGAATAGCTTCTCTTTTTTTTATGAGGGCCTCGTAAAAAGCTTCTTGTTTTTTTAAAGAAAGAATGGTGTCTCTCGCACGTCTTATTTCATCAAGCCAGAGATGTCGACCCGTACCTTGTTCTATGAGCTCCTCAAGATCTCGAAGCTTATGGACAATCTCCTGTTTTTCCCATCGAGTGGGTAAAGATAAATTAAGCCCTTTGTATCGCTCTGCCACCTGTTGTTTTTCTAGAATTCCTCTTACAGGCACTATACCGGTAAAAAGAGCCATGATAGCCGATAAAACAGTGGGCACCGGTTTTTGTTCATGGAAAAGAAGAGCAAAAAGAATGATGCTCCCTACCCCCAGAGCTAAGAACAACACCCACGGATGAGAGTTTTCAATGCCAAGCCATTCTTCAAGGTAAGCACGCCCTTGTTTAAGAGCTTCTTCACTCAGTTCTTTTTTTAAAGGCTGAAGCTCAACCGTTGATATTCTGAACAATTCTTCAGGGGCCACATTGAGCATTCTAGCGTGCTCAAAAAGAACTTCTTTGTCTGCTTCAATGTCTTCTTTACGTCCCTGCAGTTGAATATCTATTCCTTGAATCTCTGCGCAGAGAGTTAAAGCTTCATGCAAAGCTCTTTTGGCTCCTTCAATATCCATTTCATCAAAATCCAAGGGAAGCTGTTTTATAAGAAGCTTTTCAAGCTCCTTTTCATCTTCCTCACGAACTTCTTGCAATCCTGGAGGAAAAGCTCTCAACTGCTGCTGAATCGTCTCGATATCACGTTGAAGATTGACCCCTTCAATGGCATAGGAAGTTTGTCCCAAATCTTCTTGTGCTCGTTGAGCCTGCTCGATATCCTCTTTAAGCTGGACCATCTTTTCTTCTTGTTCTACAAGAAGAATCTGATCGCGCGCGATCTGTTCTAGATCACGCCCCAGTTTGCTAATCTGCCTAATTTCCTGGTATCCAAGCTTTGGAGGAATAAAATATTTCTCTCTTAAATCTTCGAAATGATATCCCCCTCTCACCTCCTCTACAATGAGCCTGGTAAAATTCCTTTCCTGTTGATGAAATAAATCATCAAGGACAAGCGTATATGCTTGGGCAGGAGCTCCAATCAATCGTTCGGCAAGAAAAGAAGGCATCGTTACTTTACTAGCTTCTCTAGATACCTCGATTTTCTTCCCTCCCCATTCCCATGAACTATTCAGTAAAACAGGAGATAATCCTTTCTGTTCATGTGGCCATAAAAGAGCTCTCAATGCTTTACATGTCGTTGTCTTTCCTGAGCCGTTAGGGCCCCAGATCACGTGGATACCCTGTCTTAAGCCTTGATAGGAAAAGCCCCTGCGCTCAAATCCAGGCATGCGTTGAATGTCAAGTTCGAGCAGTCTCAGAGACTCCTCACAAACCAATCCTTCAATCTTTGGAGATTTTTCACTAGTTTTCACATCGTCCTTGCCTGCAGAGACCCCTGCATAATCCAATATCTTTGTTGCTTAAACAACTGAGATCTCATGACTCTATTTTCTCTTGCTGTTCGAGTAATTCCGCTAGTATCTGGTATCCCTTCGAAATCAGTTCCTGTTTTAACACATGGTCATCCACTTGCTGCATAAAATAAGGATACCGTTGCCACGCTTGTTCAAGAAATTCTCTCAACTTAAATAGAAGAGATCTACTTTCTCCTCCAACAGATTGCTCTAGAAGTAATAACTGATTGGCCAACAATCCCACGATTGTTTTTTCATTCGACAGCAATAAAAGATCGATCTCAGGACGTATATCAATCTTACAAGTATGCACCATGCATTCGAGTAAAGACCCGTTCTTATTCAAACTTAAATACATTCCCTGAATTTCTTGAATTCTTTTGACCGCAACATTCATATCATGCGTTTTTCCTTGCCAGATTACCTCTATGGCGACAGAACCTAACCCCTCCCATAAGGGAATGTCTTTCGTGAGCTCTTGCTGCAATCGCACTTCATAATCATCAATATCCACTCCAGTAATATTTACAATCACTTCCATCCAAATAGCCCCAGCAATAGGAAAAAAAGTGGGGTGCAAGCGTCCTGTTCTATCGATATCAATCACCCAAACTCCTCTTGGTCCTTTCTCGCTAGAATCTAACCCCTGCAAAGTGCCGCAATAAAAAATATAAGGTTCTTGGCAAAGAACCTCTGGATTATGAATATGCCCTAGAACCCAACACTCTCTCCCAGTCCTAGCCAGCTCCTGTGTCGTAAAAGGCGCATAAGGACTCTCTTTTTTTCCATCGCACTCCCCATGCAATAAACCAATTGTTACTTGAGAGTTCTCTTTGGGTCCAAGCGTTAAAAGAGGATTTTTCACAAAGGTAGAAGAAGGAAATGACCACCCTTCAAAACAAATGACCCGTTCTCCCAGGGTAAGTTGAATCGTTTCCCATACCCCTCCTTGACCTAATAAATAAAACTGCGGAAAAGAAAACAGACGGTGTCTTCTTTGTAAAGAACGGTAATCGTGGTTCCCTGCAATAGCTATCACCGGCTTATCTTTGGCAGCAAGACGCTGCAGCCCCCTTTCAAAACAATAGGGAGCCTCAAGAACGTTCTCCTCCTTATCGAAGATATCCCCAGCCAGTAAAAGGACATCGACTTCTGCTTCCTCATCCACGACAAGATCCACCACTCTCTGCCAAGCCCCTTCCGGAGATGTCGCATCGCTGTAGAGAAACTCTGGAATAGGGACCTTTCGCCCCAGATGAAGATCTGCAGCAGCTATAAGTCTCACACAATCAGCAGGTTTTTTCGGCAATCCCCTCATGCTACACCCTCTTAGAATTGACACGATGATGTCTATGAACGATAATAGGGACTACATAAGAAAAAATCACCACTATCATTGGAGAAAAAGACTATGGCACTCACTAGGAGAATCTTCCTCTTTCTAGCGGTTAATATTCTTGTTGTCATCATGATTTCTCTTCTTCTTAACGTACTGAACGTACGTCCCTATCTACAAGCCTATGGACTGAATTATTCTTCCCTAGCCGTATTTTGCCTGGTCTGGGGAATGGGAGGAGCTCTTTTTTCCCTTTCCATATCGAGAATTATGGCTAAATGGTTGATGCGCGTACAACTGATCGATCCCAATACCCGCGATTCCCAACTCTCTCAATTGGTTGACCTAGTACATCGCTTGGCAAAAGACGCCAAGCTCCCTACTATGCCCCAAGTAGGAGTCTACCATTCTCCAGAAGTCAATGCTTTTGCAACAGGTCCTTCAAAACGTCTCTCTCTTGTTGCGGTCTCCTCTGGATTGCTCAATAGAATGTCTATGCCAGAAATAGAGGCTGTTTTAGCCCATGAAGTCTCTCACGTTGCTAATGGCGATATGGTGACCATGACTCTAATGCAAGGCATTATTAACGCCTTTGTTATGTTTCTTGCTAGAGTTCTTGCTTTTGCTTTCTCCGGTCTCGGCAGAGGTCGCGACCAAAACAACTCAGGTGGTTCTTACGCCAGTTTTGCCATTATGACATTCTTGTTCGAAATCTTGTTCATGCTCCTTGGATCCATTGCCATAGCATGGTTTGCTAGACAACGAGAGTTCCGAGCAGATGCCGGTGGAGCCCGCCTAGCTGGAAAAAATAAAATGATCTCAGCTTTACAAGCTCTGCAACGAGTTCAAGATATACATTCTCATGCTCACCAACCGCAAGCAGCTGCAGCCTTTGAAGCCTTCCAAATTTCCGGCAAGGGAAAGGCAGGATGGTTGCGTCTTTTTGCCACCCATCCTCCTCTTGAAGAAAGAATTGCAAGATTGCAACAGGGAACAGTTTGAGACTATTAGACTGTAACCAGCCTAGTTAAAAACTTCCTTACAAGGGACTTTTAACGCACTTATCTTAAACAACTTAACACCATATTTTCCACTCAGCTGAATTTTAGCACAGCTGAATCACTAGAATTAATATTTAAATAACTTTATATTTTTTTTGAAAATTAAATAACATATATGTTATCATATTGTTACGTTTTATTTTATTACTTGGGGAAATAATGTCTATTACACAACGAGTTAATAAGGCTGCTGATATAGCAGATGGGGGGGGTGAACAACGCCTTTATGTTCTCTGGCGGCTCGGCTATCGGGGCAGCGGCTTCACATGGTGCTATAGCAGCTACAGCAGCAAGCACGGTAACCCCTATTGTTGTGACAACAGCGACAGTTGCTGGAGCAATGATTGGAGCATGGAAGTCCGCCACAACCGCGCGCGATATCCACGAAACCCTTCGGGAGAAAAAATTTGCAAACCTTGGACATCAGATCCCATTTCTCTTGAGTCATTTAACAAGTATCCCAACCTTCTTAATGATGGGCCTACTAAATCTATCTCACTTTGTTGCAGCTGTAGCTCCCGCCAGTGCAGCCAATGCAACTCTTGCTGCAGGGGCTACCGTAGTAGCGCCACTGGCACCGCTACTTGGGATCTCATTTGCAACACTTATGGGAATCGGCTCTTCCGTACTAGCAGCAAGAAGTTATGCAGCACGAAAAACATTGCTTGCAGGGGGCACGGATAACCTAGACGTTACAGGAGTCAAGGAACTCATAAAGACGAGCCCTTTTGCCTTCAGCGCAAGCCTCCGTAAGGTAGCAGACGAGTTACCTGCAGACATCGATCCGTCTAGACTAATTGAGGTTGCAAAAAAAGATAATGCAAAACAAATCAAAAAATATCTTATTATTACAGCAGTGGCACTCGCTATGATTGCGGTATTCGCCCTGATGATTGCATTTCCTCCAGGGGTGGCAGCAGTAGCCATAATTAGCGGCGTTCTTTTTATCGCTCTAGGATCTACAGGTCTCTATCTAAATCCATTAAGACAAAATGACGAAAAACACGAAGCGAAACTCAGAGAAGCACTGGCAGCATCCCCGGATGATGCGGTTGGGGGCGTACAACATGTTCAGCAACAGTCAGAGACTCTGCCTCTTTTGAGGACCCCTTCTACTGATTACACATAGCCACTCCTTTATTTACAATAACCTGATTGTTGGCAAGAAAACATTCTGCTGCTTTTATTTAAGAATAAATTGATTTAAATTAAACAGTTTTATACAGATTGTTTATATAAACACTATATAAACACCATGTCTCATATTAATCGATATAGTAACAGCCAGCCAACCCCCCCCCCTTCCCATCAAATCCCCGGGCAATTTTCTGTTACAGCACAAGGAACTTGCTCCGCTCCAAAAGAACAAAGGGAACAGTTTATTCGAGAGTGTTGGACTCCTTTTTGTGCCAGTTTAGAGGCGCTAAAAGCTAAAACACAGGAAAGGACAGACCAAGGATATTCCGTTGCTGACAGGCTACCAAGTCAACAAGAATTAAATGCCTTACAACAACAATGTTATCAACTTACTGAACTTTGGTATGGGCAGGGAAAAGGGGAATACTCCATTCTTTATAAAACCCTCATCGAAATCCATGAAATCGCCAAAGTGGCAGGTTTTCGTTTTGATGACCTTTCAGGAGTTCAAAAAAGCCCCGATGGACAAGTGACAATGATTCCTATGACGGAACGCTCAGCAAGAGTTGCAGGCGTATTAGCTGAAAGAAAAGCGTTAGCTCCTTCAGAAATTCGAACGAGCACCCAGGGAAAAAGTGGAATCGATAACACTGTCTTGAGAACCGTTTTTACACAGAAAGAGCACCTGGAACATGCATGTTTTAAGGGGCTAAATACAACGTACTTTAATTTTCTCAGACAACGAGAAGAACGCATTTTAAATCTTTTAGATTTACAACATGCAACTCCCGCAGAAGTCAAAGAACGCTTAAGCAACCTTTCTGAAAGTCAATTAAAGGCTCTTAATATCTCTAGTTCTTCCTATGCTTTTCAGGAATTAAAGGCCTCTGGCCGGGTCATAGAAAATGTTTCCCAACTTCCTCCTCACATGAAGCAAGCTAGCGTATCCCAAGCAAAAGAGTATGCAGAAGGGGCGTATCAAGAACTCAAGGAAGCAAAAATCACCAAGCGGTTTACCGAACTACACTCCTCCGATAAAACGATCTCTCTAGAAGCTGTCAGAACTCAGATTGAACAAGAAGAAAAAGTTTGGAATGATTTTGTCACTTTTGTCGATAAAAATCCTGGATGTTTCACTGAACCCTCTGATGCTATGCTCAATGCTTTTTTACGCGATGTGGCCGATCCTGAAACCTATGGTAATCGAAGAGATGCAGATGCCCTCACCCCTGAATTGCGAACACAAGCAAGACAACAAATGCATTGTTTGATGACCATTGCAGGCTTATGGTCAGGAGGGGTTGCTGTAGAACCACGCACACAAGTAGAGCAAGAGACGCCTCATCGACATCTACCTATTTCATGGGTAAGGCAGGTGCCTCTCCAAGGAACAGATAGGGTATTAAGAGAGGCAGGTCAAAGAGAAGTGAGCGGATTACGGGCAAATGAAATGCCTTATCAACCTCATCACGGCATGGCCATTCCCATTGGCAGCTTTCACGAACGCCTTCCTACAGTGAGTACTTTAGGATACGATTTGAATCTTCCTTTAGATGAAAAGGCTTGCTTAGAGAATTGGTTTTTGATCGATGGAGAAAAAATTGTTCAAGAATATGCGCTCCTAAATCCCCCTCTATCTTCAGATCACTGGCTACCTGGCGAAGCTGCTTTTGAAGTGGGTCAAAATCCCAAAGCTGGGTCTAGCATTCAAAAAAATCAACATACGCAAATCAGCAGTAATGACATCTCGGCTTACCCTACCTACCTACAACAGAATCATCCAGTGTTTGCTCCCAGTCTTCAAGCTACAGTTGACGTTGTACAAGTTGGAAAAGAACCCGACGCATTTTTTCTAAAAATCGTAACAGCGAATCCCAAAAGCCCAGAAATCGTACAATTCATAGATAATTTGAAGACAGAATATCTAAAAAGTTTTGGCGGTCCAACAAAGATCGATTTCAATATCAAATGCATAAACAATAATGATGGCACTTGCACTTTGATTTTTACGCCAATATGTCAGTTAACTGTGAATGGAAAGGAAAAAGGTATTGATAAATCGACAAATCCTTTTACAGAGCAGACAAATATACAAATGGAAATACCTGTCCATTGTATGGATACAGCTAAAGGTGCTGGGTGGTTTATGGTTCCTGAAGGAAACCCAGAATTAGCCTCTTGGGCTATGCAAGGACAACAGACTATTAGGCATTTGTATGATTTTACACGAGTTCCTGGAGCTAGAGGAATCGCTGAAAAAGCGGTAGCACAGGCTTCAAATGGCCCTAGTAATCCGCCCTTAAAAACACGGGTGTGACTGGTAAGGGACTGTGAACCAATAAAGCTTTTGCATGATCATGCGCGACTAAAGACCCATCTAGCAAGGAGAACACCTGCGATGGTTGGATGGATTCGAGAAGGTTGCGCAAGCTTTCGCACTTCAAAACAATAAAATCTACTTCAGCTAGAGAAGAGAGCAAAGAGATAAATTCCTCATCAGGGGTTTCATCTCTCACATAGACAATCAGTTCTTTTGAGGGATCCTTCTGAGAAATTTCTCTAATCGCACGAAATAGTGCATTAGACATCCCCAGCTTACTATCAACTCTCAAAACACAATAACATTTACCACGAAGCGCCTGTTGCAATGCAAAAAGATGCTCTTCATCAAACACTTTATTCTCAGCGTCCAGTTCAAAAAGACGCACAGCTAAATCCCCTATGTTAATTCTGGCACAACCCACTCTTTCAATGGCTATCCCCGCTGCTATGTTAGCCAATTGAATGGCTTCCTTAAGATCAATGCCTGATGCTAGAGCTACACTGACCATAGAAAGAACTGTATCCCCAGCACCTGTTACATCTTTGACTTCTCTAGAACGCACAGGAAAATCAAAACGCTCTCCGTTACGCTCAAACAACGAAATGCCAGCCTCTGAACGCGTGATCAACAATTTATCGATTAAAATATGATCAAAAAGTACTTTCGCTACATGGTCTAATATAACCGTGCTAGACATTTTAGCCGCAGCAACTGCTTCACTTAAGTTGGGTTTAATGATATCAGCACCACGATATTTGCTAAAATCATCCCCCTTGGGATCGACAATCGTTGGTATACCTCGCTGCTTAGCAAGAGAGATCACTTCTTCTAATATTCTTACAGAGAGGAACCCCTTGGCGTAGTCAGAAATAGCAATGATATGCACACCTCGCATGAGTTGGGATAACTCCTCAACAACACTAGCTTCTAGGTCTTCTGGAATTGGAGAATTGGTTTCAAAATCAACGCGCAACACTTGTTGAGAATCTGCGATCAATCGATTTTTAACGGGGGTACGGTAGCCCTCCTGAACAAAAAGCCCTCGCACATCAATCTCTTCCTTTTCTAGCGATTCCCGTAAATGTCTCCCTGCAGCATCCGCCCCAACCCGACCGACAGCCACCACCTTTCCACCTAAGGAAATGATATTCAAAGCCACGTTGCCAGTACCGCCAGGACGACTTTCTTCATTTTGCACATGCAAAACAGAAACAGGTGCTTCAGGAGAAATCCTACGCACTTTTCCTGTCGTATAAGTGTCGAGCATAAAGTCGCCAATCACCAATACATTGACAGGGCATAAAGAAGAGAGCAATCCGATCAGCTTTACCACGTCGTCCCTTTCATAAGATACCCTTGAACATAGTCACGTACAGCGTCTTCTAAAGAGAACTGCAACGGCGCGCCTTTTTGGGCATGTCCTGTTATCTTATTGAATTTCTCCATATCGGCACAGGTATAGTTTTGATATTGCTTAGCGAGGTCTGCTGGCATGTCGATATATTCAATGTTCACAGGATAATCCATAGCCTTAAACAGAGCTGTTGCTAGCTGATTCCAAGTCGCAGGTTCACCAGCTCCAATATTGTAAATACCACCATGTAGATTATCGAGAAAAGAACAAGTCATCGCGACCACATCCTTGACATAGATAAAATCTCGACATTGCCCCCCATCAGAGAATCTTTCTGGCTCCGTGGATTTGTATAAACGAATGACCCCCTCTTTTTCAATCTGAGGAACCATTTTACAAACCATGGAAGCCATTCGTCCTTTATGTTGCTCGTTGGGACCATAGACGTTAAAATATTTAAGTCCCACTAAACGATCGATCACTCCCTGTTCAAGAGCCCAAAGATCGAAAAGATGTTTAGAATATCCATACGGATTCAATGGTTTTAACTCATGCAATCTATTGTGGTCGTCAGAGAAACCTTGTGAACCATCTCCGTAAGTTGCTGCGGATGATGCATAGATAAATCTCTGTCCATGCTGTAATGCATACTCAGCCAATCGAATGGTAAACCTGGTGTTGTTATCCAGTAAATAATCCACGCGATTTTCTAATGTATCAGAGCAAGCTCCAAGATGAATAAAAGCAGCCACTTCTTTCTCTTTTCCTTGAAGCCACTCGAAAAGCTTATCAATGCTTAGTAAGCATTTGAATCGTTTACCGAGCAAATTTTTCCACTTATCAGAGGTCCCAATATCATCAACTAATACAAGATTGTAATAGCCAAGGTTATTAAGATGTTTTACAAGGCACGATCCGATGAAACCAGCGGCCCCTGTAATAACAATTAACTGTTGTGATTGTAGTTTTTTTTGCATGATGCCTTTGGAAAGGGGTACCAGTCTTGTGAATTCTTTACTAACGGTTGAATCGGATAAAAACGAATCCCCTGGATTTCTGGAGGTGTTTCTAAACCAAAACAAACTACACCTGAGCCACTCCCCGTTAGTATTGTTTGTGTGAATCCACAACTTTGTAGTTGTTGAATATATGCAGAAAACAAGGGTGACACCACCTGTACTGCGGATTGAAGATCATTGAACCATATAGGTTCGCCACGCTTAAAAGAGTCAAGAACCCTCTGCGGGTCCCTTGCTGGTAACTCTGCAGGTTTACACGCTTTATACACTTCGGGTGTTCCTATGCCAAATAACGGCTTAGCAAGCCAGACATTTTCAGAAAAGACTTTGTCTACAGGATATTCGACGTCTTGAACTCTCTCTCCTCTACCTGTGCAATATGCACTTCCCGAAGAGAAAAAGAAGGCCACGTCAGAACCCAGTTCTGCCGCTATAGAAAAAAGTTGCGCATAGCTGAGAGGTCTACCAGATAACTCATTACAAGCATACAATGCCGTAGCTGCATTGCTACTTCCTCCACCAACCCCTGTTTGAATAGGAATGCGTTTGGTTAGGTGACAGCGCATGTGAAAGTCGCTAAAGCCCACTTGATTCCGAAAGGCGTTGATAGCCTTACATATGAGATTGTCTTCTCCGCAAGACAAAGAGGGATCGCTACAAGTAAGTTCATCTTGATCGCTAAAAGACATCTCAAGATCATCTCCGAGATCGATCGCTTGGTAAAGCGATGCGATCTCGTGAAATCCATCATTGCGCTTGTGGAGAACACGGAAAAAAAGATTGAGCTTGGCGGGAGAAAAAAACTTAAACAAGTGTTTTTCCTCCTTTTTAACTCACCTTACGCACACAGAAAGACTTATGGACTGTTTCAAAGCATCGAAAATCAAACTGCAGAAAGCAGGTTGTATTTCATTCAATACTACCCACTTTTCACGGTTTGATTTATCGACAGCTTTCAAATAGCCCATAAGCCTTTCTGTGTGCGTAAGGGGTGTTTTTAAGCCTCTACGTCTGTCGCTTGTTCAGCTTCAGCAGGCGGAACATTTTTCTCTCTTACCTTCACAGGAAGCGGTATGTCGCTTTCCACATGAAGAACGAAGGTCATCATCACACCTTCATTCAGCTTAAGATTCAAGCGATGTGAACCTAGCTCTTTAATTGGATGCGGCAATACGACATTTTTCCGTCCTATCTTGATACCTTGCTCTTCAAAAAGCTTGATAATATCAAGAACTGAAACAGAACCATACAAATGCCCTTCTGGATCGACCTTAACAATCGTGGTCAGTTCAGTATCTGCTAGACGAGCAGCTACCTCTTCAGCTTCTTTTCGATCCACTTCAGCACGTTTTGCACGTTCTTCTTGTAGTTTCGCTTGCATGCGTAGAGTGTGTTTATCGGCAACTAGAGCTTTTTTTTGAGGCACAAGGTAGTTGCGCGCATACCCAGGTTTCACGCTAACGACGTCGCCACTGCGGCCGAGTTCATCCACATCGTCAAGCAAAAGTAATTGGATAGACATACCGGTTTAACTCCTTAAGAATTAATCTTCAGCGACAAATGGGAGAAGCGCCATATAACGAGCGCGTTTAATAGCCAGAGAAAGCAATCTCTGGTAGTAGCAGGAAACTCCTGTGATACGACGAGGAATGATTTTACCTCTTTCTGTAACAAACTGACTCAAGGTCTCAATATCCTTGTAGTCAATATGCTTGACGCCAGCTGCAGTAAAAGGGCATTGCTTGCGTCTTTTTGAAAAGGGTCCTTCAGGAATTTTTTTCATAGACATCACGTCACCTTTCCTTAGTTGCTAAGTGGCTTAAATTCTATTTTTTCAGGAACAACAGGAACATTCAGCGTCACAAACCTGATTAAATCCTCATTAAGGTGATAATCACGCCACAGTTCATCCATATTGTTAGTCAATGTGCTAAAATAGAGCACATAATAATGACCTTCTCGGCGCCCACCTACTTCATAAGCAAGTTTTTTGCGTCCTTGATCGAAGATTTTATGCACTTCCCCGCCGCGATCGCGGATTCCGGAAATGATTTTGTCGAGTGCTTTTTGGCGAGCTTCATCGCTCAAAGTTGCACTCAGAATGTACATCCCTTCATAGAGACGATTTCTACTTTTTGCCATGTTGTCATGACTCCTTCAAATTAGATCAACTTTATCTGGCCAACTACAGATCCTCTATTTATAAGAGGATTCAACTAGCGACCGTTTACTTCTGGAAGAAGAGCTTGCCTAGCAGCTTCACTCCCTTCACCCATCCATATTTCCACGGCTTTAGCCGCTCGTTCTATAAGCGGTGGAAGTAACTTTTGCTCTTCCTCGGTAAAACGGCCGAGGACATAGTCCGCAAGCTCTCCCTCATTTCGATCACCGATACCGATACGCAACCTAGCATAATGTTGTGTGCCCAGCATGAGCTCCACACTCTCTAATCCACGATGGCCCCCGCTGCTTCCTTTGTCGGAAAGGCGCATCTTGGTAAATGGAAGAGCTATATCATCAGAGATCACGAGAATGCGATGTACTGGCACCTGATAATAGCGCCTTGTCAAAGCCACGGATTCCCCGCTGTTATTCATAAAGACCATTGGCTTTAAGAGAAAAAACAGCCGTTGCTCTTTTCTCGCTTTACCAACTAGCCCTTTCAAAGCCCCTTCCCTGTTCCAGACAACACCATTCTTGTGAGCAATGGTTTCGATGACCTGAAAACCTAAATTATGTCTTGTAAGATTGTATTCTGGGCCAGGATTTCCAAGACCTACAATCAAAAAAGGTGCAGTTGGCTCTTCCATTGTTCCTGTAATAGACCTCTTAACGTCTTGCTATGACGACAAGGACCTCTTTCATTGCCGCAAGCGGCTTAACACCTTTTGGCATGGTCAGATCAGATAGACGCTTTGTCTGACGAATCCCAAGGTCTTTTACATCGATGATAAATTCTGAAGGAATGGTTTCTGAAGGACACTCCACTTTAACTGTGCGGATGACCTGACGTAAAAACCCTCCTAATTTAATCCCTACACAATCTGCAACCCCAGTACAAGAAATTGGCACTTTTACACTGACGGAGGTTCCTTTGATGAGTTCCTGAAAATCTAGGTGAATCACATCATAAGTTGTCGGATGATACTGGATATCTTTAACAATTGCTTTACGCTCTTTATTGCCAATATTAAGCACAAACGTCGTCGTGGAAAGACGCCCCTGCTTAATCCCTCGAAGAATTGCTTTAAATTCTGCAGCATCTACATGGATAAGAGCATTCGGATTCCCTGGTGAATAGAGTACAGCAGGGATTTTACCAGCTCTGCGCAAAGCTGCTGTTTCACTTTTTTTCTCATGCTTGCGCTCGGAAGCATTTAATTTCATGTTTTTACTCCAAAGAAAATTCAGTCTCTAAAAATCAACACGACATCCTAAATGATGTCAAAACACTTTAGACGAATTGTTCAAAGAGAGAGGAGATGGATTGCCCGTGCGCAATCGAATCGATCGCACGCGCTAAAAGATCAGCTACTGAAACAACCTCAACACGCCCATTCTGCATATCTAAGGGCAAAGGGATCGTATTCGTTACAAAAAGCCTCTCTATCGCATCCTCTTCGAACGCTTTCCCCACAATCAGGCCATGAGTCACAGCTGCGCAGATCCGACGGGCACCGGCGCTTTTGCAAACCCATGACGCTTTGAGTAGGGTTTCGCCAGTTGAACACATATCATCAACGAGAAGCACATCCCTGTCCTTTACGTCGCCAATGAGGGCATTGGGTTCAACTTTACTCGCATTCACTCGCCGCTTATCGACAATGGCCAAATCCGCTTTAAGGAAGGAGGCATAAGCTCTGGCGAGCTTAATGCTTCCTACGTCCGGAGCCACGACCACTAAGTCACGCATCCCTATCTTCTCCACCGCTTTGCCCAGCTGGTAGCGAGCATAGAGATTATCTACTGGAATATCAAAAAAACCTTGCACCTGATCAGTATGCAAATCCATGGTAAGCACACTGGTGACGCCAGCTTTTTCCAGTAAATTAGCAACGAGCTTTGCAGTAATCGGCACTCTGCCTTTATCCTTCCGATCTTGCCTTGCATACCCAAAATAAGGGAGCACGGCCACGATAGAACGGGCAGAAGCGCGTTTCAAAGCATCGACTATAATCAACAATTCCATGAGATAGAGATTGGGGTGTCGTGCGACAGACTGCAAGACGAACACATCCCTACCACGGACATTCTCTTGTATTTGAACGCCTATCTCGTTATCTGGAAATGTCTCAATGGCAATTTTCCCTAGCGTAATTCCAAGACATTCTCCTATTTCCTTGGACAACTCTTGGTGCGATGTTCCAGAAAACAGTAAAAATGTCATGTGGCCTGGGAAATTGCCTAATTGTTTGGGGTGGAAGGACTCGAACCTCCGAATGGCGGTACCAAAAACCGCTGCCTTACCACTTGGCGACACCCCAACAAAATTCAAAGGCCTATCCTAGCAAGGATAAGTCATTTAGCGCAATGTACATTTCCTCTTTCAAAGAAGTCAAAATAATTTTATATAGACTCGATGAGGAAGATAGCTATCAGACTCCAGAAAATAGAGCTCTTTTGACATGGTTCAAAGTCTTATAACATTGAGTAATAAAACTGATAGACCTCTCCTAAACAGGGCATGACTATGAAGATCGTACATATCTGCTCTGAATTAGCACCCGTAGCCAAAATTGGCGGATTAGCAGATGTCGTTTTTGGATTAGCTAAAACCTTTTCTGAGCAAGGCATTGATGTCGAAGTTCTCCTGCCAAAATATGACTGCCTAGATTACTCCTCTCTAAAAAACTTACGCGTTGAGAAACGTGATTTATGGTCTTACGAAGGATTTCAACGCATTAATAACACCCTGTGGGCAGCTGAGCTAGGAACGATTAAAGTTCTTCTTCTAGAAACTCATCATCCTAAACTCTATTTTAGCCGTGGTAAAATTTATGGGTGTGAGGATGATATTTCTCGTTTTATCTATTTTTCACGTGCTGCGCTAGAAGCTCTGTTTAAATCTGAAAAATGGCCTGATATCCTACATTTACATGACTGGCCTACCGCATTGGGAGCTGTCCTATGCAAAGATATGTACTCTGCTCTAGGGATGAAGCATCTCCGTACTCTCTTTACTATTCACAACATCCTGCATCAGGGCCAATGTTCGCCTTTTGACCTTTCTCAAGCTGGACTTCTTGGAGAAAGCTATCTTTATCCCAATAAAATGCAAGACCCTATTTCCCCCCACCTCATCAATCTACTCAAGGGAGGCATGCTCTATGCTGATGCAGTCACTACAGTTTCGCCAACCTATCAACAGGAAATCGCAACGGTTGAAGGAGGCTACGGCTTAGACAAAGAAGTTAGAGCCATTGCACCCAAACTAACTGGCATCCTTAATGGGATTGATCTTGCTACTTGGGACCCCGAAACAGATGTTCATCTTGTAAAAAAATTCTCCATAAGGTCCTACGATACTAAAGAGCAAATCGAAAAAATTCTGGAGGCCAAACGGGAGAATCGAAAATTCATTCAAATGCACCTTAAGCTAGGCGCTAGCCAAGCCCCTCTTGTCACATGCATTTCTCGTTTAGTTCCTCAAAAAGGGCCTGAACTCATCAAAGAATGTCTTTTACGCACGCTAGAACTCGGGGGACAATTTGTCTTACTCGGGTCACAGCCTCCAAAGGATCTCGAAGAGATTTTTATAAAACTTCGGCAAGATCTACATCACGATCCCAATGTAGCTATCTGGTTAGACCAAGATGAAACACTCGCCCATCTGCTTTACGCTGCATCAGATATTCTCATTGTACCGTCTATCTTTGAACCTTGTGGACTTACACAAATGATAGCACTGCGTTATGGCACTATTCCCTTGGTGAGGGAGACTGGAGGATTAGCCGATACCATCTTTGATATAGACACCTCCTCTGCTTCTCTAGACAAACGCAACGGATTTACCTTTAAACACCCAGATGTCAGCGGTATCCGATGGGCATTAGATCGTGCTATAAAATATAAAACGACCCAACCTGAGCGTTGGATCGAATTAATGCAGCACGGATTCAATGCAGATTTTAGTTGGAAACATTCTGCGCAGCAGTATCTTGAGCTGTATCAGAAACTGACTCCTTCAAAAGAGCCCGTTTAATAAAAGAAAAATTAGACACTACATACTCAAAACCTGAAAACACCGTATATACTGCGGCGATGAGCACACTATAAAAACTCACAGACCTCAAACTCTCTAAACTAAGCATTCCCAATGAATAAGGGATCATTAAAATCAAAATCACAAAAGCTGTAACTGCCTGAAAGCCCGCTTTGATCTTACCGCTTAATCGAGCAGCCAATGTCACACCACGCATAGCACAAATCGTTCGCAAAGTACTAATCATAGAATCGCGATAAAAAAACGCGCATACCAGCAAAATGGGGAGTTGAATGATCCCTTGCGTAAACGTTAAAAGAACAGAAAGCCGAAATATGCTGTCTGCCATGGGGTCTAATACTTTCCCAAGATCTGTCACTTGGTTACGTTTTCTTGCTAAAAATCCATCAAAAAGATCAGACAGTTCCGTCAGAGAAAGAAGGCCTATGAGTAGCCAAGGCAACACGACTAACGGCACCCCCATTCTCTCGTAATAGAGATAGACAAGTAAGAACACTGGGCTCATGAAAATCCGTGCCACTGTGAGCACCATCGCGATATTCAAGAACAACCTCCTTAATGATTCTCTGAAATATACTTAGCTATTCTTAAAATTCAACTAGACTCTTTACTACATTCCTGTCAAAGCATCGTCAGTTAGTCTTTCACCCTGTTCAAATCGGCAAACCACCCTTGATTTTTCCTGAATATAGAAGCATCGCACTCCGCCAGTAAAAAAATCAAAGCCACTTCATCCATTGCTCGTTATTACTCAATGATTGCCAAGTTTGAACCGTGCTCTATTTTTTCTTGTAATGCTAGCTGACCGCAAGCTGCAGCTATGTCCTTACCCTTTGTATAACGCCATGTGGTATTAATTCCCTTTTTTTCTAAAATCTCCCTAAAAAGAATAATAGACTCCTTAGGAGGTCGACTTAAAGAGATCCCCTCGACAGGGTTATAAGGAATGAGATTTACCGTGCATCGATCGTGTTTGAGCAACTCTGCCAGCTCCTCCGCATGCTCTTTTTGATCATTAAGATCCTTCATCAAAGTATACTCATACGTGATGTCGCGTTTAGTTGTCTTAGCAAAAGAGCGCATAGCCATCAAAACATCTTCTAGAGAATATCGACGTGCATAGGGAATCAATTTTTGCCGAAGACGTTGATTGGGCGCATGAAGGGAAAGCACTAGGTTGACCTGCAAACCTTCTTTTGCAAAACGATCGATACCCTCTACAACACCTACCGTAGAAACAGTCATTTTTCTTTGAGAGATATTCAACCCTTTTGCATCGTTCATAATCCGAATAGAGCGCAAAACATTGCCGTAATTCTCCATAGGCTCCCCCATTCCCATATAAACAATATGAGAAACCCTCTCTTTCTGCGCTTTAAGTAACCTATCGATTTGGTATACCTGTTCTGTGATTTCTCTTGCCTCTAAGTGACGAATCAACCCTTGTTTGCCAGAAGCACAAAATGCACATCGAGCTGGACACCCCACTTGAGAAGAAACGCAAACTGTGCGCCGATCGGCAGAACGAATCAGTACAGACTCTACCAATTTCCCATCATAAAGTTCCCAAAGAAACTTCGTCGTCTCCCCATCCACAGAGTCTTGCTTACGAATTAACCTAAGAGTTTCGAGTTGCAGCTGGCTCTGCATAGCCTCCCGCAGGTCCTGACTCAAATCAGTCATACAAGACCAATCAGTTACCCCTTTTTCATAGACCCACTTCCAGATTTGGGCTGCCCGAAATTTAGGTCTACCCAACTCCTGTAAACTCTCTTGCAATTCTTCTAGAGTATGTCCTAGCATAAATAACCAAAAATGTCAGATTTTAACCGTCTAAAAAATTAAACTCGAGAAAATTGTCTTAAAAACACTACAGATCGCATGAATTTTATCTTAACAATAAAGATGGAATACAAATAATTTTAATGATTAAACTAAATGCGAAATAATGATACAATCAATTATCAATGTTTTTATTGGAGAATCTCATGGCAGTAAATATCCAAGCCATTCGAGCTGCTTTTGATGCTGTAAACAATCTAACAAAGAATATGTCAGACCTGCGCTCCTCGTTAATAGAGCAGCAGCGTACACATGAAGATATTCCCCACCAAACTAAGCAAACATGGGGAGAGCGATTTACCACCCTCAAAGACTCCTTAGAAGTGTGTAGAATACAAGCCTTAGTCCTCGAGGACCTCCACACTAGAGCGTCTTATGAGCAGAAGATTGCGGGAATAGACGCTATTGTCCCTGAAATCACCGATTTACTAGAGCGCGTTCGATCCCGACCTATAACAGATGTCGAGCTAAGGGCTATAGAAGCCTCTGCTAAAGCTCTAGAGAAAAAAAGACCTTGTGCAGAGCGTGTTCGACAACTTTTAGAGGATGTCTCACGCCTAGAAACTACTATTGAACGAGGACTAACTACTACCGCTGAAGAGTTAGAGATCGATGACGACACTACCTATATAGATCACTATCGTGTTACATATGAAGAGGTGCTTAGACTCACCCCCACTACCGCCCAACAAGAATTACAAGCTCTCGAAAAGATAGCTTCTGTACTAGATAGAATGCAGGCATGGTACACAACAACAAAAAAACAAGACTCTGCTGCAGAAGCTGGCCCTGCAACGACTCTTCCCCCAGAACCTACCACACAAGGCAGCTTAAAGGGAAAGTCCGCTAATGACACCCCCCAACCTAGAGAGCTTTTAGAGCTAATGATACAACAGCTTGAAGAAGGCAATAGAAATGAAGCCCTAGTTAACCTAGCATGCCTTGCCTCAATCTCTCCAAAATTGCCAGGAAAAATTTATGCGCATCTTTATGGTATCCATGAGAGAGCTAAGAATATAAAAAAATCTGACCCTCATTACGGAAAATTCGTATTTTGTGAGAGCATGGACGTCTGTAAGAAGTTCTGTCATCACATCTCACATCTTAGAGAAGATCGTATCGAGGCTATCCGTCGCACTCTAGCTGAGCTTTAGTCTTCTGAGGTAGTTGTAAAACCCAAGTTCACCGATTTTTGGGCTTTTTGACTACCTCTTCTCAATTCGCATTGTTTTTTAACAACAGGCTCTCTACACTTTGCCCTCGAATCTCGAGGAGACAGCAATGAGTCAGCCCACTGGACAAGACACCACTCTTAAACATATCGTCGCTCTTGCTAAGCGGAGAGGATTTGTCTACCCGGGATCTGAGATCTATGGAGGATTTGCCAATACCTATAGCTACGGGCCCTATGGAGCTGAACTCAAAAAAAACATCCGCGATCTTTGGTGGAAGCGATTTGTTCATTTACGTGAGGATATGGTGGGTCTTGATGGCCCTATTTTGCTCCATCCACGCACTTGGGAAGCTTCTGGTCATGTAGCTGGTTTTAGTGATGCACTCATCGACTGCAAACAGTGCAAAGCTCGTATACGAGCAGATCACCTCTTAGAAGCCTGCTTATGCAGAAATGTGGAAGGGTTATCTGTCGAGGAGATGGACCAACTCGTCAAAGAACATGCAATCTCCTGCCCTAAGTGTGGTGCAAGAGATTGGACAGCTGTACGCCACTTCAACCTTATGTTTGCAACACATTTAAGCAAAACATCTAGCACTGCTAGTGATGATCTTGCTTATCTCCGCCCAGAAACAGCCCAAGCTATCTTTCTTGATTTCCGCAATATTGTGGACACTATGCGCGTGCAGGTTCCTTTTGGAGTCGCACAGATCGGAAAAGCCTTTCGCAATGAGATCACTCCAGGGAATTTTCTTTTCCGCGTCATCGAATTCGAACAAATGGAAATCGAATACTTTCTTCATCCAAATGTTTGGGAAGAACACTTCGAGAAATGGCTAAATGCGATGCAAGCTTGGTGCGATGAAATTGGTTTATCAAAACACCGCCTTTCTCTCTATGAACACCCTAAAGAAAAACTCTCCCATTACTCCAAAAGAACCATCGACGTTATGTTCGATTTTCCCTTTGGCCGCTCTGAACTATACGGCCTAGCCTACCGAACAGACTTTGATTTGAAACGTCACTCAGAATTCGCTAAGGTCAATCTCGAATACACCGACCCTAAAACTCAGGAAAAATACCTCCCTCATGTCATAGAGCCTACTTTCGGCCTCGATCGTACTTTCTTAGCCATCCTCTGTGATGCTTATGCTCTTGAAACTTTAGATAATGGTGACACTCGGACTGTGCTTCGTCTATCCCCTAAGATAGCACCTGTTAAAGCTGCTGTATTCCCCCTTATGAAAAAAGAACCCTTGGTTGCAAAAGCAAGACCCATTTTTGAACAACTGCGTCAACGTTGGGCCATCGACTATGATGATTCTGGTGCTATTGGTAAGCGCTATCGACGTCATGATGAAATCGGCACCCCTCTTTGTATTACCATCGATTTCCAAACCCTGGAAGATGACACTGTGACCATCCGCCATCGAGATTCTATGCAACAAGAGCGTATCGCTTCCTCTATGCTGATCCCAAAAATCCTTGAGGCTCTAACCTCTTAATTTTCATTCCAATTCCGAAAAACACAACCTACAGAAAGGATGGATGAAGAATTTTAAACCCATCTATAAAAAAATTTATACAGTTTATCTATCCGAGCCATTCCCGTTGTACTCACTTCCTTCGGAAGATGAGCACAACGCGAAACAAGTGTCTGGATAAGAGCTTCTATTTCAATAAGTTGCTTGTGGGGTGAAAATGGCAATTCTGGCTCATTTCACAAATTGGTTTCATAGGCAGACTTTGGGGTAAAATTTCTTTTTGTGTTGATTTTCCTGCAGGGAAAATCAACACCGAGAATGGCTCTATCCCCAAAAACCGTCCTACTATTTTTTTAAAATAAACAATTAACAACGAAACTCGAATTAATAAGAAAAAATAAAAAATCCCTTTATAAAAAATAAACAGTACTGTGTACATATGGCAAATTTTGTAAAAAATATTTTAATTAAAACGCAACACCCTGATTTATATCATGTTAATATCAAAATCAATAAATAAAAATTCAAGTTTTTCAGCATTTTTAACTGTAAGTAACGGCAGATAGATGTATTAGAAAACCAAATCACGAAAAATAATCTGCGAATTTTTAGTTTGTTAATAAAAAAATAAACTATCCATTGAAACAATAAACGCCAGAGTGTTATCATTTACTAAGCAAAAACATAAACAGGTATTAAAAAATTAAGGAGCACCATGAGCACCACATCAATAAGTCAAAGTCTACAAGCTTTACAAGACCAACTCTCTTCTTGTGTTATTCCTACTCAGGTAGCGACAAGCGCAGATCAAGCAGCTATCCTTCGCGCCGTTGAAATCACAAATTCCGCCCGAGCTCAACTCCATGCTCTTAGAGGAGCTGTGTTAAAATCTACTAAGAAAGACGAGATGTCATCGTTACGTAAAACTGAAACTCTATTGAACCGCGTACAAGCCAACATGCACCCATTAGCACTAAAACTGAAAACTGCCGATGCCATAGGTAATGCGGAATTGACAATCAAGGCTTTAAAGACGCATAAGACTGTCAATTCTCTTGGATTCAAAATGAGTTATATCATCCTTGCAAAACAAGTCGACGACCTGCGGCTCGTCCCTAATCCATCTACTCAAGAACGTCAAAAAATCGCAGCACTCCTAGAGGCTTTAGATACATACACTGCTCAAATCTTTAGCTTGAGTCAAGAATTGCCAAACCCAGAAGAAGTCAGTCTATATTTTGATCTTTTCCAAGCTCTTGAGCAACGTGACACACCACGCGTTACAGAGCTTATGGAACAACTGCATGCTGTATCATCCAAAGGATTCACAAAAGATCTTCGCTCTACATTTCTCACACAAATTCACGTCTGTTCTGGCAAGCCTAAAACCTCAGATCCTAAGTGGGGAAGAAACCATGCCACCGACAACCTGGAGAACACAGCTAAGGCCCTGCAAGCAGCCTTGAAAGAGGCATTGGGAGAAGCCGATTCTCGGGTTTTCCTAGTAAATACAACGTTTGCTACGTCATTACTAACATCCTTGGCTACAGTTACTTTTCATCAGCCAGTATCCACCCCTCTGCCCACTCTCTCTGCAACACATACTGTGCTACCTCTTCCCTCTTCTAGGGACAAGTCAGCCGCCTTTTTTTATTCTGAAGACATTTTCAATACAACATTTCAGAGCTATGACACTCCTCCAGCCTCACTATCCCAACCTCAAGCTTCTTCAGCTAAGCCCACTTCAGACTCTAAAGCTCCTTCAGCTAAGCCCACTTCAGACTCTAAAGCTCCTTCAGCTAAGCCCACTTCAGACTCTAAAGCTCCTTCAGCTAAGCCCGCTTCAGAGCCCAAAGTTGCCTCGACATCAGCGCCACAGGCCGCTACACGCCCAGTAGTAGGAAGTGATTCTTGGCGACCACGCCTAACAACCTTACTAGGACCTATCGCAACATATCCTCAAAACGTGCAACAATTAGCTACAGATCTTTTCATGCTCGATAGAAAGCTAAGTGTTTTGCTAAGCAGACAAGTTGCTCTTATCCAAGGATCCTATTCCACTTATGAGATAGATATGGTTTACCAGGGTCTCTTTAGTGTGTATAATGAAATTGGGGAAAAGCTTGCTTCTATTGAAGAAACCATTCCTCAGCTTGAAGGAAAAAACCGACAGAATTTACTCGCTGTTCGTGAGCAATTAAAAGCTCATCTTGATGCAATTAAAGGTTGTTTTATTGGGACCTTAGTTACATCCACCGAAGCAACAGGAGGAAATAACCAAGATTTAATATCAAAGCTAAGAGGCAACCCATTCGCGCATTATATTATTGATGCCCGATTGCGCTTGTGCAGAGATAATTTAGACTATTTACCAAGACATTTTGTGGAAGTTCTCAAAATAAAAGACGATGGTCTCCAAAAACACCTTGCACAATTAGGAAACGATCAAATCCGTTACTTAGAAACAGAACAAAAACGATTGAGCAGGCTTACTGTAGCCTCTACTGCAGGTCATGAGTTGTACGCAGAAATGTATCAACTAATACATCACACACAACTTCTTCTAAGCAGACAAGGTGCGCTTACTAATCCAGCTCTATCTACCTATGAGCTTGATATGGCAATGTACCACTGTATGAACAACGTTAGTGGGGCGTTCTATTCCATACTCGCTGAAATAACAAAAAATCCTCCAAAATTCCAAGATGCTGCGCAACGGCTGGAATTTGATAGGCTTGTTAAAGAATTCAAAGCCCTTCAATCAGCTGTAGATGGATTGACTTATGGAACGATCGAGCGTTCTATACAAGCAACCTTTCAAAACGATAGGGCATTAGTTACTGCTGCAAAAGAAACTAGAGACTCAGTGCTAGCTCGAAACGTTGTAGCTGCTAGATTGGAGCTATGCCAGGGCAATGCAGAGTACACTCCATCGTGGGTAACACCAGGTGCAAAACCATTCCAAGCAATGTCCCAAGGGCAGTTGCAGTGGATCCGGGCACAACAACAATCCTTCTAAACACACACGACGAAGAGATTGCGGTTATAGATACCGCAATCTCTTCATTGTTATTTTTATGATAAAATAGAGAGAACATACAATATAATAAGGATTTAACTATGTCGACCACAATTAGCTCTTTCCTTCAAGGGCGCTTCCAAGAGTTACAAGGGATACAAACAGAGATCACACAATATGAGCAATCCCCCAAAAATGACCCTAGTCAGTTAGCTCATTTACTAGCTAGATGCCAAGCCCTCCAAAGCGCATTGTCTCAGAAGGGCGTATATGACGCTGTTGTTGCACATGATTCTAATCCAATACCAGCCCCTGTAAAGCCTACCTATACACATATCCAGCAACAATGCACAGCCTCTATCACTCGTATACAACAATTGATTCAGAGGACTCAAGCACCTCAACTCGCTTTTCCATCACCAAGCAGCGCTCCAATGATGCCTCTTGCTCAAAGAACTGTTCATCATCTCTCAGCAACATCCAGGTACCCATTGCCAACTGTCGATCCTAAAGAAGCACATCTTCAGTACATTGATGGGATCTGGAGAGAAACTGTATCGTACCTGCGACGTGGAGCTTACCCCGTTGACACTGGCAGTGGTTTATTCATAGATCAGACCCTTGACACTAGTTTCTCGGTACAGAATACACAACCTTTTCTAGAACCAAAAGACAAAGTCGTATGTAACGACCCTAGATGCAGGCAACGGATTATTGTCGAGGACAGAGATTGTCTTGAAGTCGCACGTTATCTCTGTACTACAGAAGGATTTGATCCACAGCATATTGCTCTTTTAAACATGGCTAATGACCGCCGGCCGGGGGGCGGTATTCGAGACCGTAGAGACGCGCAGGAGGAGGATCTCTTCCGCAGAACAGGTCTTACAGATGCATTATCTCCACCCAGTCAAGATGGCAAACAAACAAGAACCCTCTACCCTATTTCTACCGAACTAGGTTCAGCTGCTGTCATTTATTCTCCGGCTGTTCCAGTATTCCGAGCTAGTAAACATCGCGGCTATGAGTGTCTTGATCGCCCATTTCCTATTAATGTGATCTCCACAGCAGCCATCAAAAATCCGCTTCTTGATAAAGGTCGTTTGTCAGGGAGAGAATTAGATCTAACGGAAAGAAAAATCTATACCATGCTGGCAGCCGCTTATGCACATGGCAATCGCGCAGTGATTCTAAGTGCCTTTGGTTGTGGAGCCTTTAACAATCCTCCTGCTCACATGGCTGAAATCTTCCGAAACGTGATCGATGCCTATTTCCGAAATGCATTTGATCTCATTATTTTTTCTGTTATCAATGATCACAATGCTAAAGGAGAGGGAAACTTTCTCCCATTTGCTCGTGAATTTGCGCAACATCCCCAAGGATCTGTCTATGATGCGCAACACATGCAAATGCAGCCCCAGGCACTTGGTATTAAATCAAAAAATCCATCTGGAGCAACTCCTGCTGCAAGCGCTCCTCCTTCTAGGGCATCAAAGCCAGCAGTCATATTCTTGAATGACTCTACCGATCCAACAACCGATTTCTTGGGAGGGCATTATCCTTGTACAATCAAATTTGATGGAGTTGTCTTTAGTTGCGCTGAAGCAGCTTTTCAAGCCGGTCGTAACCCCGCTAAAATGAAAGAATTTGTTGGACTCGATGGAACTCAAACCCTTGCTAAAAAACAAACCATAAAAGCTACTTCAGATTGGGCTAAGCGCAAAGAAGATCGTATGAAAAACGTTCTCAATGCAAAATTTACGCAAAATCCAAGTCTACAAGTGCGTCTAGTTGCAACAGGAAATGCTTGTCTAGTGATGCAAGGAAATGACGGTTTTTGGGATATTGGCCAAGATGGTCAAGGTGATAATAAGCTAGGCATCTTGCTCATGAAATTCCGCGAAAAATTTGGTGGTACAGGTGTTGTAACGATACCTAAACCTTCTGCTTCAGCTGCAGCACTTGATGATGATGTCGAAATTTCAGAAGTTCCTCAAGTAACCACCCCATCGATGGAGTTAGCCCGTTTAGCAGCTAACCACGGCTTTGTTCCCTTTTCTAATGTGGACGGTGATACAAGGACAGCCTTCTTAGGAAGTTATTTCCCCTGCAACATCCGTTATGACGACCTTATATTTCATTGCGCTGAAGCCGTTTTTCAAGCAGGGCGTGACATTTCTAAAAAAGGGGAGTTCACCTCGTTAGATGGAGCCCAAGCTGCCGCTCATGGAAAGGGTGTCAAGGTGACCCCAGGTTGGTTCCAACGCAATGTAGATCGCATGAAAAATGTTCTGAAAGCGAAATTTAAACAAAACCCAGAACTCAAAGATCTATTGCTAGCAACAGGTAGTGCTTGCCTCATCATGCAAGGAACAGATAACTTTTGGGATATAGGCCAAGACAACAAAGGTGCCAATACTCTGGGGATTCTGCTCATGGAACTCCGTGCAACCATGGGTGGTACCGGTGTCGTAGCGGCACCTCCAGCATTCTATGCTTTTACGGGTCATTCAGCACCTGAAGAAGCAGAAGAAGCCGCTCCTATTGTTGACACCGCTCACACTAGACAGGTTCATCTCCTAAAGCAAATAGCCAGAGATCATCATTTCATCGCCTTCTATAAACACAAGTCTGATCCTAAGACTGCTTGTTTTGGAAATTTCCATAAAAGCCCTATCACATTAGATGGTCATACCTACATATGTGCTGAAGCCGCTTTCCAAGCAGGAAAAGATCCTAAACAGGCAAAAAAATTCACTAAATTAGATGGCGATAAGGCTCGTCAACTAGCTAAAACGATCACAGCTGATGCCAATTGGGTAAAACACCGGTTCAATGTCGCTCATATGCAAAGAGTCCTTGAAGCTAAGTTTCAAGACCCGCAACTGCACGAACTTTTACTAGCGACAGGGGATGCCTATCTCGTAGAGCATTGTCCTCCTGGCCGCGATGCGTTCTGGGCAGATAATGGTGATGGTTCAGGAGCCAATGAACTTGGTATCGCACTTATGGAACTCCGCGAACGTCTTGGCGGTATTGGTGTAGTAAGACCACCTCAAGATATGTACCCTAAAATAGCCAACCTTCGTATAGGCAAGGTGGTCGACTAGCCTTCAGATCTCCCGGCAACACAGCCCTAAAGGGGCTGTGTGTTATGGAGCATCCGGAAAATGGTTGAATATTGACAATAAATTATCGTTTTTCGATAATTCCAGCCATTAAATCTGATGGAGGCTCCCATGAACTACTCACCAAGAAAAATTCGCACTTTAAGCCGTGTATTAAAACTCTTGTTTTTCATCACAGCTCTAGCTCTTCCAGTTATCGTAGCGGGGGCGTGGATCACTAATGGCTACCCCTTTCTTAAGCCGCTTGTTTATTGCTCTCCATTTCCCGAGATTTCAGGTATTTCCATTAAACCTTTTACTGAGATACCTGCCCACACGAAGCTGATCGGTTTCCTTATCTCTTTGATTCCCGTTGCTTTTCAAACCACAGCCTTGCTCCTGCTGGTCAGACTGTTTGGGCTCTTTGAACGTTTCGAGTTCTTTTCGCAAAAAAGCGTTATCTGTATTCAACGTCTTGGATGGTGCCTTTTAATAGGCCAACTCGTATACCCTTTGTATCTTGGATTATTAACACTTGCTCTGACCATTAGCAATCCTCCAGGAGAAAGAACGATTTCTGTAGCCTTTGGCATGGAACAGCTCCATCTTGTCATCATAGCAACGATCATTATTCTCGTTTCTTGGGTAATGAATGAAGGGCGTAAACTACAAGATGAACAAGCAGCAACGATTTAACAAGAGACTTTGAACTATGCCCATCATAGTGAATTTAGATGTTCTGCTTGCAAAGAAAAAAAAGCGCTCCAAAGAGGTAGCTGAAGCGGTAGGAATTACAGAACAAAACCTTTCTATCCTTAAAACTGGCAAAGCCAAAGCCATACGCTTCAGTACACTTGAGGCTCTCTGTCAGGTCCTCGATTGTCAACCAGGAGAACTCCTCGTATTTACAGCAACTACTGACCACCCCTCTTAGAGGGCACTATGATTTTGTCTTATACGCAGGTAGTAACAGGAAAGACAATCTCATCAAATTAATCATTGAAATTAAAATAATTATTTAACTCGCTCGCCGTATTTAGACATAAGCCTATAACAATCAATAGACTTGCGTAACTTGCTTCACCTGGGAAAATCGGAGATTTTCTCGTCATTTCGATCTACGATAACGAGACATACACGAAGTGTGTAGGCCGAGGAATCGCGGATCGAAATGACGAGAAAAGGTCGATTTTAACAGGTAGAACCTGTTACGCAAAAAGTCTAATACCTAGTTACAAAAATCAAACTTGCATCGTATTTTTTTATTGGTTATTGGTTTTTTTGGTTTTTTAACATAGACAAAACAACAATTAAATGATAAAATAGACACCCAAAGAACAAACTAATTAGTCGCATTTTTATCTACCTAAGCAATTATTATGTCTTCCGATACTAAAAGCTTATCCGCCTATTACTCCCACCTGCCCTTACCCAACTATGCTAATATAAATGCTCTTCCAAAAGCCCCTACGCAAGGAGCCGCTGTTTTTGATCATTTAACAGCTTTAGTGGACTCTTTTGCTAATACATTAGACTATAATGGCTTAGGTCTCGTTTGCCAATATACCCAATTTTACCAAGAGCGAAAATTCACCGCCCAAGGTATTTCCGAAGCTCAAGCTTTTAAAGAATTTCAACCCAACCCAGTACAAGAAATAGACGCAACTAACGGGGCTACCTGTATTGGACAAAGCCAAAGGCTTGTTCAACTCATAAAAGAGAAGCTGCAACTCCAGGCCTATATTGCTCCAGCCCAAAAATCCCCCTCAACTCCCCCTCATCACGCGAGTATAGTTGTACCTTGCGAAGACTCCATTGTTTTGATTAATCCAACTGATCCACCTAGGATGCTTCTAATCAATTACGACACTCCTAAAACTGTTAAAATCAAGGGGGAGGACTATGTTTTTTTCATCCCTAACGGTGGCGTGTCTATTAGTAAGACAGAGGTAAGTTCTGGCACTCTAGTATCAACTTATCTAGTGGCCAATCTGACAAATTCTGCGGAAGCAGTGGCAAAATGGTCAGTCTTGCAAAGAAGACAGTATCCTGTTGTTAGCTATGATGCTGAAGGGAAAGTCTTACATGTCATTAAAATCGATGTTGATCATGAAACAATCATCTTGCAAAAAGGTGATGGGAAAAGCGCTATACGACTAGAGCGTCCTTTTAGCTCTTTTAACTTGCAAAGCAATACATTTTCTAAAGAAGGAGTTTTAGAAGCTGAAAAAATGGCCCTCTTATCGGAGGATTTTTTCTCTTCTTTCAAAACGCCTCAAGGTATACTAAAGCTCCAAATTCGCACGATCATCGATAACACTAGAGTAATTCAAAATTTATATGACCAGACTGAAACTCCAAGATTTCGTAAACCTGCGACTCCACCCCTCCCCGCTAGCACAAGCTCGAACCTGCAAGATCATATACTTAGAGAATTTACCACTATCTACCCACAAACAAATCCTCCTCAAGACCTGCCCAACACATCGATGCTAGAGCTAGAAACAGCTCTACAAAAAGCGGCTCCTTTAGATTCACAAACACCTCTGAATAACCTCCTAAAGGAACTAAGCGCCTCTCCTGATTTCCCTATCTACAAGCAAGCAATCACCCAAGCGCTTAGGAATACTCTGCAAATTAGAGAAGGTCATTTTGGAGATGTGCGGGATGAGGTACTTAAAGAATTCAATGCCCTAAGTCGTCAAATCGGCCCTCTGCAACCTGTGTATGAGTTTCAGTTAGGGAGACTAGAGGCTGCTCTACAAAAAGCCCCCTTAAATTCGCAAGCTACTCTCGATGCCTTGTTAGGCACACTGAACCCTTCTTCTACCTTCCCTATCTACAAGCAAGCAATCACCCAAGCGCTTGGGAATACTCTGCAGATTAGAGAAGGTCATTTTGGAGATTTTCGAGATAAGGTACTTAAAGAATTCAATGCTCTAAGTCGTCAAACTGGCCTTCTGCAACCTGTGTATGATTACCAATGGAATAAACTATCCGCTGCTCTAGCTACAGAAAAACTAAGCTCAGAGACTACTATTGATGCTCTTTTTGAGCGATTGAAGGGTTCCTCAACTCTTCCCACCTACAAGCAAGCAGTCATGAATGCTCTTATTAAGAGAGGGATTGAATCCTTAAGCTATGAGACCAGATCCGCGAATTCACCCATAGAAATCCCCCAAAACTTTTAACGTCGACTTTATGTAAAAAAATGCCAAAGCTACTCATGCAAAAGCTATTATGACTACAAAAACTCAAGATTTTTCCAACTATTACTCGTATCTACCTCTCCCAAACTATACCGATAGAACTGTTCTTCCGAAGGCTACCGTAATTGGGGGTGAAATTATCGACCCATTACGACGTCTAGTAGACTCCTTTGCTAATACGGTAGACTACAATACCTTGGGTCTTCTTTGCCAATATATCCGATTTTACCAAGAAAGAAAAATCACTCACCAAAATATTTCCGAAGCCCAAGCTTTTTTAGAGTTTCAACCCCTTCCAACAGAAGAAATAGATCTAAACCACGGGGCTTCATGCATTGGACAAAGTGAGAAACTTGTTCAGCTCATACGAGAAAACCTGCATCTCAGTGCCTACATCTCCCCTAGCCAAAAATCGCCTACCACTCCACCGCATCACATGAGTGTAGTTCTTCCCTGCCAAGACTCCATTATTTTAATCAATCCTACCGATCCACCTAGAATGGTACATATTGATTACGAGAGGTCTACTACAGTTCTCCTCAAAGGAGAAGAGTATGATTTTTCTATGCCCAAAAATGGGTTATCCATTGCAATGACAAAGAAAAGTGAAAGAAAAACATCTGATTCTCTTGTTGCAAATTTGACGAACTCTACAGAGATGGTAGCGAAACAAGTGATCCTGCAGAGAAAGCAGTACCCAATAGTCAGCTACGATGCTGAAGGAAATTTACGATCCGTTATTAAACTTGATATTGATCATGAAACAATCATATTACAAAAAGGTGCAGGAACAAGCGCTCAACGGCTAGAACTCCCCTTTAGCTCTTTTAAGCTACAAACTAATACATTTTCTGAGAAAGGGCTCTCTGAAGCTCAAAAAACAACTTTCCTATCAAAAGGGTTTTTTTCTTTTTTTAAAATATCTCAAAAAAAGTTAAGGCAACAAATTCACACCATCATTGCCAATACAACAACAATTCAAAAATTGTATGCTCAAACCCACACACCCAAATTTCAAAAACACGTTACCCCAAGAGACCTTACAACAAAAAAACCTCCTGCAGACATAAGAGATCATATACTCCAAAAATTCTCCTCCATCAGCACCCAGGACGGTATTCCTATTGAAACGTATAATCCTCCTCAAACGGCCGAACTATTGGCTGCTCTACAAAAGGCCCCCCTAGATTCGCAAGTAGCTCTCGATGCATTCAATACTAGCAGCCTTGATACAGGCCTCTTGCAACCCGTGTATGATTCTCAACTGGAGACACCGGAAGCATCCTTAAATATGACCTCTTTAAACTCGGAAACAATCATCCCTGAACAAAGCATCTGATTGAATGATTTTCCCACCTATCGCAGATATCGCTAGTAAAGATTTCTCAACGTCCCCCTTATTGAGATCAATCCCAGCACAAGCATCAAGAACCATAGTGGCAGAAAAGCCTAAGTCCACAGCATCGAAGACCGAATACAACACACAATAATCTGTAGCTACACCTACAAAGTAGGTCTCTGTCACTTTGTGTGACCGTAAATAATCTTCAAGGCCGGTGCTACGCTGACGGGCGTTATCAAAAAACGCACTATAACTATCTACTTTGGGATCTGTACCTTTATGAAAATAAGCTTGAATTCCTTTGGTTGCTAGGCCGGGTACAATCTCTGCCCCTACAGTATTTTGTACACAATGTACTGGCCATAAGACCTGTGAATAGCCAGCCACTTCGATGATATCGCCTATTTTTTTCCCTGGATGATTATCGGCAAAACTGACGTGATTGGCAGGATGCCAGTCTTGGCTGGCTATAACCAGAGGAAATTGAGGGATGAGTTGATTGATCACAGGAATGAGTACATTAGCACCGGATACTCCCAGTGGGCCATTCGGCATAAAATCATTCTGCATGTCTACTATAATAAGTGCTCTCAAAAGTCCCCTCTATCTTGTATGTTTTCGATTAATTGCACTTTGCGATCAAAAAGTGATTTTTCAAGGCCCGCAAGATACATCTGTGGATTTAAAAACCTACGTATCGCAGGATGAAACTTAGATAATTCTCTTTGGGCATACTGCTGAATAGAAGATAACTTAGGCATCGGCTTGACTTCTGCTCCCTTCCTCAACACAGGCTCAAGAAGATCTCGATAACTACTTTCTTTGCTCACAGTACGTACAAGAGCTGGATCCGTGGGATCGACGATCCTAGCAGCTTGCTGTATGCCCCCCAGTGTATCATAGATCATATCTGCACTATACTGATCCTGTCTTTCAAAGCGTCTAACTTGCAAAATCCCTGGATTTGTTATTTTTGCGATCTGCTCTGAAATCTTGAGTTTATGAAGCCATTCCCCCTTCTCATCTTGAAGAGCCGACAACTTATACACACCATCGAAAGCTGGTTGATCCTTACCAGTCACCAAATGGGTCCCAACACCCCAGAAATCGATCTTAGCCCCTTGGTGTTTGAGGTCGCGAATAAGGTGTTCGTCAAGTTCATTGCTAGCCATGATTTTAGCGTCTTTAAACCCTGCCTCATCAAGGATTTTACGGATTTCTATAGAAAGATGAGCCAAATCGCCAGAATCTATACGAACCCCCAGCATCTCTACGCCCCCCTCGCGTAGTTTTTTCGCAGTTCTTACTGCTTTATGTACTCCAAGGATCGTATCATATGTATCGACAAGAAAAATACAGCTCTCAGGCAACACTTCTGCAAAAACATTGAATGCTTCTTCTTCACTATGAAAAACCATCACCCAACTATGTGCAAAAGTACCTTTCACAGGAATACCCAGTAATTTTCCTGCTAACACATTGGAGGTTCCCATACACCCTCCAATAAAAGCTGCCCTCGCAGCCGATAAGGCTCCATCAATACCCTGCGCTCTACGCAATCCAAATTCCACAACAGGATCTCCTTTGACAGCTAACATCACTCGAGCAGCTTTCGTGGCAATCAGCGTCTGGAAATTGATAATATTCAGGAGAGCACTCTCAAGCATTTGAGCTTGAAGGAGAGGGCCCTGAACCCTTACAAGAGGTTCTTGTGGAAACATAGGCGTTCCTTCTGGAACAGCATCAAGGTCACATGTGATTTTTAAAGTGCTTAGATACTCGAGAAATCCTGGCTCAAATAGAGGACGTCCACCTGCCCCTTCAAGGGATTCAAGGTAAGCTAGATCACTGGAATCAAAGGAAAGGGCTTTAATGTATTTTATAGCTGTCTCAAGGCCTGCAGCTAGAGCAAACGTGCCTCCAAAAGGCTTCCTACGAAAAAACAACTGGAACACGGCTTCTCTTTCGTGTATCTGTTTTTTCCAATATCCATAAGCCATTGTGAGCTGGTAAAGATCCGTATGTAGTGCTAAAGATTGTCCATAGGGGGCTAGATATGTTCTCTTCAAGGTATGATGCCGTGCTGTTCAAGAATTCTCTGTTTTTTCCTATCTAGAAGTTCAATTTGCCTCTGTATCACCCGAGCCTCTTCTCGATAAGCATCTGCCTGAGCATAGGCTCTCTTGGTTTCGTTGTACTGGTCTGGCATAAATTGCCAACGAATCGCGTTGTCTTCCAAACGATTTGCTCTACCAAGCACTTTAGTTTTACGATCCTCTAATGTACGCATTTCTTCATCGATGGAGTGTATCTCTTGCCGCCAATCACTAGAATTAGCTAGGAGACTTCCAGAGCACAAAAGCAGCCAAACGAACATCTTCCACATATGTCCGCATATGTTAACAGATTGTTGCAATATACCAACAGTGACGATCTCTTTTCTTTTCCCCATTCCCTCTTTCGAATGGAGTTCAAACTGTTCAAAAACTGCTAAACCCATTAATAACCAAAATATAGGGAGTGAATTCATGGGCCATAGATGTCACGTAAGCCATACTAAATCAAAGCAGCACAGCCGTACTCTCTTATATGCCATTTGCATTGCTGCATTCTTTATGTGTGCAGAACTTGTAGGGGGCATATTCGCCAAAAGTCTCGCTTTAATAAGCGATGCGCTCCACATATTTGCTGACGTTGGAACATTAGCCTTAAGTCTATTTATTGCACAGCTTACACAAAAACCCACTACCCCCCAAATATCCTACGGATTCAAGCGAGCCGAAGTGCTAGGCGCTCTAATCAGCACCATGTTACTGTGGGCGCTTTGCGGTGTACTTGCCTTCAAAGCCCTTGAACGACTTTTTCACCCTGAGGAAGTGCAAGGTAGCCTTGTTTTGATCATTGCTACGATCGGTCTCTTCGCCAATATCTTTATGATGAAGGTATTACATCCAAGTCACCAAGACAATCTTAATATGCGCGCTGCATATTTGCATGTAATCGGCGATCTATTAGGTAGCTTTGGCGTTCTTTTAAGCGGTGGTATCATCTGGCTAACGGGCTGGAATATTGTCGATCCCATAGTAAGCCTCTTGTTTTCTCTAGGAATTATCTATAGCTCTATAAAAATTGCATGGAAATCCATTTGCATCCTTATGGAATTTTCTCCTCCAAATCTAGATATAGAAGCGATTGAGCAAGCTCTAGCATCACTCCCCGGGGTGGAAGAAGTGCACGACCTACATGTTTGGTCCATTGCCTCCGATCATCCCGCCTTAAGTGTCCATCTGGTAGCTAAAGACTCCGCTTCCAGCTTGACTATGGCTTATAAAATTCTTCAGGAAACCTTTGATATTCACCATCTAACTATACAAATCGAAGATCAAATGCATTTTAAACCCAAATATTGCTACAATTATCAACAAAAAAATTGAAGATGAGCTCAAGACACTAAAACGCTATAATCAAGATATGTTACACATTCTTCTTACTTTTCTGCTTTTTTCCCTGAGCACCCTTTCGGCTGCTACACCTAATTCCTATTTTTCTTCGCAATTGTCAAAAGCCGAGCCAGGGGACTACATCGTAACAAGTCAATTGGGGAACTATAGCGTATTGATCGTCCGCGGCAAAGAAAAGGACACAATCACATTAGAAGAAATCGACGTCCCAAACTTTGCCATCAATGCTAAAACCATCGACTGGAAAACTTGGGTAACGGCAAAAGCCCCTGGCCACAGTTCTTGGATTTTGCTAGAGATCGATCTTGCTGCCATGAAACTCTCTAGAGTCTATAGCTTGACCAAACGCAGTTTTTTACACATTTCTCCTGAAGAGCAATTCCTATTCCAACTGCTCTCATTGCCTACTAAGCGTCTTATGCAAGATGAGCGTCGTAAAATTGGTCCCCCACCCCTCATGGAAGACGAGGACCACCGCCCCATTTGGCACCCCCCCATTCACGTAGAGGGTGAAAAAAGAAAAGATCCAACGAGTGTTTATCGTGCAGAATGGCCCCATGATAAAACCTTGTTATCTGGATGCCGAGTGGACCTCTTTTTTGATGACCGTCTTCCGAGCTTTCCCTTTCCTGTATGGGTAGAAATCTATAGCACGCATTTTAAGACGCGCTTGGCAGTCCTGGATACAGGAAGCCACCTTTCTTCACCCGCACCTAGTATGCCACATCGCCCTCCTCAGATTGTACGTATGCCACAAAAAGAGGGTGATATGTTTATTGTGGAGATCTATAGCCCTCAAAAATTTGAGCGCTTTGAGTTGTATGCACTAGACACTTCCGGTCCATCAAAACCGGGCATCCGTTTATTACATACCATGGATCTCATTGATGAAAATCATATCCGTTTACTCATCCCGATTACTATCTTTGACGATAGGCTTGAACCTGGCCATCGCTACCGTTTAGCTCTTATCCCTTCCGGGTATCGAGAATGTTATACGGAAACATCAGAAACATTTCTGATGAATCCCTAACTTTAAAAGCAGTTAAGGGACTGTGAAATAATAAAGTAAACCATTTGACCTGCGCGAAATCGCCTAAAATCGACGATCAAAAATG
>JAGXTH010000046.1 GCA_018333475.1 Simkania sp. | reverse complement strand
GATCGTAAACGGCATTGTATTGCATTAATACTATGCTGTTTATGATCGTCAATTTGTCGACAGCTTTCACGCAGCTCAAATATGAAGTTATTTATTGCGTTTGGTATTAATAATCGTAATTTTTGAGACTCCTGCATAACTCAGTACCTTCGTTATCCATCAGACTCTTCCTTGAGAGAACAAAGCTCAGACGATGCGGTCGGCTTTGATGACTCCGGCAAAAAGTTCGCGACTGAATCATCAATAACGTCTTCTAATTTAGATGGTTGTTGCCCAGCGGGAATTGCTGCTCGATGGTTACCCTTTCCAGTAACTTGCCTAGCCAAAACGATCCAAAAAAAGCGACGGCATAAGGTTTGTGGATAGTCTCTAACACCGATTTTATCAGGTAGAACGAGTTATGCAAGTCTATTGTACCAGATTTTCATTGTCATTTTTTTATTGACTGGCTTTGAGCTAGGTTGAGTGTTTCAGTAAAAGTACATTTTGAAACTCCTCCAAGACGGGTTTTTATGAAAATAGTTTGATAAAATGTGAAAATTAATTATGTTTTATATCTAGTTATTAGTTTTGTTGTATCTGCGCTTGTTTTATGTCATAATATTCAAAGTTGGATTATGTGATTTTGTTTTTTATGCTATTATTAATTGCTTGATGGTAATAAGAGGGTGTTATGGCAACGGTATTGAAGTTTTTAAATCCTTTAAGTAAAGAGAGTGTTTATGCAGGGTATAGCGATGCCTTGCGTCAATGGACCAGCAGTACTGTAGAGAAAGTCAAAGCATACCTTCCTAAAAACGAAGCATTTCATCAAGCTCAGGAGCTCAAGCAGCAAATCACGCAATGGGAAGGAGTTCTAGAAGATCGGCAAGGCGCTGTATTTTCCTCAGAGATTCAACAAGCCGAAGAGTTTATTGAGGAGGCCACAAAAGATACTCAAGAGCGTTTTGAAGCAGTCAAATATCGTCTTAAAGAGCTTGAGGGCAATTCTCCTAAAGATCCAGAAGGCCTTATATATCAGGCTGAGATGAAAGAGCCTTTAATAGAAGAGAAGAAGATACTTTATAAAAGGCAAAAGAAATTGGCGTCTACACTCGCAGAAACGCTAGGAGGCCGGAAGTACTTAGAGCAAAGAAAGACGAAACTTGTGGCAAGGCAAACAGCTCTTTGCGGTAAGTACTATAAAGATAGCAGGGGAAAGCTTCATCAAGCTTGGCGAGCATTTAAGCGTCATGGACATGGACAAGGCTATTATGGTGCTTATTTAAAACTTGAGCAGGAAAGGGTAAGGAATCATAAAGAGCTTCAAGATATTCATGCAGCGCTGCTAAATAAGGTTGTTCAAAACGCCTCGGAAGTTGCGGTCAAGAGTCGGATTCAATCAAAGATTCAACGTCTAAAAGCTCAACATGGAGAAGTAGCTAGTCGTGCTGGGTTAGGTATAAGCGGTATTCGTTGGACTGTATCCTAGTAACAAGGATTGTTTTCTTAAAATAGAGCTCTTTCGAAGCCTTAGTTTCGAAAAAGCTCTAATAAAGCATTTCTCTCTAGTTTTAGAAAGAAATGCCTCTTAGCTTTGTAGTAAGTCTGTAGTTGATTGGGAGAGCTCTCCGATGAGGGTTTGATGGCTATACCCGGTCACTTTGACTCGTTGCAGCGTGCCGATCAGAGAATCGCTTCCCTCGATCACTACATTTTTCCAACAACGAGTTCTACCTTTAAGTAGTTTTTCGTCCTTATTGCGCCGTTCTACCAAAATCTCTACATCACTTCCAAGCAGTGCTTGTCGTTCCTCTTCACACACTTCACTATGTAAAGAAAGTAGACGTTGTAAGCGATCTTGTTTAACCTCTTCTGGTACGTCGTCGATCCAACGGAAAGCCGGGGTGCCTTTACGAGCGCTATAGGCAAAGATGAAAGCCACAGAGAAACGCACTTCTTTAAAACGCTCATAGGTTTGTAGGAATTCCTCTTCCGTTTCGCTAGGAAAACCAACAATGATATCAGTACCTAAAGACACATTAGGGATGATCTCTCGTAGCATAGCTACTTTTTCAAGGTATTGTTCAATCGTATAAATACGGTGCATTTTTTTTAGGATACGACTAGATCCAGCTTGCATAGGGAAATGGACGAATTCACAAGCAGAAGGGAGATCTCGGATTGCCTGCATGAGATCTCTTGTGATATCCACAGGATGGCTTGTCATAAAGCGGACTCTTTTAAGACCATCGATTTTATCTAGCTGGTAGAGAAGATCGTGAAACAAACAATTCCACTCAGGTTTGTCTTTGCCATAACTGTTTACGTTTTGTCCAAGGAGAGTGATCTCTTGATAGCCTTTTTGGACAAGAAGACGGCACTCTTCTATGATACTTTCTGGCGGACGTGATACCTCCTGTCCTCTTGTATAAGGCACGACACAGTAAGTGCAAAATTTATCGCAGCCGCGGATAATCGAAACATAGGCTTTGATAGGGTCATCGCGTTTAGCGACAAGGTAGTCAAGATTTTCTTCGAATTGATCATCGACTCGAAACGTTTGCCTGCCAGTTTCCAGGACTTCATCGAGTACATGGTTGAGGTCGTTAATATTGTTCGTGCCGATCACGAAATTGACGTGGGGGAGTTTACGGAAAAGAGAGTCTTTCTTTGCCATGGCCATGCAACCAGTGACTCCGATGATAGCCCGCTTTTTACGAGAAAACCCGAGCTGCCCGATCTTGCCCATTACCTTTCTCTCGGCTAAATCCCGAATGGAACAGGTATTGAAAATAAGGAGGTCGGCCTCGTGTTCATCTTCAATGCGGGTCAGCCCTCGTTTTATCAGCTGACCAACCATGATTTCAGAGTCTAGCTCATTCATCTGGCAGCCATATGTGCGCATAAAAAAAGTTTTTAATTGTCTGGGTGTTGGATCCATGATTAAGATGTCTGCCTTTTAGAGATATCGAGACATTCTAAAGAATGCTTGGAAAAAAATAAAGATGACCTTAAGATGTTGCCTTTACTTAAGTATCTCATAGGCTAAATTTCCATGACTCAAGGGAAGAACAATCGAACAATTCTCGTAACTAAAGAAAAAGCACAAACCTCTCGCAAGTGGTTTGTTCTCGATGCAAGTGGTAAAACACTGGGTCGTTTTGCTTCAGAAGTTGCCAAAATCTTACGTGGTAAGCATAAAGCAGACTTTACTTCACATATCGATTCTGGTGATGGTGTTATCGTCATTAACGCAGAAAAGATCCGTGTTACCGGTGCTAAAGAAGCGCAAAAAATTTATTATTACCACACTGGGGCAATGAGCGGTTTACGTGAAGTGCCTTATGCTGTAATGAAAAGTCGTAAACCGGACTATATCATTCGTCGTGCTGTCAAAGGGATGATGCCGAAGACTCGCTTAGCTGAGGCGCAGATCAAAAAACTACGCATTTATAAAGATGACAAACACGATATGGTTGCGCAGCAGCCAGTTAGCGTAACCCTTTAATGGATTGAGTAAAGCATTTATGATCAAAGAAAATCTTGGTACCGGTAGAAGAAAAACTGCAGTAGCCTCCGTGCGTCTACGCTCAGGCTCAGGCAAAGTTCTTGTTAATGATCGTCCATTCGAGCAATATTTTCCGCTTGAACTACAGCGTCGGGCTATTCTTTCTCCTTTGGATAAGTTCAACGTGAATGGTCAATATGATATTCTCGTTCGTGTACGTGGTGGGGGTATTGAGGGACAGGCTATCGCAGCTCGATTGGGCATTGCTAGAGCTCTTGTTCAGCAAGATGAGACTCGTCGACATGACCTTAAGGAAGAGGGCTTCTTAACTCGTGATTCTCGTAAGAAAGAGCGTAAGAAGTATGGCCAAAAAGGTGCTCGTAAGCGCTTCCAATTCTCTAAACGTTAATTCTTTTCCGAACAAAGCAGATGTCAACCTCTGGAGAAAGCTTTCTCCAGAGGTTTTTTATTTCATGCCTGTATCAAAATATTTTACCTTGATCCATAACCAACTTTTTTATATTTGGTTTGTGTTTATTTTTATATAAATATTGAAAAGTTAGTTGTTTATTATTGCTTATGTGTTTGTTGATTTTTATGTTCTCTTCTTGTTACACTGTACCGTCGAGTTAAAAAAATAGGAGACGTTATGACATTTAGACTTTCACAATTCAAAGAATATACCGATGCTGCATCCATTCTAAGAGAAATTGATTTTAGACAGAAAACTATTACGGAGTTTGCTAGAGATCTTGAAGATGCAGAGGTTGGAGTCAGTGCTGACCCTTCTGTAGGCACCGTTGATGCATATCTTCAGGACATCCAACGACTAAACGAACAAGCGAAAACGATAGAAAAACTCACTTTAAAACCGATAAAAGCTCGTGTTCGATTAGAATTGGATCATCTAGCTAAAGATGCTATGCAACTCCGTTCACGTGTTCTCCAATTAGGTGAAGAGCATACTTTATATAAGCAGTTGGAAATCATTCGGGCAGAGAAGGACGAGGGGACTGATGAAACGAATTGGGGTGATCTTGCAAAACGGACAACTCACTTAATTACCAAGAATCCAAATATGCCACTTCGATTGTTAGCAGATTTTGCTGACTGCAAGGCATCTATTGACAGCAGGATTGAACAGGGGAAAATATATAAAAAGTATGCATATGTACTAGCTTTGCTAGACATAAAAGGTACGTGCGAGGACTATCTTGATAATAGACCAGTATTACAGCAAATGCTTCCTGAACTGCGAGAGCGGTTTTCAAAATTACCTAGAGACATTCGTCTAAAAGTCTATTCAGCAATTGCGATCCAAGCCAAACGTCAGGGAAGCGATGTTGCGTATGGTAAAGACAATTTGTTCACAAGTATTACCCGATTCATAAAAGTTGTAGGAGAGCTGCCAGAAGTGCAGAGATGCATTATGGCGGTGTTCGCAACGAGACGTGATAGCGATACATCTGCATAGATGTGTGAGTAGAATCTTTTGAGATTTTACCAAAGAACTAATTCTGCAACTTTATTAGTATAAAAATAAAATACCATTATATCTGACTGATATAATGGTATTTTATTCAATTTCTATATTGATTATTTCAGTGGCCGGAGAATTGGGCGAAGAAATTATTGGTTGCTCCTGCAGACACCGCATTGGATGAGGGGTCTTCTTGCACGTGTTGTGATTGCTGTCCATTAGATTGCTGAGAATTGAGAGTCTGCGCAGCCGCCTGGTCATTTTCTTGCTCTAGAAGCTGCTGAGCTAAAATAGCCGCTTGTAGTGTCTGAGAACTAACTGATGATGCCATTTCCATAAAAACCCCCAACGTTATTATTATGTTTTCTTAATGCCTTTCTAAAGTAATCTTATCAAAATATTATTTTTTTGTCAAAATAACTATATTAAATGCAGCGTTTATAAATAATTTAACACCAAACGCAATAAATAATTTCATATTTGAGCTGCGTGAAAGCTGTCGACAAATTGACGATCATAAACAGCATAGTATTAATGCAATACAATGCCGTTTACGATCGCCGATTTTCGGCGCTTTGACGCGGCTCAAATGTGAAGTTATTTGTTGCGTTTGGTATAAACTAGCAGTGGATTTCCAAAGGCATAAAGAACTGTGCAGAGGAATCAAACTCTCTAGAGCTAGAGGCGGCGGAGGCGGAGCTCTCTTGTGCAGTAGGTTCCTGGTCCTGTACATAAGAACTGGAGAACTGTAGGGGTATTTGAGCTAAATCTTCTGCTTGGTATTCAACAGGCGAAACCTCCTCACTAGGTTGTGGGGCATCGAGAGGGGGGACAACGTCATAGAGTAGTTCTTGAAGGTTTGCCTGATTAGAAAGAGTAAATAAATTAGCAGTCACTTTGATCCTTTAATTATTTATATAACATTATTATATCATTCTATTAGTTGCGTGTCAAAAAAATAATATAATTTTTTAATAACATAACGTGTTGGTAGTTAGGTTGTTGATTAATTTCCGCTGCGATTATACAGCGATATAATTCGCGCATTGGATAAATCGCTTATTTATCATATATTGCTAAAAACCAATGATTTAAGATTGATTAGTGACGGCATATAAAACATCAGCGCCCATCGATTTTGTTTTTAACTCGTTTGTGCTTAGTTTGTTATTGATTTTTTGTAACTGATGGTTTGTTGGATTGTATTGCTTCTTAATTTTTAAAATATGTATGGGTAAATAACTGGCTGGCATCTGGTTGTAGTGCAGGCTCTAAGCAGGTTAGGACAAATGGATCAGAATCTACAAGGTAGGCCCGTCTCTTGCTCAGCAGTTCATGAACAGTTGGCAGTCGTGTTTCCCGACGATTTGAATACTAATGGAACATTGTTTGGTGGGCGCGTTCTTGAGATGGCTGACCGATTATGTGCTATTGTAGCCAAACGGCATACAGGTAGGGCTTGTGTTACACTAGGGATTGATTCTGTCAGGTTTCTAGCTCCAGCGCATCATGGTGATATTCTGATTTTTCAGGCTTCGATCAATCGGGTGTGGCGTAGCTCTATGGAAGTAGGGATTCGGGTGACGGCAGAAAATTATGTAGATCGTAAAGCGATAAGAATTTTCTCTGCATATTTTACGTTTGTGGCAGTAGATGAATTTTTAAAACCAGTATCAATTGCTCCAGCCATTCCTGAAACAGAAGAAGAAAAGCGTCGGTATATTCAGGCGGAAGAACGGCGTAGGCATCGAATGAGTATGGGTCAGAAATCCAAGGGTACAACCGATTAGAGATTGGCTACTGAGGTAGTTGCAAAACTCAGGGTTCGTCGCTTTTCAGAGGATTTTTGGTCAATTTTCGATTCTTTTTTTGTGGGTAATATCAACATTCGTATATTACCCACAAAAAAAGAATCGAAAATTGGCTCAAAAAGTCCTGAAAATCGATTGAACCTGAGTTTTGCAACTACCTCTACTGTTAAAGCTTATACAGTGAGCGAAATTTCTCATTTAAATAGTCTAGGTAGGGTTGTTCATTCAAGGGTTGGCCTGTTATTTTCTGCATCAACTCTCTTGGGGGATATAGTCTACCACAACAATGGAGAGTGCTTTTCAGCCAGTCGCGGATGAATCTTAAATCGCCTTGCGCAACCTTGGTTTCCCATTGAGGGTATTTCTTTTTAAAGGTGGAAAAAATTTGTGCGGCATAGAGATTGCCTAAGGTGTAGGTAGGAAAGTATCCCATAGCTCCCATCGACCAATGAATATCTTGTAAGCAACCTTCGGAATCTTGTGAGGGTGCAACTCCTAAATATTCACGCATTTTTTCATTCCAGGCCTCAGGGAGTTCCTTAGATTTAAGAGAGCCTTCGATAAGAGCTTTTTCCAATTCAAAACGAATAATGATATGCAATGAATAGGTAACCTCATCGGAGTGGATGCGAATTAAAGAGGGACGTACGCTATTAATAGCGCGGTGGAATGTTTCCAAATCAATGCCGCCTAGTTGATCGGGAAACTGCTCTTCAAGAAGCGGGAAGAAATAGTGCCAGAAAGGGAGACTATGGCCGATGATGGTTTCCCAAAAGCGTGATTGACTTTCATCAACCCCTAAAGAGACGGACTCACTAAGTGGTGAGCCAAAATGTTCTATGGGACGGCCGAGACCATATAGACCGTGTCCACCTTCATGTAACACAGCAAAGAAATTGGCCATGGGGTCTTCATGATGGACATGTGTTGTCATGCGTGTATCATTAGGGGAAATACAAGAACAGAAAGGATGCATGGACAGATCTAGGCGCGAAGTTTCTGGTTCAAACCCCATTGTTTTTAGCAGAAGATGGGCAAACTGCATTTGCTGGTGCGGGGGGTATTGCTTGTGTAAGAAATCTCTGTGAGGAGCAGGTTTAGAGGCAATTTCACGGAGGAGAGTCATGAGGGCAAGCTTTAAGCGAGCAAAAATAGGAGTGAGTTCTCTGACTGTCATATCAGGTTCATAGAGATCGATGAGGGCATCATAAGGATGCTCTTGAAAACCCAGAAAATTAGCTTTCTTACGATTTAAGAGAATAATTTTGTCTAGATAAGGTTGAAATAGATCGAATCGATTTGTACGCTTTGCTTCTGCCCAAACATGTTGAGCCTGTGAAGTGGTTCGAGCAAAGGTTTTAACGAAAGAGGAGGGAAGTTTAGCCATCTTGAGATAATCACGTCTCCACTCTCGTAAATTCGCTAGTTGCCCTTCGGTAAAAGAGGTAGTGGCATAGGTCCCATGTTCAAGATCAATCAGAGAATTCAAAAGCTTTTTGAATTTTGGGCTAGTATGGTGCTTATGAACAAGATGGGCCAGCATTTCCAACTGTTTAGAGCGGAGCTCGATGGCTGCAGAAGGCATATATGTTTCCTGATCCCATGCAAGGACAGATTCGACAGAACCGAGTAATGTCGTCTCTAGGCTATGGGCCAGAATTTTTTTATAAGCTAATTCATGTTGATCAATCATGCCTTTAAGTTAGGCCATAGGCCAAAATTTATGCAAGATAACAACGTGAATAACTCACCTTAACCGATAGTGCTAGGATGGGGTTTCCGCAGACATAAGCATAAGGATCTTTCTATGAGATGGCTCATTTTAGAGCCAAAAGGGGAATAAAACGCCCAGCCAAGGAATAAAAGGGCTATAGAACCACTACCTATGACGACATCAGAAAGCCAATGTGCCCCAGTGATTAAACGTGGTAAACAAATGAAGATACCGTAGATCCAGCCCAGAGTAGCCAGTTTGCGGTTTGCATAAAAAGCGTAACCGGCAGCAAAAAGTAAGGCTGTAGTGCCATGATCTCCAGGAAAACTTTGAGGAGAAGCGTCTTTAAGTTTTATTGAGGTGATTTCCCTAGAAAGCCTAATACTATCGAGGAATGTCAACGTTGGGCTCAAACGTTCGAAATGGAAATGTTTACGAAAGATCAGTCGGTTAATGAAGAAAAGAATGCAAGCGATGTAAAGACCTAAGAAAATAAACTGAGAGATTTTTTTTAAGCGTTCTTCTCTTGGAACTGAAAAAACCGAGGCAGTGATCAAGGCTAAGAAAATAAGATCATGCACCCAATCTGTTAGTTTATGGTTTGCAAGTGCCCAAAACATTTGCAGTGAAACGTGGTTTTTTAAGGTGCCATTGAGAGTTTTAAAAAAGGCACAGTCGACAGTGTCCCAAGCAGTTCTAGTGAAAGGGAGGAGGAAGGTGACAACCATGAGCACAATCATCAAGTGGCAAAGAAGAAGTTTTTTTTGATTTAAGGGCATAATTCAAAGGATTTAAAGTTTTGCAAAACGGAATATAGACCAACTCATTAGAGAGGCTGTGGGGAGAACTACGGAGATCAAAGAAGGGAGTACCTGATTTTCTGTAAGAATACCTCCAGCTTGAATCGCAATAAAACAGGTGATGATGCCAAAAATGCCTCCAGCGTAAAGAGGCAAGGAGGAAGAGAGTCTAGTAAAACGGAGACAAAACGGGGCGATGGATAAAACTGCAAGGAGACAGAGAAAAGGCCTAACACTTTTCATAGCAAGAATCGCTGAGATCTGAGCATAGTGGTTTTTCTGTTTCAGCTCTTTGGCAAGTTTTGATAGGGAGAGACTTTCAGCAGGGATATTCATTTTTTTTAGCTGATAAGCTCCAGCTTTTAATGGTTCTAAGCGGAGGGTTGAATAAGAAGCTACCTTGTGTAATCCCCCGTCGGAAGCGCGTTGTATGTGATCGACAAAATGCCCTAAAGGGGCTTCTTGAGGGTGTTCTTGGTCGATTTTTAATTGCTTGATGCGCCAGATGTCATCTATAGAACGAATCCAAAAAAGATCATGGAATGTGCTGGTTTTGCGATCAAAACGCTCAAAAGCTAATTTAGAGCTGTCCTTGAGCTCAAGAACTCGGATGCGATTTGCTCGATCTTCTGATGAAGACCGTTTGAGATGCTTGTCTTGGAATGTGTCTGTAAATTGTAAAGAGACGGGAAGAAGATACTGCGCAACAGCAAAGTTCAGAGCCGTCGCTAGTAGGGCAACAATAAGAAAAGGGCGCATCAGGTGTTTTAAAGGTAGTCCGGCCGCTTGCAGAGCTAGAAGCTCATTCTGACGATTCATGCCTTTTAGAACCTTGATTGTCGCCACCATGAGGGCAAGAGGGAGGAGAAGGTCGCAGTGTTTGATGAACAGATAACTATAATAAATCACAATGCTAAAAAGACCCAGACTCTGACTTCTTAGAAACCCTTGCATATGAACAGAGTAATCGATGGTTACGAATAGCAAGAAAAAACAAAGGAGAAAAAGAGCGGTGATCTTGAGGATCTCAGAATATAGGTAACGTTGCCAGATTGTCCTCATCGGGATTGTACCACTCCTTGAGCAGAACGGTTAAAGATATACATGCAGAATAAGACAATAAGAGGATGAGGAAGTAAATACAGGGAGAAAGCAAGACACGGCATTGTTTTTAGCGATTTTGCAGCGATAAAGACGACGAGAAAAGCTAGGGTCAACCCAATCGCCCAGAGGATGGATTTTTTGCTGGGTTCTCTATTAATCTGTAAGCCAAAAGAAAGGCCGATCATAGTAAAGGTAATGGTTGCAATAGCTAGTGAAAATCGACGAGCAAACTCTACCTGTGCCTTGTCAAATCTACTAAAAAGAGTTCCTTGTTCTACAAATTCTTTTGCAAATAACAAACGAAGAGGGAGGTAGTCTTGTTGAAGTTGCCATTGTGCATCTTCCCAAAACTGTGAGAGACCATCTGCAGCGGTGGTCATCTCTGCCTGATTTTCAATGACAAGATGGTCAAAACGATCGGACATTTTTGGATCGAGACTCGAGATAAAACTCACCTGCTTTCCCTTAAGATCCCCTTTATCTACCTCGAGTTCTTTGGCGGTCATCAGACTGAGTTTTTTGGTTGAGGTGTTTTTAGCGATGAAGAGAACATCTGTAGCATTACCCACAGAGGATGAGGAACGCATATCGATGTATGCGCGCTTGAATTTGATCAGAGAATCTTTTTGTAAGAGAACAAGAGGGTTAGTTGTAGTGGTTTGTAATATCAGTTCTTTAGAGTGAGATCTCATTAATGGAGCTAATTCGGCAGAGACAATAAAATTCAACATCATGAAAATTGCGCTCAAGAACAGGAAGGGGGTTGAAATCATTTGCAAACTGATGCCAGCAGCTCGTAAAGAGGTGAGTTCTTGAGAAATGCTCATCCGGTAAAATAATAAAAATGCAGCAATGAGGCAGGAAATAGGAATTGCGATCGGCAAGATGTAAGGAATCTGATAGAATGTGAAGAGCAATACCTTCCCCAAGGGAGCGCCAGCGGAAGCAAAGCGAGCAATCTCCTCAAGGCGCATAACGAGCAATACGGTGACAAAACTCGTTAAACAAAAGAGAAAGATTCTAAGGAAGCTACCTGCTAAATAACGCCAAAGTATGGAAATCATAGTCCCTGATTATAAGGGATGAATTTGTTTTAATTCTAACTTTTATGTCCAAAGTCCTCCAACATCTTGATAAATTTTTTGATGAGCATCATGATGCCGGAGCACCAGTTCTTCTAGGATTTTCAGGAGGACCGGATTCTGCAGCAATGTTTCATGCTCTATATCGTCTTCAACGTAAACATGCTATGCACCTTATTGTGATTCATGTGGACCATGGTTGGCGCAAAGAAAGTACTGAAGAGGCTGGAGTATGTAAACAAAGGATTGAACAATTAGGTATTCAATGCATTGTCGTTCGGCCACCCCAAGAAGAGTCTTTAAGTAATCGAGAAGAGAGAGCTAGAGATAGTAGGATTGCTATTTTTAGAACACTGTATCAATTACATAAAGCACAGGCTTTGATTTTGGCTCACCAGGCCGGTGATCAAGCAGAAACTGTCCTCAAGAGGATTTTCGAGGGGGGGCACATGAGCACTGTAAAGGGAATGCGACCCGTATCCACTCTAGAGGATATGATTGTCTGGCGCCCCTTTCTTGCAATTCCTAAAAGAGAGCTCGTGCAATTTTGTCATGAAAAAGGGATAGCATTTCTTCATGACTATACAAATGAAGACAAACGTTACCTTAGAGCCAGGATGCGAAAAGAGATCCTTCCTTTGTTGGAAGAATCTTTTGGTAAGGCTATAGAAGAAAATCTTTGTAGGCTGGCTGATAGTTTTCAGGAAATGACCGACTACATGGAGATGCAAACTCAGACAGCGATTGCAGCGGCTGAAAGGAGTAAAGAGTGGATCTCTATAGATCTTAGTGGACGGCATCCTTTTGAGGCACAAAGTATTATACGTCAACTAGCTGTAAACGAAGGGGTGTCATTGGGCCAGCAACACATTAGGCATTTGGTTCAACTTCTTGAAGATAAGAGATCTAAGCGTACCTTTTCTATAAAGGGGGGATCGTTTTTGGTTCATAGAGGACGACTGACATTATTTGTTCCTTTTAATGTGATCAATGAATCCAATAACAGTCTCTAACATTACTTAAAAACATCAACGAATCGCAGGTTTTACAAAATAATTCTTAAAATCAAAAAACAGAAGTATTGATATAAATAAAACTGAAATGATATTTAAAAGTAAGCAGCAACGGGAATCTGTAAACATAGAGAGCGTAGATTGGCTACCTCTATTTTGCTTTACTATTTCGACGCAAGTTGGTTTAATTTAACTCTTTGGCGCTAAAAAATGAACGACGACAATAAATCAGATCAGAAAAGAAATATTCCTGGCGGATTTCTCCTCTTCTTGTTGGCGGTAGTCCTCCTTATTTTGACTTTTCAGAGTGCTACCACGGAGAAGATGGCTAAGGTGGGCTTTAGCTATGAGGTCGAACACTTAGTCAATCTCGATTTAATCGAACCACAAGACAGCCGTAAAATCGCTCTTAATGACAATCTTGTCACATTTAGCGGCCGTTTTCGTGATCGTCTGACAGAAGAAGCCCAGGCTAGATTCAAATACCTCGAGCTCTTACAAAAGAACCATGAGCTACAAGCTGATAAGGGTCGAATTAACATTGAAACTACGACCTTGCGAGAGCAAGTCGTCGACAGCGCGGCGGTGTTTCTACGTTTAAGCGGATTACCTATCCCTAAAGGGGGGTACCGGGTTGTTGATGATGTCTATGATGCGCCTAGTCAAACCAACTCCATTGTTGTTAAGGATATCGATCGTGGAGATTCGGTCAATTTGCTTGGGTTGCAGAAAGAGTTTAACAAGCTCGGGGAAGAATCTTCGTCCGATGAGTTAGATGCTTTTGGAAAGCAGCTTCTTTCTCTTATTCAAGGATTCAGATCGCCAGCACTTGGGATCGGTAGTGAGTCGTTAAAAGCTCAACTTAAGACCCTGGATCAACAGATTACGCAAGCCAACACCCCTGCAGCGCCAGGATTTTTAGTAAAGCAGAGACTTGCTGACTATAAAGAAGCTCTTGGACAGCTCGACTTTATCGTTCAAGATCTCGATCGTGAACAACAAAATATGCGGCTTCTTTCTTTACGTTCTGTGCGTAATTACAGAGAAGACCTTGTTCAACTTTCTACTCTTAGTGAAGAACTTGAGAAAAATCAGGCACAGCTCGATAAATCTCGTCAGGCCGTTGCCTCTGTTATCTGGTTTTTTAATAATCAGGAGCTTTCCTCTAGAGCTTTAGAAAAGCAAGATCCTGAGTTAGTAGGTCATTGGATTGCACAAGCAGAACAAGAATGGGATCATTTTACTCAGAATAAGGGATTGGCATTTAAGGCCCCAGATCAACCGCGCAACCTCGTTCTTGAAAGAACATTTAAGAGTGAAGAGCCTGCTCCCAATTATTTTAGCTACTTTCTCACCATTTTACCTGTCTTAATGGTAGTATTGCTTTTGTATTTCGTTTTTTCCCGCCAAATGAAGGGGGTGGGTTCCGGGGCCATGAATTTTGGTAAATCTCCAGCAAAACTCCTAACAAAAGAGCACAACAAAGTCACCTTTAAAGATGTTGCAGGGTGTGATGAAGCTAAGGAAGAGCTGCAAGAGATTGTTGACTTTTTAAAGGATCCTTCGAAATTTACAGCATTAGGTGCCAGAATTCCTAAGGGAGTACTTTTAATCGGGGCTCCTGGAACAGGAAAGACTCTTGTGGCTAAGGCCGTAGCAGGAGAAGCTGATAGACCTTTCTTTTCCATATCTGGGTCTGATTTCGTAGAGATGTTCGTAGGTGTAGGTGCAAGTCGTATTCGAGATATGTTTGAGCAGGCTAAAAAACATGCTCCGTGTATCATTTTTATGGATGAGATCGATGCTGTGGGTCGTCATCGTGGTGCGGGTATTGGCGGTGGACATGATGAAAGAGAGCAAACGTTAAATCAGCTTCTTGTAGAAATGGATGGGTTTGACACGACAGAGGGTGTGATCTTGATTGCAGCAACCAACCGCCCTGACGTACTCGATAAAGCACTGCTGCGCCCAGGGCGATTTGATAGACGGATCATCATAGACCTTCCTGATGTGAAAGGACGTTTTGAAATTCTCAAGGTGCATGCACGTAAGATCAAGCTAGATAATACCGTAGATCTTATGAATGTCGCGCGTAATACGCCAGGCTCGTCTGGAGCAGATCTTGCTAACATTCTCAATGAGTCTGCTTTACTAGCGGCTCGTAAAGGGCGTTCAGCAGTCACTGGTTTAGATGTCGATGAAGCATGTGACAAAGTACGTTATGGTAAAGAACGTAAGAGCTTAGAGCTTGATAAGGATGAAAAGAGAACGACAGCATATCACGAATCAGGTCATGCAATCGTGGCTCTTTTTGTTAAGCATGCGGACCCTGTTGATAAAGTGACTATTATTCCTCGAGGCCTTTCTTTAGGTGCTACGCATTTCATGCCTAAGAAAAATCGTTTGAGCTACTGGAAAAGAGAACTCATCGATCAACTTGCAGTGTTACTTGGTGGTAGAGCTGCTGAAGAAATTTTTGTCGGAGATATATCTAGCGGTGCTCAAATGGATATTACTCAGGCCACTCGGTTAGTGCGTAGTATGGTGTGTGAATGGGGAATGACAGACTCCTTGGGTCTTGTTGCCTATGATGAGCGTAGCGAGAGTGGGCAATATCTTGGAATGTCTAATTACCAAGAAAAGAGCTATTCTGAAGAAACAGCTAAACACATCGATGAAGAGGTGCGTAAAACTCTCGATGCTGCTCATGAAAGTGCTTTAAAAATCGTACAAGATCATCGTGATAAAATAGAACTCATGACCGATATGCTCATGGAATTTGAGACATTAGATCGTGAGGATATTCAGGAGATTTTAAAAGGCGAGTGGGACATTGAGAAAAAGAGAAAACGACTCAAACTCAATGAGGATGCACATCGTAAATTGCCTCCTCCAGCCCCTACTTCTCGTGAAGTGTTACCCCCATCTACCGACAATATCCAACCGCAACAGATCTAGAATGCGGTGTCAATAATGAAGGGGCAGATCTAAATTTTAAGAATCTTTATTTTTTCATTTTTTTTCTGTTTGCTCGAGACTGTTTATTCTACCGAACTGATAAATGACGGGAATAAACCAGCTCAATCCATAGAAGAGTTAAAGTTACAACTCGAAAAACTCCTCGAGGATGCGCACGTACCAGGTATGTCGGTTGCGATTGTGCGCCAAGATGGCCAGGATTGGGTTACTGGGGTAGGCAAAGCCGATATAGCTAGCGATCAGGTTGCAACCGCGGGGACGCTTTTCCGCGTTGGGTCAGTCTCCAAGGGATTTGTTTCACTTGCAATTCTTATGCTAGTCGATCAAGGCAAACTTTCACTCCAAGACCCGATACATAAACTAGCTCCGGAGGTATGGTTTAAAAACAACTGGGAAGAGAGTGATCCAGTGCGTATTGTTCACCTTTTGGAGCACACTACTGGCTGGGATGATCTTCATTTCCGTGAATATGCTATAGATAACGCAACTATAAGTTTACTTGAGGCGTTTGATTTTGATCATCATTCGCGTATTTCTCGTTGGCGGCCCGGTACGCGTATGGCTTATTGCAATTCCGGCCCCGCTGTTGCGGCTTATATCGTTGAGAAAATCACTGAAAAGAAGTTTGAAGATTATGTAAGAGATAACCTCTTTACACCTATTGGCATGCAGACCGCTACCTACTTTAAGCCGATGGACGGATTGAGTAGTACTTACCTGACTGATGGAGCAACGCCTTATCCTTACTCAAACATTATCCATCGCCCTTCCGGTGCCATCAATGCCTCAGCAAGTGATATGGCAAAGTATTTGCGCTTTTATCTTAACCGTGGGAGCGCGAATGGTGTGCAGATTTTGCCTCCTGTTGCTATTGACCGAATGGAGACTCCAACTAGCACCTGGGCAGCAAAAGAAGGATTAAAAGTTGGATATGGTTTGAGCAATTATTGGACCGTCCATGATGGTTTTGTGTACCATGGCCATAATGGGGCTATAGATGGAGGTCTTACAGATATGGCATATATGCCGGATTTCGGTGTTGGGTATTTCTACAGCATCAACTCTGCCAACGATGAAGCCTTTAATAAAATCGGCTCAATGATTCGTTCATACATTACACATGATCTACGGAAACCCCTTCCTCCGCCAGAGGCATTACTCCCTAGGAATGCTGCTACATATATCGGTTGGTATGAGCCAGACTCACCGAGCCTTGAGTTAACTTACTTTTTTGAACGTCTGATTGGTATGACGTATATCCATTTACAAGGGAATTCGCTTTTTATGACATCTCTTGATAAAAAAAATGCTGAGTTTATTCCAGTTGAGGGTGCTAAGTTTCGATCTATGCGTGCGAAGGAGTTCCCTGAGCCGATAGCTACAGTTGAATTACTCTCGCCAAAAGCTAGTGGTAAGTTCATACAGATCAATTTGGGGATGACAACAATAAAAAGAATTCCCACATGGCTTGCAATTACTGAAATTGTTCTTACCGGATTTGTGTTGCTCTTTATTGTATCGATTCTTATTTATGCGCCGTTTTGGATTTTGAGCGGTATTATTAAGAAGTGCCCCCGTCCTACAGAACGCAATATCCTGCTTTTACAATTGGTTGCAACACTCAGCTTGGTTAGCATTGTTGTTATATATACGCTAGCTAGCGATCTTTTCATCTTGCGCATGGGGAACTTGACTGTTTGGTCTTTTGCGCTGTTTTTGGCAACCATCATTTTTGCCGTCGCTTCAATTGCTAGTACTATAGCGTTGTGGTGTGCACCTAAGGAAGGAATTCGACAAGTTATTCGCCTATACTCTATTGGTGTTAGCTCCGCTTTGATGATAACCACGGTGTATCTCGCATTTTGGGGTATTATTGGGTTACGTACATGGGCATAGCATTTTTTTACTTCTTACCAGAACTTATCATCCACCTTATGCTTATAAGTCCTTAGAACACATGGGAATATAGTCGTTTTCGATGGGTGACACAGGAACCAAACTTTGTAGAAGTCCTTTCTTATCTAGTTTGACAACCCAAAGTTCTCGGTCTTGCCTTCCATAGACCATCCAGATGTACTCACCATCTGATATGTATCCTCCAGGGAAAACAACTCGCAAGGATTTCCAATAGGGTTTAGGGACTTTACCGTGGTAGAATTGTTTACCAATGATGGGACTTGGACTGATACTAGTAATAGAAAAAGGTGGGTGAGATTGGAAGGTATAGGCACCTATAAAATAATGGCTGATAGATTTGCCTTCGGAATGGAGTGTTGCCATATCCTTTGAGGAGTGGAAAAAGGCTAAATATTTGCCATCGTGGAGTAATCCAGGAGTTCCCCCTCTTAATGTCCCCCAATCCCATTGGATGTGCCCTTGACTTAAGGCGAAGGTCTCGCAATGGCCATTTCCAAGAAGTTGGGGAGATAAAATAAAGTGTGGGTTGAGACTGTATGCAAGAAACAAGGATTGATTGTATTCAAAGGGTACCCAGTTTTTCTCTCGTACAAAGGGGCTCATCCCTTCAAAGCTAGAAAGGCATTCGATATTTTTCATTACGCATCGTTCCCCCTCAAAGTCTAGTCGAGAGACGTAGACTCTAAAACCTCCACGACTAATTACAGGATCTGTGTTGTCACTGTAAACCATGAAAAGCTGATCATTAATAGCAATCAGCTTACCATCCTCAGCTCTAGAGGGTACGTTGGAACTACCATCACGAGTGTTTAGCAATTGAGGCTCACTGATAGGGTTAAATTCTTCGTCGAGCCAAATAATTCCAAGTTGTGAGTTAAAGGAATGTTTAGGGTCTTGGATGACTCGAAAACTCATGAGAAGGTTGCCGTGCCAGCGGATGATCGATGGGTTAAAAGCCCCTGGATACAGAGGGATTTCAATTTTTTTTGTTTCTAATACAAAGTCTTGAGCAAGATCTTCTAGATCAATCAGGTTTGCTGAAATATAAGGTGTAAAAAAGAGTGGCAGGAGATGAAAAAAAACACTCTTGGTGGTCGTTTTGATGTGTTTTAAAAGAGACTTAAAGCAGTTGATGAGGTGTAAAGATGTAGTCATGGTAGGTATTCTTTTTTGGGTGAGGCTATATTCAGTAAAAATTGATCCAATAACATTCTAAGAGTTCTTGTATAGATGCTGTTCTTAGAGCCTGTTTAAAATCTAAGGGTTTGTCGATTTTTGGGATTATTTTGGCTGTTTTTCGATTCAAATTGCTGGGGTGGTATCAACTTTTGTATACCATCCCAGTAATTTGAATCGAAAAACAGCCAAAATAATCCCAAAAATCGACGAACCCTTAGATTTTAAACAGGCTCTTACGGCTTTTTATGTACGGGCACAAGGCTCTGAAAAAGAGCTGCCTTATTAAGCTTAGCTATCCAAATTTCGTGGTCCTGTCTTCCATAAGCAATCCAGATATAATGATCATCGGAGACAAAGCCTCCTGGGAAGACTACATGTAAAGGTTTCCATGTCTTGTAAGCTCGTCCATGATAAAAATCTTTACCAACAATGGGTTCTGGGCTAACACGAGTGATATCGAAAGGTGGGTGAGCAGAAAATGTATAAGCACCCATGAAATAATGAGGGATATTTTTCCCTTGAGAATGGACTGTGGACATGCTTTTACAGGTATGAAAAAAAGCTAGATATTCATCACCTTCAAGAAGTGCTGGTGTTCCTCCTCGCAGGTCACCCCATTTCCAGGGGATGGATGCCGATGCCGACGCTACTGTATTACATTCGCCCGTTCCAAATAGTAGAGGGTGCAAAACGCGATGGGGATTAATGCTATAGGAGAGTAGTAAGTGGTGATTATATACAAAAGGGACCCAGTTTTTCTCTGAACGCAGATCATTTTCTCCTTCAAAATGGATAAGACATTCTGGATTATCTGCAAAAAAACCTTCTCCATTAAAAAATACTTCTGCGATCAACATTCTACGAATTTCCCTTTGAGGGATTCTCGCTAATACATTGTTATACGCAATAAATAGGCGATCTCCGATAGCAATCAAACGGGGGTCTTGTCGTTTAGTTCGAGAAAAGGGGTCATTCACGAGAATATTTAATTCTTGAGGTTGTCCTATAGGATTAAATTCTTCATCGAGCCATGTGAGTCCTATTCTATTGGTAGAGCCGTTAGGACCATAAATGCGGAAGCACAATAACAAGGAGCCTCGCCAACGTATGATCGAGGGATTGAAAGCATTAGGGTATTCAGGGATATCGATTTTTTTAGTTTTTAAGACAAAACTTTGAGCACGGTCTTCCAGGTCAACAAGAGGAGTTATTGGAGAAGCCTGGGGGTCTGCAGGCTCATTGATTGGAGGGTTGTAAGAATCAAACTCGAAGTAGTCCTGTGGTACTTCTATAAAAGAAGGGGGGGGGTTAGCGATAAGAGGAAAGGTAAAAGGTGTGGATAGCGTAAATAAGATATGTAAGAAGACCTTGTTCATGCGTGCATCTAGTGGTGAAGTTAGGGGGGTTAGTATTGCAGTCGGAGTTCTTTGAATTTCGTATTTGGCCAAAACTCGAATGGAAAGGCATCGTAAAGTTTTTTAAGATCGCATTGAAAAGGAGGTTCGCCTCCCATCATTAAAGCTTCTTCTATCGATGTGGCATAATCAAAATGGAATCGATTTGTTCCATAATAATAGTCATAATATTTAAACAGCGGTTCGGTTTCTGTTACCCTTAATAATCGGGCTGGGATCCCATAGGATTCGGCGACAATGATGCCGTGAAGGGATGAAGAAATGACAAACTTGCTGTCAGTAATTTTTTCTATGATCTGATCCCAAGGTTCTGTTGAATAAACGATGTTGTCGTATAAGTTTTTGGGGAATAGTTTTGTTTCTGAGTAATGAACAATGACAATGTAGTCATAGGTCGGGTGTTCCTTTTTTTTGAATTCTGGGAAAAAATAAGGAACTAGTAGAGCTGGATCTCCGTAGATTTCTGGGCACGTGATGTGAAACTTTTCTAGGAGAAATTGTCGAGTTAAAGGTCCCCGCACAGCTCGGATATCTAATTGAGTAAAGGTATAGTCGTCGTCTGAGCATTTTCTATTGATTCCTGTACCCCAAATGACATCATCTTGCTTTGCAAAGTAAAAAAGAGATCCGACAGCAAGGAGCTTTTTTTCCTTGTTTGATGGGTGACGGCGATAGACTCGAACTGGACCATCGACAATTCTTTCCACGAGTTTTAGAGACAGGTAGTCGCCAAAATTTACAAAGCTATTTTGTTGCCAATAATAAAGAGGTAGCCCGTATGAGGGGGTGGTATTTGCTAAACAGGTAGAAGAGTTTCCCAATGCATAGCACTGCAGGAAGATCAAACAGGCCCATTTATTCATCAACAGAGATCTAAAAGATTGAATAAACATCTCTCGAACCTACAAACTAAGGGTCTTAGTTAGAGCGTCAAAACCTGCTTGAAAAGCATCTTTGAGGCAATCAGGGCGGTGGGTTATGTGGGGGTTCATAGTGATCTCCAGGAATTAGAAGGTTACTCAGCAATTTGTCAAAACATGGCCTGACTAAAACATTCTTTTGTATTGCGCAGGCTATCAAGAAGTTGTAAAGCCTGCGGGATATTTAAAATATGGAAGGTTTTGAATCTCAGGTGAGTAAGATACAGCAACTAAGAAAAAAACCACAATAGATCTTGCTTTGAGAGATGGATTCTACGCAAATCAAAAAGACAAGATATTCTTCCTTAAAGAGACTATTTCGTGTTGTTACCGGATTGTGAACCGTGTTCTTTTTCTAGCAAGAACATCACTTCTTCGTCGGGGGTTTGGGAAAAGTCTGCATAAAATTGCCCAACAGAAGAAAAATCAGTAGGCAGCTGTAAGCAGAAACTTTGGTCAGAGAACTTTTCAAGATCATGGAATGTATCTATTGGTGCAACGGGGATCGCCATGATGATTTTTTTTGCTCCTAGTTGTTTAGCTTCGAGGAGTGCTACACGCATTGTAGCACCTGTAGCTAATCCATCGTCGACAATAATGGCGACTGTGTTGTTTAAGCAAAGAGGTTTTTTCCCAGGGCGATAGAGATCAAGTTGTCGTTTAGCTTCAGCCATAGCATGGAGTTTTGCCGTATCTATATAATCTTGGCTTACATGAAGACGTTCGATCAAATCTCTAAAGAGATAAAAAGCACCTTCGGCGCTGATAGCTCCAATGGCAAGTTCTTGGTTAAAGGGTGCTCCAATTTTTCGGGCGCAAAGAATATCAAGAGGTGTTCCTAGTATTTTAGCGACCTCGTAAGCAACAACAATGCCTCCACGAGGTAGTCCAAGCACGAGTGCTTCTTTGGCTTGGAGCTTATCTTTGAGAAGGAGTCCAAGGAGTTTTCCAGCTTCTTGACGGTTCTTAAATATCATGTAGAGGAGCCCCTCTGTGCGTGTAAAGTGAGTTTGTAATCAAATACATCCAGGGTTGAGAAAAATACGCTGTTCTATCCCTTAATCACAAGATGCGGTTTTAACCTGGCAACTATTTTAGCAAGGCCTGCCTCTTCTACAGAGTGCACGACTTGATCGACATTCTTGTAAGCTTCTGGCATTTCTTCTGCGATTGTACGATAGGAAGTTGCCATAACTTCTACACCACGTTTTTGCATAAGTTGAACTAGATCTTGTCCTTTGAATTCTTTCATCGATTGCACCCGGCTTTTTGCTCTGCCAGCACCATGGCAAGCACTACAAAAGGTAAGGGGATTACCCTGACCTACCATTAGATAGCTGGCTCGGCCCATATCGCCTGGAATTAAAACTGGTTGACCTGTTTTACGGAATCGTTCATGGAGTTCTTCTGCGCCGGGTCCAAAAGCGCGTGTTGCTCCTTTACGATGGACACACACCTGACGTTCTTTTCCATCAATGCAGTGACTTTCGAATTTAGCGATATTATGACAAACATCATAGAGAAGATGAATATCTTGAGCCCGGATATGGCAAACTTCTTCAAAAGCCACGCGGACGCTATGTAGGATTTGTTGACGGTTATTAAAAGCAAAATTAGCCGCTGAAGCCATGGCCTGGAAGTATTTCTTGCCTTCCAGACTTTGAATGGGAGCGCAAACGAGTTGTCTATCCGGAAGATTATCCGCAAAGCCCCCATGAACAAGAGATTCTAAAGTGTCTTGGCAAATTTGATGACCGAATCCTCTGGACCCAGAGTGAATGAGTACGTAGGTAAGTCCCTGAAGGGCTCCCCAAGATGTAGCAATCTTAGGCAGGAAGATTTCTTCAATAGATCCAATTTCGACAAAGTGGTTACCAGAACCGATAGTACCTAGTTGGTGACGCCCTCGTACCTTAGCTTCATTAGAAACGGCACTCATAGAAGCCCCTTCGATCCATCCTCGGCTTTCCATGCATTCTAGGTCTTCAATAAAACCATATCCTTGTTCAATAGACCAACGAGCTCCTAGCCGTGCTATAGATTCATAGTCAATGTCTGTAAGAGCTTTCCGATCTAAATGTTGACGCCCTACCCCTGAAGGGATCAGGGAGAAAAGGCGTTGTAACAGAGCATATTTGGTGGTTTCCTTAAAATGAGAGAAAAGCTCTGGAACAATGGCTAATCGTACGCCACAGTTAATATCGTAGCCAACGCCACCTGGACTAATCACCCCGGTTTCAACATCCATAGCAGCGACTCCACCAATGGGAAATCCATAGCCCCAATGGATGTCAGGCATTGCTATACTATAACCTAAGATACCTGGTAGATGAGCTACATTGGCTACTTGTTCTAGAGCCTGTAGTGGTTGTTCAGATAGCAGAGTCTCTGAGGCTATAATAAGTCCAGGAACACGCATACCACCTTGTTTGGACATGAGATATTGGCTGGGCCCAATGTTTTTCAAATCATACATCGACAATCATCTCCCATTCCAATAGTCCGTGTTTTTCTTTGAGGTGGCCATGAAGACTCACTCCTTTAAAAGGAGAGCCCTCTTTCGAATCCAAACTAGTAAGATAGTGTCCCAGTTGGAATATGATATCATCGATGGTTGTTATTTTTTGAGATTCATGGCGAAAGCGGCAGAAATTGGGATCTTCAAAAGCAAGGGCGACAAGGGCATGGTGAAAGAGATCATTCATCGTAAGACCTCGAAGTAAAAAAGCGATATCAGCCGTATGTTCTATGATCTCAATGGGTGGTACAAGATCGTGGGTTGCAAGCACTGCATAACGCAAATTACCCAGGCTTTCGTATAGGCAAATTTTTGAAGCTACCATGGGAATAGGGTAAAAAGATTCTGCCCAGAGATTCTTATTAAAGGGGCGCCTTCCCAAGGTGACGTGGGGTAACCATTTTTTTTCTTGAGGGGTGTTTAAATGGGCATGGACTGCATTGACATATTGATGGAATTCTTCTTCATGAGGAAGTTCTACATGCCAGGAGACGACATTGGGGGAGTCGTCTGGTAAAAAAAGTGGAGCATCAAAATAACAGGCTAAGCCTAGTGAAAGAAGGGGGAGCGGGAGATTTTTAAAAGCATCTAAGGTTTGTTCTCGGTGTGTATTCCCTAGAAAAGCAATGGTTAAGTGCCGATCCTCTCGATTAAGGCTTCTTGCGAGGGGGAGATTTTCAGGCCAAGGGGCTTCAATGGCAAAGGCAACAAATAATCTTGCAGTACCCATGTTAATAAAGAGAGTTAGGGTAAGGTATTCCAACAATACAGAGATTGCTTTGACTATACAATAGATTCGTCTATAGAGCCTACAAAGGACCTCAATATGGTGCAGAATAGGTCAGTCTTAAGAGGAATGTTCTTGGTGTAATTCTTAGGGTGTCTTTAGCTCTAGAGAAGCATCATCATCAGATCCCTCATCATCAGCATCATTTTCCGAGTTTTCTTCTGAGCTTGTGTGCGGCGATATCTGCGTTGAAGGGACTTGGTCAAGTTGAGGTGGTATTGAGGTAGACTTAAGGTGTTCTGGGGGCAACTCTCTTAAAGAGGTAGCACCATCTTCTACTATTGTCTTTAGAGGAGGGAGAGGTTGTATTGGTCTCTGTTTTGGTCCTCTCTTTGGAGAGGAGGCGTCGTGTTGTGTTGATAGTTTCAAAGCGGCAAAGGCAGCACGTTGCAAGGGCTCCCTTGGGGAAGAAGTACTCGAGGCAAGCGATGATCCCTTAGGATATTTCTGAAGAAAAACCTCTGCAAAGCGATAAAGAGAAATATACTGTTCCGCAGTGGATACTCCATGCATTCTTTGTAAGGAGAGTTGAAAAACAATTTGTTGAATACTAAAGGGTTCTTGTTTTTGCAAAGCAGCTAGAATCATCATAGCTGCAAAGAAAGTACATGTTCGTCCGATACCTAGGCTGCAATGCACAGCTAGAAGACTATCACTAGATTTTTCAATGTCTTGTTTAACTTGAGTAACGAGCTCGAGGAGTCGAGTAGGATCTAGGCTCTTATGATCTTCCCAGTGCTCTTCAATGTAATATTGGATAGGGTAAACAACCCTCTCTGCTATGGGAACTTTAAGCACTAACGCTCCGGAAGTTTCTTTTACTGAGGATTCCCAATAAGGATGGCATTTTTTAACATCGGCTTCGAAAGCAGGCGTTAACCGCACAAGATGTGAAACGCCATGCGTAGCTAAAAAGGTGAAAAATCTGGTAATGTCTGCAGACCGTGGACCTTCGCAAGCGATATAAGATTTTTCATTAAGAGATAGTGTACTGGCATTGAGAAAGGGGCTAGTGTTGTTATAAGCAAACGCACAGTGACTGGGCATTCTTAAATAGTTCTCAAATATGAGCGGCAGAGAAATATCATAGAGTTCTTGAGATTGTCTTATCGTAGCGGCGGGGTCGGTGTAATAGATGTGATCGCGCGTCTTTTTTAATTCTAAGAATTCCTCCTTGAGATCTTTATCGGGTCGTTCGGGTGTAAAAGGTGTAAAATTGGGGTATGCGTCAGAAAATAGTCTCCACCGTTCTTCAAAAGCTAGCCTAGCGGTCTGTAGAAGATGATCTATGCTTTTTTTAGATAATTGAGGAGGAGGGTGTGACCAACAAGCTATAGACCCTCTTGAAGTTGTTTGCATGAGGGAAGAATCATTAGGTGCCGATCGAAAGATTATAGAGGATACTTTTTGTATACGGCTGTCTATTTTATTGGTCGTCAATAGTTCTGAATGACCAGAAAACAGCTGGGTGCACTTATCTTGAAGTTGCTTATAAGTAATTTGTGATGCAATACTATCAATGCTATTTAAATTTTTAAATAATGGGTTTTTTGAAGTTGTTTTTTTTGAACAGACCGTTTCTAGGTGCCTTATTAAGTCAATGAATGTTGGGATATCTTGGATGTTGCGGAGCGCCATAAAAACTTCCTGAAGACAGTAATCTTATTCACTGAATTAATGCATTATTTTACAAATAAAAACACATCAAGTCAATTAAAAAAACAGTATATATCGGAACTATACTGGTAGATATTGACCCCCTAACCTTGGTGGAAAAGACCGATCTCAGGTGCTTTGGAGAGATTTATGGG
>JAGXTH010000045.1 GCA_018333475.1 Simkania sp. | reverse complement strand
GGGGGCTATATACCTTTGTCGATATTGCCCCCCAATCATTTGGATCGAAAATCGACTCAAAAGCCCTGCAAAATCGACTGAACCAAGTTTTAGTACAGCTTCTTAGCACCTTAACGCTCGGAATTATACTCTCCTTTTCCTTCTGTATCGGAAAAGCACACAGCTTGCTTTTTTACTCGCCTCTTAAGACACCTGTCCAAAAGCATCGCAAATCCACCATTACCAAGAACATTTGCGCACGTAATAACGGGATCAAAAAGAATATAGAGCGCTGTAATCAAAGATAGCATACCGGCATCAAACCCTAGTAAGCCCTCAAGAATGGGAAGCATCACAAGGATACCTCCACCTGGGACAGCAGCAACAGAAAACTTTGCCAAAACAAAATACGAAGCAAACATTAAGTAATTCAGCAAAGAGGGCTCTGCAACTCCAAAGCTCTTAAGCACTGCAAAAGCAAAAATGGGAATCGCAAAACAGTCTCCAATTAAGTGAATATTGACTGTAGCTGGGATCAACGAGCGCGCTAAATCAGGGTCTTGAGAATTTTTTTCGGTTCCTAAGATTGTTAGAGGCATCGCCGCTGCGCTTGACATACTCCCAAAACCTGCAACTGCAGCTGGAAACATGTTTTTCAAGCTCGTAGTCAAGCCTTGTCTTTTAAAGCGATTCGCTACTAGATATAGAAACCCAATATAAGAAAATAGAGCACAGGCAATTAAAGAAAAAATCAAAGCATAGTTACGCAAAATATGTGTCATGACCTGATCGTGATTCATCTTGATGACAAACCCCAAAATAAATAACGGAATTGCATAAAGAAACGTCTTCAGAAAGATTTCGATGCCCTTTTCCAGGTGCAAAGAGAGTTTTTCGGCTGTACTGGGCTTCCACCACCCCAAAAGAACGCCCAAAGCCAATCCAGAAAACATTGCGATATCATTACCTACCCATTTTGGAAATGTTAATTGCCAAGCTGGTAGTAAAGAAATCGCCTCATTGGGAAATGTCATAGATAAATCAAACCGATAGACAAGCTGCCCTACCGTATAACTCAATAAAGTAGATAAAAAATTGGAAACACAAACAGCCAATAAAAGAAAAAGGATCATCTTCGATGCCTTTTTAGCTAACTGCACAGCTGTTTTGAATAGCAGCCCAAAAATCAGGAACGGTAAAACAAATACAATCACCGACTTAAGAGACAGACTCACTGCATATAAAGTAGACTTCAATGAAAGCGGAAGCCAAGAGTGGGCTATACTGGCAAAAATAATCATTGCCAATAGAATAAACGGCATTTTACGAAACATTGACATCCCTCATTTTAGGATTGATTTAGGTCTTTTAAAAAAATACTAATAAAAAAAAGAAGATTACCGGCGGATGCCGGTCGTCGTGGTAAAAGAAAGGGATGCTGTCAAGTAACTAACAATCAAAAACATGTACAATATACTCTAGAAAGCTACACTAATGGTACTTTATATATTACAATGTAGTCAAGGTGCCCGAAAGCCGGAAGATTTTTACTACAATAGAGGGACCCTAAAAACACATCCCTACCCTATCAAAATTTAGCAACTCAATTTGGCTTTTTGATCACTTAACTTGAACTGACGACTTGATTCTATAACACCCTTTGAAAGAAGTGTGATTCCAACTAAGTTCGTCAATAACATGCAACTTATAGCAGTATCTGCAAGAGACCAAATGACGTCCATTTGCAAAAAACTAGCTACAGGCACCAAGGTGACGAATACATACCTAAACCAACGTGCTCTTTCGGGCCCAACTAAAAATTCCAGAGCTTTTTCTCCACAGTACGACCAAGCTAAAATCGTCGTATAGGCAAATAGAATCAGCGCAGCAATGACAATGTATCCACCTACAGGTGAACCTAAGCCATGGGAAAAAGCGTGGATCACCATATTTGTACTTTGTAGATTAGGTTCTAGCCAAGCATCAGTCACAATGAGAATAAGTCCCGTCGTTGTACACACAATCATCACCATTAAAGGGGCCACTAAAGTGGCAATGCCATCTACAACAGGGTGCGCAGAGCGAGCACTTGCCTGCATAATAGGTACAATCCCAGTTCCTGCATCTGTAGCGAATAGTCCACGATCAAATCCCGTTGTCATCGCTCTAAGAACCCCAGCTCCCATCACCCCCCCTGCCATGGAGGAAAAATCAAATGCATGCTGAAACATTATCTGAAAAGCTGGTAGGACCTTATCGTAGTTAAGAGCTATCACAATACACCCTGTTCCAAGATAAAGAGCCGCCTTAAAAGGGACGATAATAGAGGAAAAGCTAGCCAATCGTTGAATCCCACCTAGAGTAACAAGAGCAACCATTCCGGCAATGCCGATGGCGCAGTACAAAGGATTCCATCCCATTTTTTGCAAAGGAAGCATAATCGAATTGATTTGCGCAAAATTACCAACAGAAATGGCGCCGAAAATTGTGAATAAGGAGAACAAAATAGCCATATTTCTATACCCTAAGCCATCACGTAAATAATACATGGGGCCGCCTACATACTCATTTTTATCCGTCTTAATCCGAAATTTCACACCTAAAACACAGCTAGCATATTGAATAGCGGATCCTAAAAACACCATGATCCACATCCACACCAATGCACCAGGCCCTCCTGTGCTCAATGCTATTGCCATGCCTGAAATGTTTCCCGTGCCAAAATTCCCCGATAATACAGCTGAAATAGCACCAAATCGGCTAATGCTACCTTCATTCGTGTCCTTCTTAGTCAGGTATTCAAAGCTTCTTTTAAGATGAGAAATCTGGATACATCGCAATTTGAAAGTAAGATAGAGACCAATACAAATAATCGCAGGAAAAATAGCAAACAATGTAATGCTATGATTGAAAGCGCTTAATAATTCCTTAGCAAACATAACCCTCCACATTTGAGCTATCTAAGATACGGTGGCTTTGGTCCTTCCCGAAGATTAGGGCGCTCTATGCTTATTCGGAAAAAACGGAGTCGGTATTGAACCATGTCAAAAATAGACTGAATTTTAATTCAAAGATCGTCTCTTAAGCCAAACCCAACCACTCCTAGGAAAACCATAGCACATATCTTATTATTACAAAATCAACATCCATTTTTATTTTGAGTTTACAATTTTTGCTATACATGAGAATAAAAAACTAACCAACATCAACGAGGTGTTCCATGAACTTCAAGAAAATTTTAGGAGTAGTGATATTGATCATAGGTATAGGCTCTATTTGCTTCTCTCTCTACATTAAAGGCCGCATTAATGAAGGAAAAACTCAAGTTTCTCGTGCCCAAAAAGAGCTCGATCAAGGAAATAGCCTCTTTTCACTTAATCCGGTCTCGAAAGAAATTGGAAAGGAAATCAGCGGTTCTGTCCAAAAAAAAATTAATGAAGGATCGGAAAAAATCAAAGAATATGAGGCGCTTGCTCATTGGCTTCTAATTGGGGGCATTGCTCTAATCATTCTAGGGGGTGGGAGTTTATTCATCGGCAGGAAAACATCACGCTGATCCAGATACTTGGACCAATACGCTAGAACTATTCAACACCCATATTGGCGATCCTGAGAGACGATGTGAGTTGAAAGGTTTGTGGCGTCATAGGGAATGGTTTAATATCAAAAACGCCCCAATAACTTTTCTCCCCATCCTCATAACAAACAAGAAGCTGCTCCCCCGGGCGGATCACCTTCTTGGCAATATAGACAACTTCAATAGAGGCTGGAGCTATAAAATAAGGGTTAGACGGGATAGAAAGAAGACGCGCCACAATATTAGGTTTTTCTGAATGGTTGATAAACCGAGTAAAATTGCCCTTTTTGAGAGCATCTAGTTTTAACGAGTACAAGCGTCTAGGATGATAACTGTTTTTTTCGTCTAAAAAATCTTGTTCTTCTTTTTTAAGATGTATATCTGAAAGAGGAGCAAAAGCATAAGCTGCATCATCGGACCGATTTTGTGGAACTAAGGAAACTTCTCCCGCATAGGGAGCAATCACCTGGCCTTTCAAAATAGGTGCCGCATCAGGACGCAAAAAGATACCTTGGCCAAGATCATAAGGCAATTTCCTGCAAACGAGATATTTTGGAAGACTCCATTGTTCAATCGCTTTCGAAATCTTCGCGATTTCCTTTAAACGCTCTCTAGATGCACAAGGAATGGTCATTTTCTGTTTGCGCATTTCTCTAGAAATAATCCCTCTTATTTCCTGACAAACAATCTGACGTGGCAAATTAAATTTCATAAGTTCATTTTATTAAAGTTGGTAATTATTAAAAACTTGTATTTTTCAATCTAAATTGTTACACAAGCAAGCGCTATGAAAAAAGAAGTGCGATAATAGTCCTTAATCCAAATGTTTTATAGACTACACCCGGTCTCCTAAAAAAAACCTTGAAACTTACAAAAGACAAGGGCACCCTTCTTTAAAGATATAGATGGTGGGTTATGACCAAAAAAGTCTCCTTTTTCTCCCTTGTCGTTTTGATTATCGCGTCCATCGATAATATAAGAAATTTGCCGGCTGCCGCCCTTTTTGGCAGCACCATGATCTTTTTCTTTGTGTTTTCCGCCATTGTGTTTTTGATCCCTACTTCACTTATAGCAGCAGAACTGTCTGCTATGTTTCCAGAAAAAGGGGGGGTATACCAATGGGTTAATGCTGCTTTTGGAAAAAAATGGGCCATGGCAGCTATTTGGCTACAGTGGATCAATACGATGGTTTGGTATCCTACCATGCTTTCTTTTGTTGCTGGAACCTTGGCCTATTTGATCAATCCTGAGCTCGTACAAAATAAGACCTACCTCATCTGCTGCATTCTTATCGTCTTCTGGGGACTGACATTAGTCAATCTAAAAGGTCTCCATGTTTCGGCATTGATCAATAATACCTTTGCCATAATAGGTACGATTTTACCAATGGTCTTGCTAATCATACTCGGAGTTATTTGGGTCTTTACAGGTCAGCCACGCCAGATTGTTTTAACTAGCTCTGATGTCATTCCCTCACTCGCTCATTCGACAAACTGGATCTCTCTTATTGCCATTATGGCTTCCTTCCTTGGAATGGAGCTATCTGGTGTGCATGTGAATGATATTCGTGAACCTCAGAAAAATTTTCCAAAAGCCGTTTTGCTGGCAGCCTCATTTATTTTTCTATCCATGCTCATAGGATCCCTTGCGATAGCCTTTGTATTACCTCAGAAGGACATTAATCTGGTTTCAGGGGTCATGCAAGTCTTCAGCAGTTTTTTCCATGTCTTTGGCCTTGGGGCCCTAATCCCCTTTTTAACGCTTTGTATTGCGATTGGCTCTATCGGAACCATGGTGAATTGGTTGATTTCTCCTGCCAAAGGCCTCTTTCATGCTGCTGAATTTGGATTTCTACCACTTTTTTTCACACGTAAAAATCGAGCTGGAGTAGCCTATAATATTCTCTTAGCACAAGCCACTGTAGTTAGTCTTATCTGTCTTCTTTTCCTATTAGAGCCCAGTGTAAACTCCTTCTACTGGTTCCTAACAGCTTTAAGTACAGAACTATATATGATCATGTATATCCTAATGTTTTGTGCAGCTCTCCGTCTTCATTACAAATATACCAATCGTCCTGCAATCTTTAAAATTCCCGGAAAGGGCTTGGGGATATGGATCACTTCTCTTCTCGGAGTATTCGGATGCTTAACGACAATCATCGTTAGTTTTTTCCCTCCTGATAATATCGATACTGGTGGTCCTATCCGGTATTTATCTATGATCTTTATTGGCACCCTGCTAACAATCAGTCCGCTATTTCTCTTTTATCTTTATAAGAAAAGGATGCAGACCTCTTAGAGACCAGGCCATGTCATTAAAACTCCCTAGAAATATTGATACCTCTGGTCGTGTAATCAGATTATCTATAGGAATTCTCGTATTAGGGTATGCCTGCTGGAAAATGAGCTGGATCGCCTTGATTTTGGCTCTTTTTATTTTTTTTGAAGCTCTTACAAGCTGGTGCATTGTCTATCATATTTTTGGTATACACAACTGCCCGACAAAGAAAAAAAGATAGCTGCTGATCTCTGAACTTTTTTCATTCACACAGCACAATTTAACCCACACTCAAACACCACATAAGATCATCCCACTAGAGGTAGTTGCAAAACTCCGACGTAGTCCGAGTTTTGCAACTATCTCACGATTCAAAAGAATTTAAACAGGTTCCTTCCTCAATTTTTGATTGGCAAAAATTGAGTAATTTTCTATCTTCTTCTCTTGCAGCTGACTAAGGATCACCTATGAGACATCTTTTCCTATGCGCTGTACTGGCTTGCATGGATATGCAGACAGCGTATTCTGAAGAAATATCATCTATTTCTAATCAAAAAATTAACTTAGCTTTAGAAGACTGTGTATTGGTCAAATATCCTGTACCAGACAAAGGAATTGTATGTTCAAATTACGAACGCGCTTTGAGGCTTTCAAAAAAATTAGACAATCTTGAAATGCACAAGTCTGCTTGGGGGCCATTCGTCGCTATTGGAGATTATAAAGGAAGAAAGATTTTTATAAGTTGTGCCCCGGTAGGTTCAGGTGCTGGTCTTGTTTTTACAGAACTTTTTGTAGCTGGCGCAAAATACATCATTCGATATGGCTCAGACGATGTGAAATCTCCGCCTGCATCAGATGCTTATTTGGTGAAAATTGTCGATGAGGCTGATAACTTATTTGGATTTAATATCCAAAGTGGTGTTGATCCTGAAGAATGGGGGCAATCTATCGAAGCGTCACCTCAAATCGTGCAGGCATTGATTTCGACAGCGAAGTTAAAAGGCATTGTTCATGAGACGAGGATTTGCCATCATCTTGAAAATTATCATGGCCTCCGATTACCACATAAATTTTCACTAGAAAGAAGCGACCGAATTAACGCCATTTTAGAGCACCTCAATAAAAACTCCAAATCTGCAAGTTATGATATGGAAACAGCAGTTCTATTTCGAGTTGCAAAGGACTTCGGTTTACATGCTGCCACTGTTTTGCAAACTGTCAACAAAGAAAACGCAAAGTTAAGCGCATATGAAGGGGAAAATTATCAACAAGCACGGGAAGTGGAAGAAGGGATTTTCTTCAATTATGTGCTTGACGCGTTACTGGAGATTTAGATAGCCATCTACTCCTCACCCGAAAGTTAAGTTCATTTCAAAATAAAGCCAGTTCTTCTCTCTTGAGGCCTGTTTAACTTTCGAGGGAATTGCAAAACTATCGTCAAAAAGATGATTTTTCGGGGCTTCTTTTGAGCCCCGAAAAATCATCTTTTTGACGATAGTTTTGCAATTCCCTCAGTACATTAACGAATTTTGATCGACGTGGAAAATCGTGAATTCCTACAAGGTGTTACTCTCTACTACAGCAAAAATGCAGCAATCTCCCCTATTCATGGGTAGATGCATGCATAATCTTCGCGAGAGTCTTAATTGTGGGGTTACGATGCTTCAAAGCCGAATACATTGTGGATTTTGGAAGCTTAGACTGTTTCCTCAACTGGGCTTTATTCAAAGCGTCAAGATAGATGGAAATCATTTCCATAACACCTTCGGGGTCATTATTTTGCAAGCATTCCAGAATCGCTAAACCTGTTTTCTCCGGGTCAATAAGCTCTTTTAAAGGATTTGCGCGAGTAAGACCTGTCATCTTATTTAGATTGAGCTTCGGTGATTTTACCGAAGATCTTTGCCGCTTTTTTGATATCTTTATCTTGCCCATTCTTATTGCCTCCCAGCAAAAGGATTACATTCGATTCCGGTACCTGCGCATAGTAGACCCGACGACCATCAGTGAATTTCAATTCCCAGACGCCGGCTCCTTGTAAGTACTTATGATGCCCAAAATACCCCTCCTCTTCAATTTTTAGAACTCTGCTATGAATTTGACGCTGAGATTTAAGCGTCCCCTCCCCTAGCCATTCTTTGTATTCTTCTGTCTCATAAACGTTGTACTTTGTCATCTATCGTCGTCCATTTACCAAAAATGTACGATATATCGCACTATTTCTCGAGAAAAATCTCAACGGGATGGGGATCAAGATCGATCTATTTTAAATCAGAAAGAAGTTCCTTTTCTCAGGATATCTTCCTTACAGGATTTTCCGATATCCATTCCCATTGCTTTGTACGTACAGAGCAGATGACTTAGAGTTGCTAAATAACGATTACAGGTTCTCTTTGTCCGAATAGCCCCTTTTTTATTTGATTCTGTGAGAAGTTTTTGTTTTTTTCTGTAATAACTGCTGGCCGAACGTCTTGCAGATATAAGGCCCAAGTTCTCTTTTCCACCAATCAAGATGCCCTCGTTTTGGAACTGTGATCATCTCTTCTCGACGATAACGCTCAACGGCTTCTGCAAATACGCGTTTTTTGGTTTCTCCATACACGTGATGACGTCCGCAGCGGAATTAGCCCCTGCCTTTTGAATCCACGCCTTTGCATCTGTGCGGCGATCGAACATGGCTGCAAGTGCAGGATGACCTTCGAAGCGAACTCCCTCGCCCTTAAGTTGTCTTTGACAAATAGAACCTATTTTAGCTCCCTTACAAGCGATACAAGGATCAATAGTCCATTAATCTGGCTATCTGTGCGCTTGATTTTCAATTACTTAAAAGGAGAGGATTCGTTTTTGCCGTAAATCCAAAGGAATCGACACTCCAAAAGCGATCTGTCAAAACTATTTTTGCAGACCAATCTTGGGTGATTTTAAGGAAATTTAGCGCTACGGCTATATTACGGCCCGCTCCGGCAAGAGGGCTCTTTTAACTGTTTTTTCTCTAGTAGGGAAACTCCAGTTATTGGGTACACTTCGAACCTTTGACTGGATTGCTTTATCGGAAACAATGAATATGCCTAGTCGATTCGTTCTTAATTCTTCTCATGAGGTGTTATTTGCAACTTAGCTCATCTCTTTCCATTTGATAGATGGGGGTAAACACTTTGCAGTGATCGATATGGGTGAATTTTTTCCAGCACTCTTTGTGAAAGACATCTGCTGGTAGTGTGGAGTTTCGATAGGCTTCACGAGCTTTAACCATATCGTCTGCTTTCATAAAATAGATGAGGTGGTTGCAAAACTCCGACTGCGTCGGATTTTTGTAAAAAGAACCGATTGCAAAGCCCGACGAAGGAGGGTTTTGCAATCGGTTCGCCTCTTTTATTTTTTCATTTTGACCCGCATGAGCATCCACTTTTTCACTCATAAGATCTTCCTTCTTCTTAAGTTTTAAAGGTAGTGAGAAGCATATTTATCTAATAAAGTCCTAATCATCGTCTGATAATTTGTGTGCAACTTCTCAGCTTCACTCTTAAAAAAATCAATACTTGATTTAGTTAAAGATATAGTGATCTTTGTTGTCTCTTCTTTCAAGACCAAGTCCTTAGGCTTGGGCAAAAAATCATCAACTATTTTAATTTTCCCAATGTGTTCATCTGTATACTTAGTTTTGCGCTTCTTCATAAATTTTTCTCCCTTTTCTCCAAAATCCTGCACCAAAAATACGTATCTTCTGATTTCTATAGGTAAAGCGAACAGTCATAACGTCATCATCTACCTGACCGAAGCAGTAGTAACGCGTTTCACCTCTTGAATGTTCTACATCTTCAGCGATAATTCGCTTCGGATCTAAAAACGCGCGTTGAGCCTCAAAAAACGAAACCCCATGTTTTACTATGTTTGTCTCTTTCTTGCCGTGATCCCATTCGAATGACACTTTATCCATATTTTAATATTAAAAAAAATCAATATTTAACGCCATATTTTTATACACACCTATATATTACCATATTTTATTACTCCGGATAACACTGCTATTACCGCTCGATTTCCGCCGTTTTTGCTGTGTAGATATTGTGAAAGATCGAAAAAGAAAAAAATCTAGCCTTAAAAACCAAAAGACACTTAAGAAACATTTCTTAAGTGTCTGAAGATCAAGATCTCCAGTTACTGGTTACGTTACGAACTTTTGACTGCTTCAGCCTCTCTCAAGAATTTTAACTCCGTCTTTTTTAATAGCTTAAAAAATCAATGTGAACATTACCTCATTCTTGATAGATTATCTGTTCAATATATGGCACATTGAGAATGAAATACAAAATACTCCAAACCGATGAGTTCGAGGAATGGCGTGAAGATGAAACTGCAAAATCTCGAGTTCAAATCGCTAAGCGGATTGAAAACATTAAAGAAGCGGGGCATTTTGGGGATCATAAACAGATAAGAGACAACGTTTGGGAGCTTCGTTGGGACAATGGACGAAGAGTCTATTATTCTTTGATCCCTCCGAGCCAAGTGTTATTACTCTTAGGAGGAAATAAAAATGGGCAAAGCAAAGACATTAATCAGGCGAAAAAAGTCTATAAAGAATGGGTCTATGACTAAATTTAAAAAACGACCCCGAGAATATAATCCAGCTAAGGATCTTTTGGATGAGAAGCTCATCGCCAAAGCCATTTGGGAATGTCTAAAGGAAAATGATCCTGATGGAGTGATTGAAATTCTTGAAGCTCATATCAGCGCCAAGAATAAAAGCCAGCTTGCAAAAGATCACGATCTACCCGGAACAACCTTATATCATGCCTTTAAAAGCAAAAACCCCACCCTTCACACGTTAGCTAAACTGGTGCACGCGACCGTATAAGAGAAACGGATTATGGGAAAAACCAAGAAATACCAAGATTTTCTTCTTGAACGGCTCAGGGATCGCAAAGAAGCCGTTGCCTATCTGAATGCTGCCCTAGAAGAAAGCCTTAAAAGAGATGAAGAATCCCAACATCTTTTCCTTCTGGCTCTTCGCAATGTTGTTGAAGCTCAAGGCGGAATTAGCAATCTGGCAAAAAACTAGCCTTGGAAGAGAAAGTTTGTACAAAACGCTTTCCAAAAATGGTAATCCTCAATGGAAAACTCTTGTCTCGTTATGTGTAGCAACGGGATTGAATCTGAGATTGTACGCGTTCAGCCCTCACTCGGGGCGCTGCCCCGAGTGAGGGCTGAACGCGTACCTGAGATTTTCTTAATAAGATATGGGCTCCATGAATTATAGAGCACCTTGATCCTTATTTTTTTCTTTTTTGAGAAACTTCTTAGGCGACATACTCTCCATTTTAGCTGAAGCTATTACAGCAGGTGGTTTCCCATGGATCGTCCCTATCCAATTTAAGGCAGGTATTCCATTTGGATGTAGAGTTATAATACTATCCTTATGTTTTTCGTAGTTTGATGACTCATTCACACATTTTCTAATAGCTTTGATAACATCAGCAACAAACTCTGTTAATTTGATTGAAAAGTATTTTTCATTCTCTATTGAGAAAACAGACAAATGAGCCTGAATTTGACTTTCCGTTGGGTAGAAAATAAGGGAATGGAAAGAATCTCCTTTTCTACCTCCCGCTAATTGATGAAGAAGTCCACATCTAAAGTTGTGATAGTCGTTGGATGTTGCTTTTCCAAGATAGCCTGGGAGAAATTTTTCAAACCACTGCTTAAATTTAAGCGTACTTGTAATACCGTCTTCAGAGTCAAGAGCGGCTATAATATCTATCGCCGCAAAGGTTCCGATTAGCGTGAGAATGGGAACATCACACTGTAGGGATTTTTCGATATTTTGAAGATACTCATTCATAAAAAGACAGGCTAAAAATCTCCTGGTGCAAGATTCGAACTTGCGACCAATGGATTAACAGTCTAGCAAAGCCGCTTCCAGCCCTCGCCTTCCCTAACCCCAAATCAACCAAGATGGCCAAAGTCTATAGAGAAAATCAGATCTTTCCTAGAAAATCTTGGCAATCGAGGTCAACCCATTTCCAGGCTCAGAAATCGCCTACTCCGTCAAAATTACGGCATTTTTCTCAGGCACCACTACCCTCTTCTTTGCAAATAGCCCATAATCCTCTAGACTGAAGAAAAGGTTTAAAAGATGAGCAGGCTACCCATTAAGCTACACAAAGGCAAGATCGAACGTTTCTGCAAGAAACACCACATCGACTACCTGGCTCTTTTCGGATCTGTTCTGACCTCTTATTTTACAGAGAAAAGTGATGTCGATATCCTTGTGAAATTCGAGAAAAAATACATTCCCAACCTTTTTGACTTCATTGGGATGGAATCTGAGCTCAGCGATATTATCGGGTATACCGCAGACTTAAAGACACCAAACGATTTGAGCCGCTATTTCCGAGATGATGTTCTGACGAAAGCAAAGACGATCTATGGAAATTAAAGATCTCGCCCGCCTTAAACACATGTTAGATTCCGCCGCAGTGTGCGCTGCGCGTGATGTCATATGTCAAGAATGGGAATCACTACGAGCATTGTAGTGCAAGCGTTTGTGGTGATGTCGGCGAGCGTGAGCGCATGTGATCTTACTTTAATGGAGAATAATCCTGAACAATTTTGGTCGGGTGTGTTTGATCGTGATAAGCCACAGTCTATTAAGAAAAACTACACGTTTAGCATGTCCAAAGAGGGTGAGAGGGTTGTTGCATATGGGTTATATACGTATGTGAGTGATGCGCAGTATTTGTATATTCACCATTTTGTGGTGCATCCTGATTATCAGGGGCAAGGTTTGGGGAAACGGCTTATGTTTGCTATACAGGAATTGCATGTGGATGCGCAGAAAATTGGATTACTGACGCGGACGTATAATATTCAAGCTCAGAACTTTTATAAGCACTTGGGTTTTTCTGCAAGCATTGATGTTCCTGCTGCTATTCATGAGTATTATTCAAGTGATAGAGTGTATATGGAGCGCGTTATTTCATAGCCTATCTCTAAAAAAACTCGGAGTGCAAGGTCAGCCTGAACCAGCGGCAAGGTCTTTAATCAAAGGCTCGTCGAAGAGCGCCATCTCCTCAGATGTGGGGGCTTGGAATATCTCGAACCATTGAGACAATGTAGCTCGTTCTATAGGTGGATTTTCCATACCCCGACGTTGAATCCTATTGAAAAGCTCATCCGCAGAGACGGAGAGATAATGCAACTCAACAGCAGCACCAAGGGTACGGGCTCCTAGCCGCAAAGTATCTCTCTCAGACCTTCCCCACGTGCCCCATTCGATGATTATGATAAGACCAAGAGCAAGGAGTCCTTGGGCAAATTTCCATTGCAGCACCTCAATCTTTCCACGCTTTTCCTCGTCGTAAAGGCTGAGTGAAAGGGCATCCATCCACTCGTCGGGAGCAAAACGAACTGCGCGGAGCCTGCTTTCAAGCACCTTGGCGAATGTGGTCTTACCCGAACCCGGCAAGCCGCATATAATAATCAATCTCGGACCAGTACCAGATTTTTCCATAGGAAATCATCCTTTAATACAGAGTATTTCAAACTTCTGGAACTGAGAGGCCATAAATCTGACTAAGGGTTGCCACGACCTCATCAAGATTCGTATATTTCAGTCCAAGCGCTTTAAAATCGATAGGAGCACTCTTTCCTATCCGAACCAAAAACGCTTCCATGTCCTGTTTAACGGATTGTGGCAATAAGATACGGGCGCTGGCAGAAAGCAGTTGATACAATCTGATTACGTCGTTCTTATGCTTTCGAATATCCTTTTCATCTACTTCAGCTCCACCTTCGACCCGAGACGAAAGATCCAGCCAAGCCCGGACTTTTAGAGGAATAAGGTGGGTCGGGCTAACGACTGGTAATCCGGCAGTTTCCTGTTTTCCTTCATGGATGAACCGGTAATAGTCCTCATCTAATAAAATCGCAGAGAGACTGGAAACTTCCTCATCAATTGGAATTGGCGTTAAATGACTATTGCCCGCCAGCTTAATCGCATCGGGTTTCCGAGAAAACAATTCTAGCATTTCGGGATAACTAGCATCCTCGGGAGCGTAAAATCGGTAAAATAACCTCTTTCCAGTACTTTTCTGTCGATGCTGATATTTTCCCTTTTTGATGAATTCCCAAAAGGCTTGCACAAATTTTTCATCGAGCGCCTCGACAGATAAAACAATATCGAGATCCTTTGTCATCCGGAAATGCAGTCCCGCTTCTTCCATGGCCAACATGCATGCCGTCCCTCCAATCAGTACATAGCTCCCGATGAAGGGAGCGAAATGTTCCTTGAACCGATCCAGACCTTTCACCATTGGATTTTCCTCATGAATTTTTCTAAAGCAGCCTCGATTCGTTCGTCTTTACTCTCTTGTAAGGTCAGATAGAGTGAAAATGGATCGACCAGACCATTTTGTGCAAACAGCTCAGGATCGTAACTCCAGAGCTCTAGCTCCACGTCAGCTTCTTCAGAAGAGGGAAGTTCTTCAAATATTCCTGTCTGTCTCATTGTTTTCCAAGTTTCCCTATCGACTGCATAAACCGGATGTATGGGATCATTTAACATCGATGACTGAGCCAATGCCGAGAGTCCCGAAATACTACCCAACCATTTGAATTTTTTCCCTTTCCTCAGTCTTAACCATACGCGTTTTTTAACCGGACTCAGCATCAATGGTTTTACATACTTCCACAACTCTTCTTTATCCCCTGGAAACCGCAACCAACGCTCTCTTCCTTTCTGAGAAATTTCACCAATATTCATTGATTCTAATTCATCAAAGGCACGAGTCATCGTCATGGCCGTATAATGCAATTCCTTCGCTAATTCAGAGGGGATCCATTTTTTCCGTTCTCTATGCCTCAATGCATGGATCAGTACTGCTTGTGTTGCAGGGCTTAAGAAAAGTTTCCCCTGACTACGAAGTGTCCGAAAATGCTCTCGTAGATCAATACCGAGATCTGGGAGATAACACTGATTACCAGGAACAATAAAAGGGATTCCATGCTCTATGAGACGTTTACGATTATAAGAAGAAATCGCCTCACAGACATAAATACACAAGCCACCCCATTTTGCTTCCACCTGCTTGATATGCTTACTGATTATTGCGGGAGTGATTTCTTCACCTGCCTTGAGAAGCATTACAAGACATGAGCTTCCCAGCAACGAGATCCGATAAAAACAGTACGGTGCGCGCAGAAAGGGAGGAAGATCCTGCTCTTTCTCCCAGGCGATTGCCTTGACCGTTACATTGAGTATTTCTTTAAGATAGCGCTCAAAATCCTGAATTACCGTCATCCCACCCATATATACTAACTCTTTAAATGCACAATAACATATCGAATGTTACTGTGCAATATTTAAGTTAAAATGAAAGGGCAACAATTCCCAGAACACTTCCTCCGTACTCCGGCATAAATGCGGCAACACAAGAAAAAAGCACCTATAGCTTGCGCCATAAGTGCCTGACAATTAAGAACTCCGGGTGCAAGATTCGAACTTGCGACCAATGGATTAACAGTCCACTGCTCTACCGCTGAGCTAACCCGGAACAGAAAGAAAATAATGGCAGAATCGAGCATTAATTGGCAATAACTTAGCAATGGTTTAGTCTCTGTGACATGGAAGAAATTTTCGGCTACATTGAAAATGTTGTTTATAGCGACGATGAGAAGGGCTTCACCGTCGCCAGGCTCAAAGAACCAAAGAAAAAAGACCTGACCTGTATTGTTGGCACCCTTCCTTCGATCCAACCAGGGGAAAGCCTGCGATGTTCTGGAACCTGGAAACGGCACCCGCAACATGGCCTGCAATTCGAGGTTAGCGCTTTTGAAGCCACGGCACCCTCTGATGTCCTGGGCATTCAAAAATATCTTGAATCTGGGATGATCAAGGGGATTGGCCCAGTCTATGCCAAAAGGATTGTAGATACCTTTGGAGTCAAAACTCTCGACATCATCGATGAGCAACCGGAGTCACTTCTTAAAGTGCCAGGACTTGGGGAGAAGCGTGTCGATAAAATTAAGAGTTGTTGGCAGGTGCAAAGACAGATACGCGAAGTGATGGTGTTTTTAAGAGGCCATCAGGTGAGTCCTTCTTTGGCTCAAAAAATCTTTCGGGCTTACGGAGATAAGAGCATTGAAACGGTAAAGTCGAACCCTTATGCCATGGCTAAAGATATTTTCGGCATAGGCTTCAAAACCGCAGATCTCATTGGAAGCAATCTAGGTATTCCTCACAACTCTGCACTACGTATTGATGCTGGGATCGAACACACTTTATGGGAATTGAGTAATGAGGGTCATGTTTGCTATCCAGAACAAGAACTTCTTGTAGAATCTTCTGAAAGGCTCTCCATTAGTTGCGATGAGGTCTTAGAGAGGGTAGCCTTTTTGATCAAGCAGGGAGAACTCGTTAAGTTACGAGACCTCATCTGGATCAAGAGTTTTTTCCTAACAGAAATTGGTATAGCTAGAGAACTGACCCGGATCATAAAAGCTGCCTCTGCAACTAGGCCAGTCGATGCAATGCGTGCGATTCCCTGGGTTGAAGAACAGCTTAAAATCTCTCTTGCTCCTGAGCAATCTCAAGCCGTAGCCGCTACGCTAAACGATAAACTGCACATCATCACAGGTGGGCCTGGCACAGGAAAAAGTACGATCACTAAAGCCATCCTCACTATTTTATCTAAGCTCACTAAAAACATCCTCCTAGCTGCGCCGACTGGTCGCGCTGCCAAGCGCATGAGTGAGATCACAGGCTTTAGTGCTTCAACCATTCATAGTCTTTTGGAAATGAGTTTTGAAGCTGGTGGCTTTAAGAGAAACCGTGATAATCCTCTCCTTTGTGATCTGATCATCATCGATGAATCTAGCATGATCGATACACAACTCATGCACCATCTTCTTAAAGCCATTCCAACCCATGCAAAAGTGGTGTTTATCGGTGACATCGATCAACTACCCAGTGTCGGGCCTGGTAACGTGCTTAAAGATCTGATCAATTCGGAACGTCTTCCTGTCACTATCCTCAAACAGATCTTTCGTCAGTCGACAGGTTCTCGTATCATTACTAATGCGCATAAAATCAATCAGGGTGAGTTTCCAGACCTCTCTCCAAAAGACAAAAATGACTTTTTCTTTATGACAAAAGAAACCCCTGAAGAAGTCCTTGAATGCATTGTTGATCTTGTCTCAAAACGATTACCTAAAACATATCGATTCCATCGATTTGATGAAATCCAAGTGCTTGCTCCTATGAAAAAAGGAGTCATTGGCACAGAAAATCTCAATGTCGTTCTACAAGAACGTATGAACCCAAGCCCCCATCCCTTAACTCGTATGGGGCGGCAGTTTCATGTCGGAGATAAAGTGATGCAAATCCGCAATGACTACCAGAAAGAGGTCTTTAATGGCGATGTAGGTCGTATCACAGCGATTGACGTTACAGAGCAAACCATTGATGTTCTCTTTGAGGAGAAAAAAGTTGCTTATGACTTCAGTGAAATGGACGAACTTGTATTAGCCTATGCCGTTTCTATCCATAAGTATCAGGGAAGTGAATGTCCTTGCATTGTGATTCCTGTACACACAAGCCATTTTAAAATGCTCCACCGCAATCTTCTTTATACCGCGATCACACGAGGCAAAAAACTGGTCGTGCTAGTAGGAACAAGAAAGGCTCTTGCCATCGGCATTAAGAATGATGAGGTAAAACAACGCCACACAGGCCTTAAAGAGGCGGTCATGGAATTTCTAACCTGAACTTAATACCAAACGCAACAAATAACTTCATATTTGAGCCGCGTCAAAGCGCCGAAAATCGGCGATCGTAAACGGCATTGTATTGCATTAATACTATGCTGTTTATGATCGTCAATTTGTCGACAGCTTTCACGCAGCTCAAATATGAAATTATTTATTGCGTTTGGTATAACCCATCGATCAACTAATCAGGTCACCGGCGACCGCATGGGGAATGTTTAAGGGCTCTAGTCCTTTAGCCGTGGAAACAGCTAGAAGCATCCCCTGACTTTCTATTCCCATGAGCTTTGCTGGTTTAAGATTCGCTACCACAGCAACATGTCTACCAATGAGTGACTCGAGATCCTCTATAGAGTGGCCAATGCCTGCAACTATTGTGCGCTCTTCACCACCCAAGTCGACTCTGAGCTTCAAAAGTTTATTGCTTTTTGGCACTCGTTCAACATGCAAAATCCTAGCTACTTTGAGTTCAAGTTTACGCACTTCATCAATCGTCACTAGTGTTTTGGGAGTTTCTACTTGCGTGGTTTTCTTTTTACTCAGTGTTTGGAGCAGCTCAATTTCTTCTTGAATCCAGGCGTCCTCAACCCTTTGAAAAAGTAATGATGGGACTGGTAACTTTTGAGAGACTGGGACTGTAGAGCTCATAACTAGATTCCACTGCTGGTCTTGTAGCTCGGAAGAAAAGCCTAGAAGCTTCCAAAGTTTTGCAGCAGTTTCTGGAATAATGGGAAACGAAATCAAAGACAAAGTTTTCAGCGCTTCTAAACAAAGAGCCACTGTTGTTTGCATAATGGGACGAGTCTCTTGAGTCTTAGCGCTAACCCAAGGTTTTTTTGCATCGAAATAGACATTGCCCGCTTGAGCTAATTCCATAATAGTTTGGGAAGCTTTTCGCAATTGAAAATGCTTATAACAATCTGCAGCAAGCTGACTCAACTCTATAATACGTGTCTGGAAAACCATATCTGCTTCATCGAGTTGTCCCAGAGCTGGGACAGCAGCTCCACAATGTTGTTGAGCAAAAATCAGTGTTCGGTTTGCAAAATTACCGTATTTCCCTAGTAATTCACTATTGCAACGCATCTGGAAATCTTTCCAGGTAAATTCCGCATCTTGAGATTCTGGCGCATTTGCAGCAATCGTATAACGAATCTGATCAGTAGTGTAACGCTGGAAAAACCGTTCGAGATCAATCGTCCAGCCTTCTGACTTACTGAATTGTTTGCCCTCTAAATTAAGGAATTCATTAGCAGGCAACTCATCAACGAGCTTGTAAGGAATATTTTGTCCCATCTCCATTGCAGGAAAAAACACCGCATGAAATGGGATGTTGTCTTTGCCTATGAATTGCACATATTTAGTCGCAGGATCGAGCCAAAAAGCCTCCCAAGCTTTGGGAGTTCCCTTCTGCTCAGCCCATTCTTGCGTAGCAGAAATATACCCAATAGGAGCATCAAACCAGACATAGAAAACTTTACCTTTTGCCTCTGAAAGTGGAACGGGAATTCCCCAATCAGAATCTCTGGTAATAGCTCGAGGCTTTAGCTCATCGACATAATGTTTAGCAAAATTTAATACATTAGGCTTCCAATCACGCGTTTTTAGCCATGCTTGAAGTTTGTCCTTAAAGAGGTCAAAACGAAGGAACCAATGGTTTGTTGGTTTTCTAACAAGAGGCGCTCCTGTGATTTTGGACCGTGGGTCTTTAAGATCGGTAGCTTCATAGCTAGCGCCACATTTTTGGCATTCATCACCCCTTGCTTGATCAAATCCACAATGAGGACAACTTCCTACTACATAGCGATCTGCTAAAAACTTGGCATCTTGTTCAGAATACAGCTGCTCGGTCACTTTTTCTTCGATATAGCCGTTGGCAAGAAGATCTCTAAAGAACTGTTGCGTCGTTGCAACATGTCCTGGCCATGTTGTACGAGAATAATGATCAAAGGAGAACCCTAATCGCTGAAAAAAGGCTTCATTGATAGCATGAAAATGGTCGACATGTGCCTTGGGGGTCCGTCCAGCTAATTCGGCACTTAGTGTAATCGCAACACCATGTTCATCAGAGCCGCAAATATACAAAACATCACACCCTTGAAGGCGCTCAAACCTAGCGTAACAATCGCCTGGTAGATAGGCCCCAGCTATATGTCCAAAATGTAGTGGACCATTAGCATAAGGTAAAGCCGATGTGATAAGAATTTTGCTCTGTTTCATTGAAAACTACTTGCGTTCGTGCCCACGTTCATGAGCTGCTTGTTCTTGATATTTTTTCTTTGCTTCTTCTGTGAGTTGTGCAAGCTCAAGGGCAGTATAGTGATGCGATTGTGTTAAAACTTCTTCAAGCAGATCATCTACATTGACTTCGTGCCCAGCCATGACTTTATAACGAGCAAGGCTCATGGTGTAGTTGGCCAGTTCAAAGTTGCTTTTAAAAAGAGACTTTAGCTTTTCATTTGTTAGAAAATCTCGTTGCATAATGCTTACCCCTTTTTTGTAAAAAACTGCTGAAAATGACATGTTTTATGTTCCTCTGCGATGATAATACTTCTAAGTATCAGATAAGCGACGTCTAGATTATCATTGACGACTTGATAATCGTACTGGTCCGCGATAGTGAGTTCATGAGCTGCCCAAGCAACCCTTTTTTCTATAGCCTCGGAAGTTTCTGTCTGCCGTTTAACAAGACGAACACGCAACTCTTCTAAAGAGGGAGGACGCAAAAAAATAAAGACTGCATCTAGTTGGTTTTTCAGTTGCATGGCTCCTTGTGTATCAATCACAAGAATGACATGTTTTCCTTGTAAGCGCATTGTCTCAACAAAGCTGCGCGATGTGCCATATTGATCACCAAACACTTCTGCATGCTCAAGAAAATCTTTTTTTAATACCCTATCGTTAAACTCCTGTTTGGAAATAAAAAAGTAATCTTTTCCATCCACCTCTCCAGAACGCACAGCTCGCGTCGTACAAGAAACGCTTTCTGTAATACAAGAAAACTCTTCCATTAACTTGCGAACAAGTGTCGTTTTGCCTGTACCAGCAGGAGCGCTAATGACAAAAAGTAAACCCTTTTTAAGATTTCCCAACAGACACTGCTTCATATCATTCGATGTTTTGCACTTGTTCGCGAATTTTCTCGAGTTCTCCTTTCATGTCCAGAGCAAGACGAATCATTTCAAGATCACTTGACTTTGCCCCCAGGGTATTGATTTCTCGATGAAGCTCTTGGATAAGAAAATCTATCGTTCTACCTATACCAGACTTTGTTTCGCTAAAAATCGTCTTTAGTTGCTCTAGATGCGAGTGAATACGCGTAATTTCTTCGCTGACATCCCACTTTTCTGCTAAAATGACAACTTCTCGCATGATGCGTTCTTCATTAGATGCAACATCCCGACTCACCTCTTCAATTCGTGCCTTAAGTTTCGCGCGATGCTCTTCGGTAGCACGTGGATACAATCCTCTTACTTTTTCTAGGTTTTCTTGGATAGCATTCAGGTGTTTGACTAGGTCCTCTTTTAAAACAGTTCCCTCTTTAATACGCATAGCTTGCCATTCTTCAACAGCATGCATAGCCACTTCCTTAAGAGTTGTTTCTAAAAGAGATTCCTGTTCCTCGTCCACCTCGAGTATTTGTTCTATGAGAAACTTAAAATCAATAGCGGCTTTTGGATCATACCCAAGTTCTCTGGCTAACTCATCCCATGTTTTCTTGGCCTTCTTGAGACGAGAAAGATCAGCATCAAGAACCATATTGACTGGCTTCTGTAAATTAGCGCGCACAGTGAGCTGGCCTCTCTGTACAAAAGCAGAGAGCCATTTACGTAAATGAAACTCCAGGCGCAGCAAATGCCTAGGTATCGAGATCTGTATGTCGGCCGTCTTACGATTGACAGAAGAGATCTCTACCGTCCACCGCCCAAGTGCGGTATCGAGAGAAGCCCGACCGTATGCTGTCATGCTCTTCATCAAAATCCTGAGAAATAACCTAGTAGTTATACCTGAGTAACTAGCTCACAGTCAAGGATCTTCCCCTACTAAGGTTTTTCTACATCATTCAAGAACTCTTGCTCTACTCCCCATAAAGCAAATGCAAAAACCTTTCTTTAGGGTCTAGGGGAATGTGCATCAGATCTATCAAAGAACCAGGAGAATCACTAGAGAATTTCCTTGTCACTTCCGTAGAAAAAGCTTGTGGTGAACTGACTTTATAAACCAAACCTTGCTCGATCAGGCTATTGCTATAAGCATCTCCTTCCGGAACTACATATATAACCCGTTTGCCGCCTAATAAAGCTTGAAACCCGGCAGAAGAGTTATAAGTTACGACAATATCCGCAACCGCTAACGCTTCCAACATAGATACCCCATTCTTGGGCGATACAATATATTGCTGTTTCTTGTTCAAGAATGTCGTGCAAGCATGTTGTTCAAAATCCCCATTGGCCATCGGGTGAATTTGAACAATCACCTGGGACTTAGGTTCTATAGTCGTATTAAGAGCCTCTATAAACATCTGAAACGCCTTCTCATAACGATCCCCATAGGTTCCAATAAAAGCGATTACAGGCTGTTCTGAAGTAAAATGCAAAGTCTCCAAAACCGCCTTCTTATCAATACGTTGGAGATCTTCAAGGGAATATAAAAGAGTTGGTTTTCCAATCACAAGCTTCTGTTCTTCTGGACGCTCTGCAAATTCCTTGGCTGATGCAACAAAACCCGAAGGAAATAACACTTTACTAGCAGCTGCTTGCACATTAAGAGCCGTCGAGAAATAAGGCACTGCCCCCCGTGGCTCTGGATTGTCCCAAAACGCAAATGTCTTGGCCGTGGAAGCATAAGCCTCGAGGAATTGTTTTTGAGGCAACATAGCCACACCGGTGACCACTATGCGTGCATGAATCTCCTTAGCAACAGCCTCTACAGCATTTTTGGGAAGTTCACGATCAATGGGCCAATTTTTTTCAATGGCCACACCCCAATGAGCCGCTTGTAATTGTTTAGATGGATCTACCCTGTTCTTAATAAGGTCTTGAGCTACCCCTAGAGCTAGAACCTTAAATTCTTTTTCCTGCTTTTGCATCTCTTCCATAATAGGAAGCATCTCATTTGTCTCTCCGGTATGAGCCAGGACAAATAAACAATCTGTTTCTATGGGAGTTACGGCTAGTAGGGCAGAAAGCATATTAGCTATGAGCATAGAAGATCCTTCTAAATCAGCTGTTTTCTAAATGGGGCAAAACTTTTGCGGTGAATAGGACATGCTCCTAGCGTTTGAATAGCTGTTTTATGAGTGGGGGTGCCATAACCAAAATGACGAGCAAATCCATACCCTGGGTAACGTAGATCTTCCTCTTTCATCCAGGCATCACGTGTGACTTTTGCAAGGATCGACGCAGCAGCAATCGACTGTGATTGTGCATCTCCGCGAACCACAGCTTGAGCTCGATAAGGAAATGGTTTAGGCAATAACGATCCGTCAATCAATACATAATCTGGAGGCAATGAGAGTTGCTCTATGGCTTGACGCATTGCAAAGAAAGTAGCTTGCAAGATGTTGATCTGGTCAATGAGAGCAACATCAGCTCTTCCTATGCCATAGAAAACATCAGGATGGTGAGTCAACTGATCAAATAGCCCTTCTCTTTCCGACGAGGAGAGTTTTTTGCTATCGTTGATTCCTTGAAAAAAAAGCCCCCTAGGAATAACACAGGCTGCGGCAAACACGGGACCTGCAAGAGGTCCTCGTCCAGCCTCATCGACTCCTGCAATACGAAGAAAGCCTTTGGCAAAAAGGCTTTCTTCGTATTGCAGGAGTCGATCTTGCTCATTGTCCAAGCATGCAACCGTTGGTTATGAAGAAGCAGTCGTGTCGTCTATTTGCGTTGTGTTAGTTTCTACTGCAACAGCCTTACCACCAATACGCCCTTGTACCTTTGCTTTCTTACCAGAAGCACCACGTAGATAGTACAATTTGGCTTTACGCACTTTACCTCTACGAGCCACTTCAATTTTTGCTATACGTGGACTATGAATAGAGAAAACGCGCTCGATTCCTGCACCATAAGCTACACGATAAAGAGATACTGTTTCAGAAAGACCGCCACCTTTACGAGCGATCACTGTACCAGTAAACAACTGAATACGTTCTTTTTCTCCCTCGATAATCCGAGTATGTATATTCAAGGTGTCCCCGACGCTAAATTCAGGAATACTGCTCTTTAGCTGCTTTTCTTCAAGAGCTTGAATTTCCTTACATTGAATCATTGCTATCTCCTTTGCGCAAGACGTCGATCAAATCAGGACGCACCTTGCGGGTTTTTTCATAAGCTTGTTCTTTTCTCCATGCCCTAATTTTGGCATGATGACCACTCCTTAAAATCTCCGGCACTTTTAGCCCTTCGAACTCTTCCGGACCAGAAAAATGGGGCGCATCAAATATCCCGTCCTCAAAAGAATCTTGGCAAGATGCCTCATCATTATCAATCACCCCAGGGATAAACCTTGCTACCGCATCAACAAGAACCACCGCAGCAGGACACCCACTTGTTAGTACGTAATCCCCTATACTAATTTCCTCGTCAACCTCCGTCATCAATACGCGCTCGTCAACCCCCTCGTAATGACCACAAAGAAGAACTAAATGACTTTCGGAAGCTAATTCCCTACTCTTCTTTGCTGTCAGAGGTTGTCCTTGTGGCGAAAGATAAATCACTTTAGCGCCAGGTCTTTTTACCTCTCGGATAGCCGCCACTGTCGGTCCCGGCATAAGCACCATCCCAGGCCCCCCACCAAAGGGTCTCTCATCCACTTTTCTGTGTTTTCCTTCAGCAAAAAGGCGGATGTCAACAAGGTGTATATCAAGAAGCTCTCTCTCTTGAGCCCGCTTGAGAATACTTACATCAAGCGGCCCTTGGAAAAATTCTGGAAAAAGAGAGAGGATATCAATCCTCATGACACTATTTCTTCTTAGCTGCTGTAGCTTTCTTTGCTGGTGCTGGTTTTACAGCATCCACTTTCTTCTTCAAAGCTCTACGTTTAGCTGCCATTTTCACTTGTTTTACTTGTCTGCGAGCGCGTAAGTCAGTGACTACTTTAGGTGCTGCTTTTGTCGCTAACTGTTCTACTTTTTCTGAAATCTGCGCACCTTGACCTAGCCAATAGTTCAAACGATCACTATCAATCTGCACATTGTTTTCTGTTTGGTTTGGATTGTACCAACCGAGCATTTCAATGTACTTGCCATCTCGTGGGCTTCTCTCGTCCGCTACGACGACACGATACGTTTGGCGATTGGTGCGACCTTGTTGTCGCAGACGGATGATTAACGCCATAATTGAGTCTCCTTATTCCCTGTAAGCTTCATCATTTTTTGTTTCATGGAGGGCATTCCCTTAAGAAATTGCTTGAGTTGTTTAAAACTCTTTACCATGCGGTTCACATCATCTATCGAAGTACCACTACCACGTGCAATACGACGACGACGACTTGGTTCGAGTTCCACTTTCTCCTGACGTTCATTAGGAGTCATCGAAAGGATCATCGCTTCAACCTTAGCAAAATGTTTTTCAGATCCCTCGTCCATCTCCAACTCAGGCATTCCGGGCAGCATCTTGAAAAGGCTCTTCAGAGGCCCCATTTTTTTGATCATCCCCATTTGCTTGAGATAATCTTCGTAAGTAAAACTAGCCTTACGCAGCTTTTTCTCTAGGGCTCTACTCTCTTCTTCATCAATATGTTCTTCAGCCCTTTTAACAAGGTTGATCACATCGCCCATTCCGAGAATACGATCAGCCATCGAGCGTGGATTGAACAGTTGAAGATCTGCAATTTTCTCTCCAACACCCTCAAATTTTAGCGGTTTTCCCGTCACTTCACGAATAGAGAGAGCGGCACCTGCTCTAGAACTGCCATCCAACATGGTCAATATCGTTCCACTAATTTGGATACGAGCATCGAATTCGGCAGCCGTTTTTACAGCATCCTGCCCAGTAGATGCACTAGCAACGAACAAAACCTCTTGTGGAGAGAGAAGTTTCTTTAATTCCTCGAGTTGCTTCATCAACTCTTCATCGATATGCAATCGACCAGCAGTATCCACAATAAGAACATCAAAAGCTTCTTTGCGAGCTTTCTCTAAGGCTAGCCTTGCTACAACCTTGGGATCTTTTTCTCCAGCCACGTGAAAAACAGGCGCTCCGGCAGTTTGTCCTAGTATCTGCAATTGGTCAATTGCAGCCGGTCGCTGTAAATCACAAGCAGCGAGTAATACAGTCTTGTTTTTTTTCAGAAAATAGCTCGCTAATTTCGCGCAGTGCGTCGTTTTACCCGAACCCTGAAGACCACACAACATCATCACAGCAGGCTGGCCTTTGAGATCTAGAACAGCTTCGTCCGATCCCATGAGTAGACTAAGTTCATCATGCACAACCTTGATGAACTGCTGTCCTGGCGACACCGATTTGATGACAGCTTCACCAAGAGCTTTTTCTTTAACGCGTTTAACAAAGAGGCTCGCCACAGAATAACTTACATCAGCTTCAAGCAAAGCAAGCCGCACAGTACGCACTGCCTCGGCTATATTTTCCTCGGTGAGCTGTTTTTTTCCCGATAGAGAAGAAAAAAGCTCCTGAAATTTTTCAGTTAGTCCACTAAACATGATATTGATAGATAAAAAAACGGTTACAGATTACCTGAGAAAATCATTCGGTTTCAAGGAAAAAAAACCTGTCTTTCCCTGCCCAATCCTTCTCAAGCATCTTCTTTTTCCATTCCTTTTGAGGAAAAAGCTGCATGATGGCCTCTCCCTGGGCATGACCGATCTCCAAATATAATCGGCCTCCGGGATGTAAATACTCTAAAACCTCATCGGAAAGTCTACGATAAAACGTCAGACCATCCTCCCCCCCAACTAAAGCTAGTTTGGGCTCATATTCTTTTACCGAAAAATCTAAAGCGTCGTATTCTTTTTTTGATATGTATGGGGGATTGCAAAGTATAATATTTGCTTTTCGGCCTTTAAAAGGAGCTAAAAAATCACCCTCTAAAAAATTTACTTCTATCCCATTGTTTTGGGCATTATCCCTAGCTACTTGTAAAGCTTCTTTGGAAAGATCGCTTAAAAAAACATCAAGACTTGGAAATTTTTTCTTAAGTGATATACCTAAACACCCTGCCCCACAACATACATCCCAAAGCTCTAACGATTGCTGTGCATCGATCACATCCGCCAGTTTAGAAGCTAGGATTTCAGTTTCAGGCCGAGGAATCAATACAGCACTGGATACAGAAATCCTAGCACCATAAAATTCCACCTCACCCAATATATACTGGATCGGCTCACCTCTTGCTCGACGCTTGGTAAGAACACGTAAGGCTTCTAGTTCCTTCTCATCAAGAGGTCGATCAAATCGCAAGTAGAGATCCAGTCGCTTACAGCCTAAGACGTGAGCTAACAGATCCTCCACTTCACGACGCGGCCTTTCAATCCCTTTTTTCTCAAGGTGTTGAGCTGCCAACGTCAATACTTCACCGATAGTCTTCATATCCCAATGGCCGCATTAGAAAGCCGTTCCTCATGGAAATATTTTACAAGACTTTCTGTAATCTCATCGAGATCCCCTTCCATAACATGATCGAGCTTGTATAGGGTAAGATTGATTCGATGGTCTGTCAGGCGATTTTGGGGGAAATTGTATGTCCTAATACGCTCAGAGCGATCACCCGAACCTACTTGTTGCGATCTTAGAGATGACATCTCTTCAGCAGCTTTTCTCGATTTCTCTTCGGCTAACTTAGCGCTCAGCAGTCGCATCGCCTTGTCTTTATTTTTGTGCTGACTGCGTTCTTCTTGGCAATAAACCACTGTACCGGTAGGCATGTGAGTGATTCGAACAGCAGAATCCGTCGTATTGACATGCTGTCCCCCAGCTCCAGAAGCGCGATATGTATCAATTTTCAGCTCTCTTTCATCGAGAACCACTTTTTCTTCTTCACTAGGCTCTAGTAAAACAGCCACCGTAACAGCCGAGGTATGGACCCGCCCCTGCGCTTCTGTAGTTGGCACACGCTGCACCCGATGGGTACCGGCTTCATACTGCATCAAACGAAATACATTGTGTCCAGAAAGGACCATAATGTATTCCTTAAATCCCCCTATCTCAGAAGGAGTACACGAAAGGAGTTCGTACTTCCATCCCTTTTGATCCGCATAACACTTGTACATTCTGACACAGTCACCAACAAAAAGAGCAGCTTCATCACCACCTGTGCCCGCACGCACTTCCAAAATAATATTACGACTATCTCGAGGATCTGGCGGAACAAGGAGATTTTCCATTGCTCCCCGCGTTTTAATCAGAGCGCTTTCTAATTGAGTAATTTCTTCGCGTACAACACTTAAGAAAGCAGGATCCACTTCTTGTTTAAGAAGTTCCTGATTTTCGCTCAGTTGATGCTGAATAGATTGGTAACCTTGCCAAGTCTCTTTAATTTCCACGAGATAGGCATGCTCTTGGGCTAGAGCACGAAACTGCTTTTGGTCCGCCAGCACTTGATCTTGCGATAGCAGCGCTTCGACTTTCTCTAGTCTTTCGAGCAACTTGCGGACCTGTTCATCCATAGAATAGGATTACTTCTTCTTTTTCTTAGCTTTTTTCGCAGCTTCGTCCGCTTCTTGCTGAGCAACAAGTGAAGCGGCCTGTTCCTGACGCTTAGCTGCATAACGCTTAGTGAAGCGATCTACTCTACCTTCCGCATCGATAAACTGGTTCTTCGACTTATTGAAGAATGGGTGCGAAAAAGAAGAAATAGGTAAACGGCATAAAGGATATTCTTTCCCGTTGTACACTCTGCGCTCTTTAGGCTGGAGAGTACTACCTATAACGAACTCGTCCCCTGTTGAGGAGTCCACAAATAATACATCCTGGTAAAGGGGATGGCCTTGTTTTTTCATAAAAATCTCCCAGATTGAATAGAAGCAATAAATAAACCTTAAAATGCCTTAAAAGACAACATCTTTCCCCTTGAACAGCAGCTCCTAGAGCAACAGTGCAATCTATTTTTTTATTTTTCCAATAAACACTCTAGGCCCCAGCATATTAATGCAAAGTCCAATGATCACTAGTAATGCCGCAACTATCTTCCATGACTGCAACGGCTCTCCTAGAACTAAGACGGAGCTTAAAATTCCAAATACAGGCACTAAAAGAGTAAACGGGGCAACGGCTCCTAGAGGGTGGTGGTGGAGCAACCAACTCCAAACACCATACCCAAACAATGTAGATAAATAAGTAATGTAAAGAACCGCACCACCAGATACCCATGTAAGATGTTGCAATGCGTAAAGAACTTTATCACCCCCCTCTACCATAAGAGAAATCATGAGAAGGGGCGGCCATGCAACAAGACTACTCCATATCACTAATGGGACTGTATTCACTTTTCCTATTTTTTTAGAAATCACGTTGCCTACACTCCAACATACGGCTGATGCGATCACTAGAAAAAAACCCAATAACGTAAGCCCACCACCCAAATTCATAGAGACAAGAGCGATACCAGAAAAGGCTACTAGCCCACCTATGATTTGCCATAGGTGCCATGTTTCTCCAAAAAACATCATGGCTAATAATACGGTAAAAAACACCTGTGTTTGCATGAGCAACGATGCTAACCCAGGAGAAACCCCAGCATACATTCCAAGAAACAGCAGAGAAAACTGCAAAGCAAACATGATCAGCCCGTACCCCACAATCATTTTGAAGGGCACAGCAGGTCTTTTAACAAAAAAAACAGCGGGAATGCTTATTAAGAAAAATCGAGAAAACACCAGAAGCAGTGGGGGAATCTCTTCAAGACCCACTTTGATGACGACAAAATTAAAACCCCATACTGCAATAACCAACACCGTGAGCGCACAATGAGACCATTGCATACTTCTTCCTCATCTAACTAGATTTCACCATCTTACAGACGCCCTATTTATACGTCTTCCCTTGAAGCTAGAAAGGCCATGCGAGCCGCAAGAATCCCAGCTAAAAGCCCTTCTTCATAACGAAAGTAAGGGTGATTCTCCAGCAAAGGAAAATCATTAGGCTGCAGCAAATCGTCTTCCGTTAAATTCGGCATAATCTCGCTAGCAACAGCTACCAATTTTGTTTTTTGCTGATCTACCATTTCGTCAAACATGCGTTCTATGTTTTGCATGCTCCCTCCTTTCTCTAAAAAAACTCTGCATCAACAATCTAGATTCCTCCTCTAAGAGGCCATCTTGCACAACAACTCGATGGATAGGGTGAGGAAAAAGGGTCAAATCTACCCAACTGCCGTGAGCACCCTGACGCACATCTCGCGCGCCCCAAACTATTCGCTTAAGACGGTAAAGAATGATAGCTCCAGCGCACATTGCACAAGGCTCAAGTGTGCTATAAAGGGTCGCCTCACAAAGACGCCAATTTCCCAATACGCGGGCAGCCCTCTGTAGGCAAAGAAGCTCAGCATGCGCCGACGCGTCCTGCTGTTTTTCTACTTCATTATGCGCTTCTGCTATTACCCTATCATTACAAACAATCACCGCTCCGATCGGCACTTCCCCTTCTCTATAGGCAGCCCTAGCTTGCTCAAGAGCTAATTGCATAGCCTCATTGTCGGTCATCTTTAGCCAAGAGAGCAAGTTCTTGGAGTGTTGCTGGTGTAAAAGCCACCCCATTTAAAATGCTGAAAAGATAGGTTTTTAGAGCACCAAATCGACGGATCGCCTCATCCACCATCTTGGTTGCGTGCTCTTTCTCTATCTCCTTAATTGTTTCAAAATCAGGATGAATGACACTCAAGCGCTCCACAAAAAACTGGTAAATCTCGGCGTGTCTATACACCCAACGCTCTATCATCCAGTCCTCCAATGCGGGGTTACCCGTCTGAATTTCTGGATGGAGAAGATCGGCCAACTCTTTTGAAGACAATTTAGCTACATACGATTGACTAAATATCTTTTGAAAAAGTTTTCGATCAAATTTAACTAATTCTGATTTAATATCTTTTTTTATATCAGAAATAATTAACTGAAATAAATCGTCTAATTGTTTAAATTTTGATTGATTCATAAAATGATTTCTCTTTACCTACAGGCACTCTACCAGAAGCTTACGCTAAACTCAAGACGAGGATTCTGATTGAATGGATGACCTTCTTCCGCTATAATGAGGCTTAACTGAACAGTGTCAGATTTAAAACTCTCAATTCTCAAGGGAGATAGCCTAAATGTCTCTAGATAAAGGTACCAAAGAAGAAATTACAAAGAAGTTTCAGCTCCATGAAAAGGATACCGGTTCCGCAGATGTGCAAATCGCTATCCTAACAGAGCGGATTGCTGAACTAACAGAACATCTTAAACTTGCGCCGAAAGACCATAGTTCTCGTTTAGCGTTACTTAAGCTCGTTGGGCAACGCCGTAAACTGCTCGATTATCTCAATTCAACTGATACTAAACGCTACCAGAGTTTGATTACTCGGTTGAATCTTCGCAAGTAAGCTTTTTTACGCTTTCCTTGTTGTAAAGCCGCCTCTTTAGGGCGGCTTTTTTGTTGATTCCATTTTAAGAAACTTTCTTGCTATATTGCCCACGTCTAGATAACTGTTCACTACGCTCTTGTAGAGCCTAGTGTTTGGGCTGTTATCTGAAATTTGGGAGGATGGAATGTCCACTCCCCAAGGTAAATATATATTTTGCCTTTGGCAATGGTCAATTCATCCTTCCCGATCGACTTCCAATGAATATTTTTAGGAGAATTATGTTTAAACGAAAAACGCTGACCATCTCTGTAGCAGGTCGGGAAATTGTCTTTGAAACTGGTAAAATGGCTAGACAGGCTAACGGTTCTGTTATGGTCCGTTCCGGAGAAACAATGGTGCTTGCTACAGCCTGCGCAGCAGCTAAAGCAGCAGACAATGCCGATTTCTTCCCCCTTCGTATCGATTACCAAGAAAAATTTTCTGCCGCTGGTAAAACGTTAGGTGGGTTTATTAAACGTGAAGGACGTCCAGCAGAAAGAGAAATTTTAACCTGCCGACTGATCGACCGTCCCTTACGTCCCATGTTTCAGGATGGTTTTTTTAATGAGGTGCAAATCCTCGCCTATGTCATGTCTTATGATGGCATTCACTCCCCAGAACCTCTTGCTGTTTGCGCAGCCTCTGCCGCTCTTGTGATCTCTGACATTCCTTTGATTAAGCCGATTGCAGCGGTTCGGGTCGGTTATATTGCAGATCAGTTTATTATTAATCCCACCATTGAAGAACAAAAAAAATCAAAGCTCGACCTCCTTCTTGCCGGAACCCACGATGCCATCCTCATGATCGAAGGGTATTGTGACTTCTTAACGGAAGAACAAATCCTTTCTGCTATTGAAGAAGGTCATGTCGCTATTCGTACTATCTGTGACCAACTCTCGGATTGGCAGCAAGAAGTAGGCAAACCTAAAATGGACGTAGAGCTCCGACTTCCTACGCAGGAACTGATTGAGGAGATCAGAACACTCACCCACGATAAACTCGATATAGCGCTCCGCGTTCAAGAAAAGCTAAAAAGAGAACAAGCTACCAATGACATCACTGAAATGATGCTCAAACACTTCTTCCCTGAGGGAGAAGAGCCTAGATTTAATAAGCTAGACGTGATGACAGCCTATAAAAAAATCCAATCCGATTGCATGCGGGCTATGATCTTAAAGGAAAACCGCCGTTTAGATGGCCGCACCTCTGATCAAATCCGCCCCATCGATGTAGAAATGTCCCCTCTACCCCGCACTCATGGTAGCGCTCTTTTTACCCGCGGAGAAACTCAATCCCTTGCGGTCTGTACTTTAGGCGGGGAAACCATGGGTCAACGCTACGAAGATCTTAATGGCGATTGGACATCTCGCTTTTATCTTCAATATTCCTTCCCTCCTTTCTCTGTAGGTGAAGTAGGACGTGTTGGAGCTCCAGGACGAAGAGAAATAGGCCACGGAAAATTGGCTGAACGCGCTCTGAATATGATGTTACCTTCCCAAGAACATTTCCCTTATACCATCCGCCTAGAATCGAACATCCTTGAATCCAATGGATCTTCCTCTATGGCTTCGGTGTGTGGCGGGTGTCTTGCCATGATGGATGCCGGAGTGCCTATTAAACGACCTGTTTCTGGAATTGCTATGGGGCTAATCCTTGAAGAGGGACATTTTGCAATTCTCTCCGACATTCTCGGTGCTGAGGATGCACTTGGCGATATGGATTTCAAAGTCACAGGTGACATGCAAGGCATTACAGCCTTTCAACTCGATATTAAGGTAGAGGGCATCACCTTACAAATTATGAAGGTAGCACTAGCTCAAGCTAAGCAGGGAAGAATCCACATTCTCAATAAAATGCTTGAAGTATGTCCTCATTCGAAAAACGACCTCTCTCAATACGCACCTCGTATCGAGACGATCCAGATTAAACCAAGTAAAATTGGCACTGTGATTGGTCCTGGAGGCAAACAAATCCGCGCAATCATCGAAGAGACCGGCGCTCAGATCGACATCAATGACAGTGGTCTTGTCAGTATAGCCTCTACGAATGGGGAGTCCATGGCAAGAGCCAAAGCGATTATTCTCAATCTTACAGCTGAAGTAGAACTTGGAAAAGTTTATAAAGGTAGGATTACATCGATTGTCGCTTTCGGTTGTTTTGTTGAATTGCCTGGTGGTAAGGAAGGGTTATGCCATATCTCCGAGTTATCGCACTCACGCATCAACAATGTCTCCGATCATTTTAAAGAAGGAGACTTGCTAGAGGTGAAAGTGATCGATATTAATGATCGCGGACAAGTGAAACTAAGTCATAAAATTCTCTTGCCTAACGTAAAAAAAGAACACGCAGAGAGAACGTAAATCCCAAGAACGTGGGAAGCTAAGGGACTGTGAAATGATTTACTTTATTATTTCACAGTCCCTAACCATACTTCCCACGCTCTTCTTTACTCCACCTTTATATCCCCAGGCTCTCCTATCCTTTGAGTTCCAGTACCTCACCACTCATAATTAAATAAAAAATTATATACATTTTCACGTTGTCACTAACAATCCATTGCCATATAACTACTGAAACGTTTTTTTTATTGTGTAAAACAAAACCAACCATCGAGGTAATCAATGTCTACCCCATCTGACCTTTTTGCAGGCATCGACAGCGTCTCCCACGCTCTAAAATCTCAGCAAAATCAACTAGATATGCTAGAGGACACAGCCTCTTCTATCGGATGGTACATTACTAGCACTACAGAGAGCCTTCAAGAGAGCCTTCAAGAGAGCCTTCAAGAAGCAACCTCTTCTCAAGAAGATCTAGCCAGACAACTCGCAGACCTGCAAAACCTTTCTAGACGCGTTGTCATAGAATCTAAAACCTTAAAACAACGTGCGACTACCGAAATATCTGCATTAGAAGAAGGGGTGCTGACTCTAGGAGACCGAGTAACCATACAACTACCAGAAACCTTTAGATTGCATGATCTGGCAACACAAATTCTCGGTCAAAGTCAAGACGATGACGATGACGATGCTGAACGTATTGGTGATGTACAGCTAAAAAAACGAGTAACAGCACTAGTCGATAAAAATCCTTCAATGTCTATGCCATTACTCACATCTTTACTACAAGAAATCGAAGAGATCGACTCTCGCATAGCTGAGGAAAACCGAGTACGACTATCTAGAGGATTAGATACCTTCTTTGAAATTTTTACCCCCGCATCTCAAGACGGTGCCAATGGGAAAAAACTCATCACTAATACTGTAGCCGCTTTAGAAAAAGAAGTTCGAGCCAATATTTACCGTCAGATCTATATGACAGATCAACCAATTCCAGTGAAAGATCCTCAAGAATATGGAAAAAAACATGTCGTTGACGATCTCGAACGATTAGAGGAGATTGTTCGTTCTATTCAAATTCAGGTGGATGATCCCTCAGCGACTCCTTCTGCAAGATTATTAAACCTCCTGTTGCAGGAAGTTCAAACTATCGTTACGACAGATAAAGACAAAACAAGCAGATCTAAGAAATTGCAAGATCTATTCAATACCGTCGTATCTCGAGACTTCAAACTCCAACTCTATCGACAACTAGGAAAAAATGCTAATCAAGATGAAGATACCGCTGAATCCTATGGAAGAGACCATTTTGCAGATAGAGAACCTCTTGTGAAAGTTCTACAAGATCTAGTAGCTCATCAGGGGAGCTTTAACCATGCAGAAACCGACTGCTCTGGGGAAGAAGAGTCCTATCGTTTCCCTATGATAGGTCTTAGCCAAGCACCCCTAGAAAATGCTAGATCACTAGGAACCTCTGCTGATCCATCCGAACAACAACCTACCTCCCCTCCAGACGCAATAACACATATATGGCCACAGCACCCTTCTTTTAATGGCTCCCAACCCCCGGTACCAGCTTATTCATCTGTGCTCTCTAGAGTTGCTACTGCCTCATCTAGACAACCAGCAAAAACATCGATATGGCCAGCAACCACAGGAGACCCCAGATTAGGCTACCCTTCCTTCTCAGAAGAGGCACCTGTACAAAATTCAAGTGGCAGTGACCCATATCGACATACGATGCCTGTGCACCGTCTTATGTCTAGGAATTCAGGTGGTGGATACATGGCACCAGCTACTGCACAATCTTCAATCAGCGAAAGTCCACTCCCAAGGCAACACCTAAGCACGATGGGGCAATCATCATCCAATCTCGATGACCTACCACCACCTGCTAATCCCATCGATTCCACTCATCAACCGGCTGTCGGGGCACTTTCCTTAAAATTTGGAGCCCGTGATGCTATCCCTACGAAGCCCTCTGATTCCGATGTCGAACACCAGGTCTCATCAATAAGGTCTGCAGCGCCTTCATTAGCTGGCCTGAGGAGGATGTCATTACCCTCTTCAAAGTTTGCAGATGGAAATCCTATGTACCAAGAAGGCTCTGATTCTGATGATGAGATGTTTAAATTCGAGACCTCAATACAGTCTGTAATAGATTCATCAGTTGCTCGAAAAGGACTCGCCTCATCTGAGATCCCACCAGGGGGAATATCATCGCTATCTATGTCTCGAAGAGAACGCGCTAAGTCCTCCGAAGCCATGGAGCTCATCGTTCTTCCCCTAGAAGAAAATGACGACGGTGCCACAAGTAACTCTTATCTTATATAAATACTAAGAACTCTTATGGAGGGCAGGAGACTGCCCTCTAAACCAGCCCCCATTTCTAGAAAGAACCTAAGAAACCTTGCCATGTTTCAGCAACTACTAAAAATCCTATTCTTTTTGTAGTCCACTCTATAAGGCCTCCACATGATTCTCCTCTTTCGAAAGAATTACATCCTTCTTCTGCTTATACCAAACGCAATAAATAATTTCATATTTGAGCTGCGTGAAAGCTGTCGACAAATTGACGATCATAAACAGCATAGTATTAATGCAATACAATGCCGTTTACGATCGCCGATTTTCGGCGCTTTGACGCAGCTCAAATATGAAATTATTTGTTGCGTTTGGTATTACTTAAGAACCTTTAAGCAAAATCGACAGGATTAAATAATGAACTAAGGGAACTCGATGTTTAAGATAGACCATACCCACACTGTTTTAGAACAGATTCTGTATTTCAATGAACAACTCCGTACAACTCAAGAAGAGATCCACAGCGCGGAACAAAAAGAATTAGCAGGTGTTATAGCCCCTGAGGTGGAATCTATCCAAGAAGCTATGAAAACCCTAGCTAAAAAGCTCTTGCGCTTACAGTTGATCCTACCTCAAATACCTATTCAGCTATCACCTGTACGACAACGCGTTAATAGTGAAGTCGCTCAGCTCCAAGCTAGCTTTCAACAGCTTCAAGATCGTGTTATCCTACTGACAGAAAGGCATGAGCTATTTCGTCGAATACATAGTTTATTCTTATCCTCTTCACAACTTACCCATATGCAGAAAGGAGCTCTACAAGTCTTAAACGATCAACTCGTTGAAGTCTTGACTACAGAATCACACCGAATGCCTTTAGCTTTATTAGAAGATACAGCTTTTTTTAAACACAAAATCGATGCTCTTCTTGCTAAAGAATATTTAGATTCCTTGAGTAAGGCCTTTACTAGTTTCTTTGATGTCTTTGATCAAGCAATCTCCCTAGGAGATGCTGGAAAACCTCTTATTCAGTCTGCAATCGACAACTTCCCGAAAGAACTTCAAGATCAAGTGTATAAAAGCACTTTTGAACAGCCCCCACTACAGCCAACTTCAGATTTCCAAGAATACCAAAAAGACCACATCCTCGATAATCTCGACCAGTTATATGACCGGGTTATTGAAATCCAAGGAAAGATCTTTGGGGAGCCTTGTTCTGAGAGTCCTTTCACCATAGCACCTTTATCAGCCAAACAAGAAGACTATACACCCCCTTCACACGAGGAAGTGGGAAAATTCCAAGAAGCTACGAGTAATCTAGATTTACTACAGTCCCTGATAGAACATTGTACTAGGATACAAGATGATATTTCTATTAAAAATGATCAGCTGAAGATTCTTGAAATCTTAAACCCACTATTTGCAACTTACTCCCCTCAGTTCAAAACTGACATCTACTACATGATCAGTAGGCAAGCCTCTCAAACGGGTGATTCTCTTGAAGACTATGGAAAAGCCCATTTTACAGATATTGACGCTCTGCTCAATGCTCTTATTGAACTCTTTGGCATAGAACAAAGAGGTGCTGCTGAACTACAAACTCTTAAGACTCTAATTCAAGAAGTTAACGATATCGATCGGAATCCACTCTTTATTAGAGAGGGAAAAAAGCGTCTTGAAGCCTTACACACATTGTTCAACAGTGCAGTATCTAGAGATTTTAAACTTTTCGTCTACCGGGCAATCGCTGACTTAGTCCATCACACAGATCCCGCTACCGCGGAAGATTGTGGCAGAGCTCTTTTTTCTGATATTACAGCTATTAAAACCGTGTTATCTGGTTATCTTAAAGGAAAAGAAGAACATTGCAATCGTTGGCAATGAGATCTCTTGCTATTCCTACGTCTCACATCTTTTACCCTGGTTTTTGCAGAAAAGAACAAAGTAGTAGTTTCGAAAGAGCTCTACTATAAAACGCAAGCTCGCATGAATTCCTTAACTTATTTAAGCTAAGATGTTTGATGTGTAGTATGGATTGGGTAAACTCGGGATATCTTTATCAACCTAAAAACGGCAGTTAACTGCTCCTCGTCTGTCTTTTTGCTAATCCCTATGTGATCCCGATTGCTATTTGTGACGGGCCCCTGAGTCAATGAGGGGCCTCTCTTGATTCCACCACTCTGTATCCCAATTATAGTCTCCAAGAATTCTGCCCTTTAAAAATTTCACGAAAATCATGCTCAATACCCTTTTCCAGATTTCAACTGGATTGAACCGCTCCGCAACGTTCTTTATTTTATTTAAAATAGAGGAGATAAAGCCGACTTTTTCACTATTTCCTTTCGCTTTCCCGTGCATGGGTGTAATGCGTATAGTCTCCTGCCCTGCATGATTACTTTCTCTGGCTACACCATAGAGCATTAATGGTCTGCTTGTGATTGCCTCTGCATGTTTGTCTGGGTTGATCCATCTTGCGAACAGTGTCCACCAGTTATAAATCTGAGCAGTGATTCTTGCCATAATTTGACTGCGTTTTAAATCTTGTGTTACAAAACCTCCCCAGCCCCACTGGCGTTTTAGCTCATCAAAATGGTTCTCAGAGGTCGCTCTATCACGATAGAGTTGAGCTATCGTTAAAATTTCCATTTCCAGTGTAGTTATTAAAATTGCAAACTCATATTCATCGCTATCAGGCACGAAGGCAACAAATGGGAACCTCAGTTGTTCCTCCTTCTTCATTTGCTTGGTTTTTTTCTCTTTCAGTTTTTTTCTTAAAACAATGACTCGCCTCTCTTTCGTCCACCCACTAAGCTGGAGAGTCGAAGCTATTCCTTCCCACCCTTGTCCAGCATCAGCCCACTCGTTTGTACTGGTCATGACGAATTTGGTTAAGCTTTTTGCTCTCTTTGTAAGCTTAATTTTAAAAAGATAATCTAGTTCTCTTTCCTCTAAAGGGCTTAACACTTTTTCGTTACCAAAAGCGCAGTCTCCTCTTATGAGGCTAGGCTTTTTTTCTTGAGGTAGTTCATCTACAATCTCAAGGAGGCGAGGCAATGAATAAGTCGCAGCCTGTTGGATTCCGGCAAGCACCTCAGAGTCTAAAATTAACCTGGTTTCAGCCATCGAGTACGTATGTATGACATGAGCTGGACGGCCTGGTTTTGAAGGGTTATAACAAATCTCAGCGCCTTGTTGATGGCCATACAGCGGCTTAACCGTCGTGTCAACATCAAGAATCCATTTTTCCAATAGCAGCGGTTCGTAGCAATACTTGAGATGTTTTTGTTGCCACTCTTCGCAAGCTTTTCCATCTATTCTTTGAAAAGCTCTTCTTGCTGAATCTTCACTAAGAACTCTTTTCATCCCAAGTAAAGCAGGGTTCACAGCATCTTGTCGAATGGAGGTAATATGCGCGTATCGTTTTTGACCTGAAAGCACAGCCAACAAAAGCGTTCCTAAAACATCCGCTTTTGACGGAGCATTAGGACTATGGTAATGAAGAGGGCAATCAGCCACCCATGGAGCGAATAAATTACATGTTTTTAGGAATTGCGCAAAAAATACCAGCTGACCGATTGGTGTAACGGGGGTCTGTTCATCCCACTCAACATGAACCAATCCTGCAAAGGTATCGCAATGAATTCCTGGGAGATTTTCTGGGTCGTTTTTGGTATTCAATTCACAATTTGATAGCTCACCCATATGGTGAATGGTGCTTGGGAGGGGGTAATCTTCCATAACTTCCTCATAGCTCATCTGCTATGGAGAAAAACTCTATCAGAATCTGTCTTTAACTGCCGTTTTTAGGATCAAACCCATAACAAGTCAATATTAATTAATAGCATAAACAATTTTAATATTATGAAAATTGTGTTTTTTTGATTAAAATCTATTGTTTATGATACAATGAACGAGTTAACGAAATAAAATCTCAAAGAAAAAACTATGTCATTAGTGGTTGGATTTAAAGAACAGGCTCTAGCTCTTCATCAAGAGGCGATTGCTCTACAGAGCGACCCCTCATCCACCCCTTTTGCCATTCGAGGATTAGCGCAAGCTATTGATACACTCGCTCAGGAAATTCTCCAAACTTCTCCCTCCGAAGATGGACAACAAAGTCTTGCTTCCTTAATAAGAGCAAAAAATATTTTGATCCAAAACTCCGCATCTACTCCTGAGTCTCGTCTTTATATCAATACAGTTTGTCCATACACCCAACCTGTCATACAAAACACAGCCTACGCCAAACCCCAGACCCCTACAGTTTCTACTTATGGGGAAATCGCTGCCGAACCTCTTGCTATTTTCCGACTTGCCCCTACTTGCTTCCCCCTTTTACCAGATGCTCTTGTTCAAGCTATCGGTCCTTTAGATGGGTGCCAGGTCGACTTGTTATCTCTAGTCATCGACACTAGATTTCCTGCAAGTTGTTATGGAGAAGGTCGTCCTTTTAACCTCAATGTCCACCCATGGGCTCATCACGATATTCTCCCTGGATGGAATGTTAAGAAGACTATTTCTATGGGTCTATTCCCTTGCTATAACATCTATAGCGCCAATGGTAATACCACCCATAAGCACCCCCGTCCCATCGAGCTTAATGCACTCGGTCCGATGCCAGTACATGCCCATGCAGAAAAGGATGTAAAAAGTCCCGATGCGATGCTTTATTCGCCAGATGATGCACATTTCATGATCGATCCGACTTGCCCATTTAGTCTTACCTGGGTAGCAGCGCACGATGGCAAACGCGCCTTGATTTCTCGCTTATTAATGATCCATGATCAAAAAGATCCTATTATGGAAGCTATCATCTGCTCTTTAAAGGAGTGTCGCGATCTCGATGAACATCTAGACAAGTTATCAAGGCTACTCAATGCCGCTCTGCAAAAGACTTTTTCGCCCATCAGCGAAAATACCATGGATCCTTTGACCTTGTTTCAGAGCTTGCCTAGTTGGCAAAAAGAGGCTATTCGCAGACAGATTAACATCCTCAAAGAATTCCCTGATCCCTCTTTTGTTAGTATTGATCAATTACGTTCGCTTACCCTTGATGAATGGGGACAGGCTATCACGATGCACATCGAGGAAATGCTGAGCATTTTCGTCGAAGAACACATACAACTGCTCAATCAAAGTGCTAAAATAAGCCATTTACATACCAAAGCATCACAGATCTTACTCACCCTGGGCCAAAAATTTGAGGAGGAGGATCCATCCGCTTTGGAAGAATTCTCTAAGTTATCTACCGCCCTAAAAGAACAAACACTCCATGCTATTTGGCGCTTAAATGGCCATCCAAGAAGTTCTAGCAGTTTCGGATCAGACCGTTTTGCTAGCTGTGATAACAAAGAAAGAGCACAAGCTATCTATACCGCAGTGACTTCTCAACCGCTCCCTAAACTAGAGCAAGCCAAGCTCTCAGGAAAAGAAGCACCAAGCATCCAAGCCCCTCTATCAAGGAGTGGTATAGTGACTTCTGGAGTGTCAGAAAAGTTACAACAGGTTCTTAAAGCTATTCCAACAATCAAAGTCCTCAATGCCAATGAACAGGCTAAACAACTACATGCTCTTTTTGATACTCTGACTATCGATAAGGAAACTGTTAAATACCCTATTTATGAAGAACTTGGAGCCTTAGCCAATAAACCCTTGAACCAACGCAGAGAATATGGCAGATCGCATTTTGCTGCTGACTTGGACGCCTTAGCCCTCGTTATCCGAAACAAGATTAAAGCACTTAGAATGGATGGCGACTAAGAAGCTGTACTAAAACCTAGGTTCGTCGCTTTTGTGGATTATACCAAACGCAACAAATAACTTCACATTTGAGCCGCGTCAAAGCGCCGAATATCGGCGATCGTAAACGGCATTGTATTGCATTAATACTATGCTGTTTACGATCGTCAATTTGTCGACAGCTTTCACGCAGCTCAAATGTGAAATTATTTATTGCGTTTGGTATTATTTTGGCCGCTTTTCGACTCCAAAATTGGGGGGCTATATACCTTTGTCGATATTGCCCCCAATCATTTGGATCGAAAATCGACTGAACCCAAGTTTTAGTACAGCTTCTAAGAGCCTGTTTAAAATCTAAAGAGGATTTACTGATAAGCTCATCGTCATAGGAATACTATCGGTCAATGCTTGGTCGCCAAAAAATTGTATCGGTCCTGGAAATTGATAGTCATCTTCTTTAGCCCAGTGCTTACGCAATTCCTTAAACACTTTGAAAGGATGCCCCTCAAGATCGACTAAGGCCTTACGAATGACAGGTTTGAGTTTTCCAGAACGTTCTTCTAACCCAAGCAACATAGCAATGGGCAGCGCCGCAATTTTCCACTCTACAACTGGACGGTGAAGATCTTGCACGACAGCCATATACCCTGTCATCCCTTCATCGATCAGTAATGCCGCAGTATATCCAAGCGTTGTGCAGTAGTTACAATCGAAATTGGATGGGTAGCCCGATCTACCTTCATACCCAAAAAAATGTCCTACCATATTGCATTTTACTTGTCGCTTTTTGAGCTCCTTACCCACTAACTCTATGAGTAAACGATCTGTTTCGATCAGAGATACGTGCACATTCCCATGGGGATCACGTTCTACCAAAAGCTGTTTACGTATATTTTCAGGCAACACTTCATAGCATGCTTTAGCATTCGTGGATAACTGGCCAATGATTTCATTTTCTGGCACACCAGAAGAACTAGCCAATATTGTATTCAACTCCTTAATCAAGGTCTGAAGCTCAGGAATAAATTCAATCAGTCCCTCAGGAATGATAATGAGACCATAATTTTTTCCATTTTTAGCCCTAGTTTCAATGACTTCCACCACTTCATCGACAACAGCTTGCAGAGTCATTTTTTTAGATGCAATTTCCTCCCCAATCAAAGTCAAATTAGGATGCGTGCGAAATGCACATTCTAAAGCAATATGAGAGGCTGAACGTCCCATGACCTTGACAACATGGGTATATTTTTTATCTGAGATAGCGTCTTTTGCTAAATTACCGATCATTTCTGCATACGTCTTACACGCTGTATCAAATCCAAAAGAGATCTGTAAATGTTTATTCTGCAGGTCGCCGTCAATCGTTTTTGGCACTCCTATGACCTTGGTTAAACACCCTTGCTGCATAAAATACTCTGCTAGAATAGCTGCATTTGTATTGGAATCATCACCACCAATGATGACAAGACCGTCGAGCTTAAGCGTTTCTACAACTTGAAGAGCACTTTTAAGTTGTTCTGGCGTCTCAATTTTTGTTCGACCAGACCCGATAAGATCAAATCCACCCTGATTACGATACTTAAGCAAAAGCTCTGGTGTTAGTGGCAATGTTTTGCCGTTGATAATCCCATTAGGTCCCCCTATAAAACCTACGAGAGAACTATTCTCATGTAAGGTTTTAAGAGCATCGTGCAAACCTATGATAACATTATGCCCTCCAGCTGCCTGCCCTCCAGAAAACACAACTCCCACATGGAGAGGCCTAAGATTCCGCAAAGTGGAATTGTGGCCGTGAAGCAAAGGTTGGCCAAATGTCCTAGGAAAAAGCCGGGAAATTTCTTCCGCCTCGGTATTAAATACGTTGTTGGAATCAGGAGAAAACCCCAGCTGTCGAAAATTATGCAAAAAAAGCGGAAGGGCTGGTTTATACTGTAAACGGACTTTATTCAATAGAGACATGGCATTTCCCTTAGAGACTGTTAATGGATTTTGTTTCTACGGTTCCTTTGTCCGACTTTTTAACCCACCTTAGGTGAGTTTTCAATCCTTTTCTTGGGATTCATATGTCAAAACTGATATTAACCCCAAGAAAAGGATTGAAAATCGACTCAAAAGAACCGCAAAATCGACTGAACCAGGTTTTAGGACAGCTTCTTATTTAGAAAGAATCCTTTAGCATTCTGTAATAGCAACAGAAACATGAGCAGCTAGCCCGCCACTAGATGTCTCCTTATAAAGGCTCTTCATATCTTCCCCTGTATGTCGCATAGCTATAATCACTTCATCCAATGAAACACGATGATCTCCGTCACCATGCATAGCAAGGCGACATGCATTCACAGCTTTGATAGCCCCCATGGTATTGCGCTCAATACAAGGAATCTGAACCAGACCACCAACAGGATCACAAGTAAGGCCAAGGTTGTGTTCCATCCCAATCTCTGCAGCATTCTCTATTTGCAGTGTGGTTGCCCCCAAAGCTGCAGCTAATCCAGCCGCCGCCATAGAACATGCAACACCGACCTCTCCCTGGCACCCCATTTCAGCTGCAGAAAGCGAAGCTCCTTCTTTGTACAAAATCCCAATAGCAGTCGCTGTTAAAAAGAATCGAATAATCCCTTCTTCTGATGGCTTAGAGGTAAATTTCATATAATAATGCAAAACAGCTGGTATGACTCCAGAGGCGCCATTGGTAGGAGCTGTGACAACTCTACCACCCACAGCATTTTCTTCATTTACAGCAAGAGCAAACAAACTAATCCAATCCAAAATCTGAGAAGGATCGTTGTGAAGATCTCCTTGCAGTGTAAGAGAGCGGTACAGGCCAGCAGCTCGACGTTTGACATTAAGCCCTCCTGGCAAAATCCCTTCTTGCAAACATCCTCTAGTCACACAAGCTTGCATCACATTCCAAATACGCAGAATACCTCTACGAATTTCATCTTCTTGACGCCAAATGAGCTCATTAGCCATCACAATGTCCCAAATCGATTTATCTTCACGAATACAATGAGCTAATAGTTCTTTAGCTGTTTTAAAAGGGTATGGCAAATGGTGGTCTGTAGATGGATTAGCAGATTGATAGATTTCGTCATGCCTTACGATAAATCCACCCCCCACTGAGTAAAAGACCTCCGTCATCAATTCTCTCTTACGAACATCCAAAGCTTTAAAACGCATGGCATTCGAGTGAAAAGCTAGCCTCTTGCCTTTCAGAAATAAGAGATCCTTTTCTTTCGAGAAAGGAATTTGCTTACGACTAAGTAATTTGATAAAACCTGTTTCCGTAATATTTGCAATACAACTCTCTACATTTTCTGGGTCTATTTCTTCAGGAGCACTACCCTCTAATCCCAGCAAAAGAGCAATATCCGTTGCATGACCATGTCCTGTCATGGCAAGTGACCCAAATAGCTCAATAGTAAGAGACCCTACGAGATCGAGTTTTCCTTCTTCTTGGAGCTGTTCAACGAATCGCCTTGCCGCACGCATAGGACCCACGGTATGGGAACTCGAAGGGCCTATTCCGATAGAAAATAGTTCAAATACGCTGACAACCATGAGTAAATCCTTTATTTAAGCTATTTTTAACTCACCTTATGCATATAAATTCTAAGCCTTGTCGACAGAAGTATATGGCTTCCTTGAATAGAGAACAAAACCTGTCTTGAGTTTAAAGCGTTATCATTCCAGAATCTAAGCTTTATTTAACGAACGATACTCTACAATGACAAAATATATATTTATGACGGGAGGGGTCGTCTCTTCCTTAGGTAAAGGTTTAACCTGTGCGTCCATTGCCATGCTTCTTGAAAGCCGGGGACTTAAGGTAGCGCTGCTTAAGCTCGACCCTTATTTGAATGTAGACCCAGGTACGATGAGTCCATTTCAACATGGGGAAGTGTACGTCACGGATGACGGCGCTGAAACCGATCTTGACTTAGGACATTATTATCGGTTTACCAATTCCCCACTTTCTAGATCTTCTAATGCTACGACAGGGCAGATTTACGATACCGTTATTAAAAGAGAACGTCGCGGCGATTATCTAGGAAAAACAGTTCAAGTCATCCCCCATGTCACTGATGAAATCAAGCAACGTATTTTTGCTTGCGCAGAGCAAAAACAGGGAACTGATGTAGTGATTGTAGAAATCGGAGGTTCTATTGGAGATATTGAATCTCTACCATTTATGGAAGCCATCCGTCAATTTCGCCATGAACACTCTCGTGATTGTATCAATATCCATCTTACGTACGTTCCTTACCTTAAAGCTGCTGGAGAAGTGAAAACAAAACCTACCCAGCACTCTGTACAATTGCTACGCAGCATTGGCATTATTCCCGATATGATCCTCTGTCGCTGTGAACACACTCTTTCAGAAGAGATTAAAGATAAAATCAGCTTATTCTGCAGCGTTCCCAAAGAATCCGTTATTGATGAACCAGATGTCCAGTTCAGTATCTATGAGGTGCCTGTCAACCTTCATGGACAAAATGCTGACGAAAAGATCTGTACAATGCTTGGTTTATCCACTGCTAAGCCCGATCTCACCGCCTGGAATGAAATGCTAAACAAAATGCGTAAACCTCTTGGCAAAGTTGTCATTGGCATCGTAGGCAAATACCTAGAACATCAAGACTCCTATAAGTCAGTATTTGAAGCTCTCCATCATGGGGCTCTAGCCAACCATGTTGAGCTCGAAATTAGACGTTTTGAATCAGATAAAGTGCTTGATGGGAGTGACGTCGGAGAAAGTCTTTCTGGCTGTGATGGATACCTCATTCCAGGAGGCTTTGGCGAACGCGGTTGGATGGGAAAAATCATGACTGCCAAACATTGTAGGGAAAAGAAAATCCCTTATTTAGGGCTTTGCTTAGGAATGCAAGTGATGTGTGTGGAATTTGGTCGGCATGCGCTTGGACTCGTGGACGCAAATTCTACAGAAATGGATCCTGCTACCCCTCACCCAGTGATTTCTCTGCTTAGCGAACAAAAAGGGATAGCCACTCTAGGTGGAACCATGCGTCTTGGCTCCTATACCTGCCAAATAAGACCTGGAACCAAAGCAAGAGTAGCTTACAATAAAGAACTCATTGCAGAACGGCATCGACACCGCTGGGAGTTTAATACCTCTTACAAAGATAGATATGAAAAACAAGGTCTTATTTTCTCTGGAGTTTTGCATAATGGCCAACTGTGTGAAATCGCAGAAATCGTTGACCATCCTTGGATGGTCGGAGTGCAATATCACCCTGAGTTTCAATCCAAGCCCTCGGCGCCTCACCCACTATTTCGCGACTTCATCAAGGCAGCTATTGAACAACGTAAGCAACGTATATGAGTAGAATTGCCGCTATCGATTACGGAAAAGCTCGCATTGGCCTTGCTGTTTCCGATGAAAGGGCCATCATAGCCCAGCCTATGCCATTCTTAAAGGCTGGAAAAACTCTGGAGGAGACCGCTGCTCTGATCGCTGCCGCATTAGGAAAATATTCTCCTCTTGGCACCATTGTGATCGGATTGCCTCTCCATATGAGCGGCCACGAGAGCCCTATGTCCGCCGAAGTGCGAAAACTTGGCGAGCTCTTAGAGACCCTTTGCAATATTCCCGTAGCTCTTTGGGATGAAAGGCTCACAACCTCGCAAGTGGAAAAAACTCTCAAGGGTGCTGGAATGCGACGAAAGGAACGGACCCAAATCGTCGACTCTCTTAGTGCTACACTCCTTTTACAAAACTTCCTCGATTTCCAATGAAAAAACTCCTCAATCTTCTTGCCTGCACTTTAGCTTTACCACTGTTGGCTACTCACCGAGACATACAACTAGATAATGACACAGTCAAAGTCTGGAAAACTGTGATCACCCCTGAGGCCCCCCTCTCTATGCATCGTCATGACAAGCCACGTATAGTCGTTGGTATTAAAGGCGGCTTACTGTTAAAGGTCATGGAAGATGGTTCAACATCGCCTCTTGTCTTTGAGTCCGGCCAAGCCTATTGGTTTGCAGCTGATCCAGAAGGAGAACTTCATGCTGATGTTAACCCAAGTAACGAAAACATCGAAGTGCTTGTAATTGAAATCCAGTGATAACTAAAGAAAAAGAAGATGCGCTAGCTGAGCGAATGATTCGTTTAGGCATACGTGACGATGACCTCATCGAGAAATTCATTCTTGGCTCTGGTAGCGGCGGGCAAAAGATCAATAAAACGCATTCGTGCGTCTACCTTAAACATATTCCTTCCGGCCTGGAAATCAAATGCCAAAAGGATCGTTCACGGGTCATGAATCGTTTCCTGGCCAGAAGAGAGCTCTGTGAAAAACTCGAGTATGCTCTCTTCAGAGAAAAAAGCAAGAAACAGCAGGAGATCTCTAAGGTCCGTCGTCAGAAAAAACGCAGATCCCGCCGCACTCAGGAAAAACTCGTTGAAACCAAACGGACCACTTCAACAAAAAAAAACTTCCGCAAACCCCCAAAAGAAGATATCTAAAAAACTGCTTCCAAACTTTAGAGCTCACCTTACGCACATAGAGATCCCTCTATGTGCGTAAGGTGAGCTCTAAAGTTCCTTGGGGATAAAAGATCTCTCCTGGTAAAACAAGATGTGCTCTTGAAAAGAGCTGCTTTTGCAAGGTTCTCTATGAAATCCCTTTTGATCTTTATCCATAACCAATACCAAGAACTTGAGCTTTGGTACCCAAAAATCCGCATGGAAGAAGCGAATTATAAGACAGTCGTAGCTGCTCCAGAAGCGCAAAAAATCTATGAGAGTAAACGAGGATATCCTTGTAAATCTGACATAGCCTTTAAAGATGTAAATGTTGAGGACTTTAGCGCTCTCCTTATTCCAGGAGGCTTTTCCCCTGATGCTCTGCGTATGGATCCTAAGGTATTGAGTTTGACAAAACAGTTTTTCGATGAAAAGAAAATGATCGCCTTTATTTGTCACGGAGGTTGGGTACCCATTTCTGCTAAAATTCTTAAAGGCAAACAGGTTACAGGCTATATCGCCATTAAAGACGATTTGGAAAATGCTGGAGCAATCTGGAAAGATGAACCTGTTGTCATTGACGGCAATTTGATTAGTTCACGTACTCCAGCAGATCTTCATCTCTTTGCAAAAGCCATGGTAGATTATAGACCTTAACCAGATGATTTTGCAGCGCTGCTTCTGTTTCTCTTTCTCTTTGCTACAAAACAGCCAGTTGTTTTTTAATACAGACGAATCTTAAGGAATTTAGCATGAGCATCTCTTCACCTAACCCTCTCCTTGAAAGCGGACAACAAACTCGTTTATCAGATCCCTGCATTATAGTGATTTTTGGGGCCACGGGCGATCTAACAGCTCGTAAACTAGTACCAGCTCTCTACAATCTAGCCAGAGAGGGTCAACTTTCCTCTCAATTCGCCTGCATAGGGTTTGCCAGAAAGCCAAAAAGCAATGAAGATTTCCGTGCTGAGATGAAAAAAGCAGTTGGTGATTTTTCTCGTGTTAAACCTCTAGATGAATCCTTTTGGCAACACTTTGAGCAGCAGATCTTTTACCATATTTCCGAATTTCACGATGATGAAGGCTATAGTAAACTCAAGAAAGTTCTAGAAGAGATCGATGTTCGACTTGGCACTCGAGGCAACCGAGTATTTTATCTATCCACCCAACCTAGCTTTTTCACTTTAATCGCTGAAAAACTCCATAAGGCTGGGCTGATCTACGATGAATCTCAAGTGAAGGATAAGTGGTCTCGCGTCATCATCGAAAAGCCCTTTGGTCACGATCTGACTTCTGCACTAGCACTGCAACATGAACTCTTGCAGTACATGAAAGAAAATCAAATTTACCGCATTGACCACTACCTAGGTAAAGAAACCGTACAAAACATTTTGGTGTTTCGGTTTGCTAATTCGCTCTTTGAGTCCCTTTGGAATAACCGTTATATAGACCATGTCCAGATTACCGTAGCTGAAGATCTAGGCATCGGGGGACGAGGCAAATATTTTGAAGAAGCTGGACTTCTGCGCGACATGTTGCAAAACCATACCATGCAACTACTCTCTCTCATTTCTATGGAACCTCCGGTGAGCCTTGATGCCAATGCCGTACGCGACGAAAAAGTGAAAGTGCTGCAAGCCCTAAGACCTTTTGGACCTAAAGAGCTCGAAAGTTGCTGCGTCCGAGGACAATATGGATCCGGCTTTATTGACGGAGACACCGTCCTAGGTTATCGCCAAGAAAAAGATGTCAACCCCAAATCTTGCGTCGAAACATTTATCGCTTTGAAACTCTATATCGATAATTGGCGCTGGGATGGCGTCCCTTTCTATCTGCGTAGTGGTAAACGCTTGCCTAAAAAATCGAGTGAAATCGCCATCGTTTTTAAAGACCCTCCGGGCGTGTTATTTCAACTTGCTGGAAAGCGTAATGAACCTAACGTTCTTGTCGTCAGAATTCAGCCAGATGAAGGGATAGCCTTGCGTATCAACTGCAAAGTTCCCGGGCCCAGTAGTCCTACATTGCCTGTGAAGATGGATTTCCGTTATGGATCTTATTTTGGCATGGCCCCACCAGAAGCTTATGAACGGTTGATTTTAGATTGCATTCTAGGAGATAGCACGCTCTTTGCAAGAGAGGATGAAGTGTTCAACTCCTGGAAACTTTTAACACCTCTTCTCGATCATTGGGCTAAAAATTCCTGTCCAGCCTTCCCTAACTACCAAGCTGGAACCTGGGGACCTAGCGCGGCAGATGAGATGCTAGCCAGGGATAACCGCAAATGGAGGCTCCTGTGAACGACGTTAAGTTCGTTCCTCCACATCAGATAGAAAAACAGCTCAGTGATATCTGGGAATCTCTAAGCACAACGCAAACGGATGGAAAAAATCGCCGGATGCGCGCATGCCTTTTTAATCTGATTCTCGTAACAGATAAAAATGCAAGAGCTGCCTACATTCGTGGTATTGCAGAACGAGTCATTGAAAAGTTCCCTTCACGTATTCTCTTTGTCACCATCGACAGAGAAAATAAAGAAGATCTCTTGCTGACCGGTGTATCCGTATTGAATGTTAAAGAAGCGGCAAGCGATATCGCCTGTGATTTGATCGAATGCGAAGTCTCCTCTGTCAGTGCTGTACGCGTTCCTTTTATTCTGCTCCCTCATCTTTTACCTGATCTTCCCGTGTATCTATTATGGGCAGAAGACCCTATTCTAGATAACCCTCTAGCCTATCAACTGGAGAAGTTCACCACCCGTCTTATTTTCGACTCTGAATCCACTAGCAATCTCCCTCTCTTTGCTAAATCGCTCTTACACCATCTTGAAGTTTCTCAGTGTGATATCGCTGACCTCAACTGGGCACGTACAGAGAGCTGGCGTACGCTACTTATCGCGACATTTCGCTCGACTAAACGTCTTGCAGAACTGCATGACACACGAACCATTAAGCTCATCTATAATGCCAAATCCACCGACTTTTTCTGCCATACCCGTATCCAGTCGATTTACCTTCAAGGTTGGTTAGCTGGACAACTTGGGTGGGTATTAAAAGAATTCGACGTCGTCTCCAAAGAGATTAGCTTTCATTACGAAGGACCTAAAAATCAACCCATCGAAATCCGTCTCATCCCAGAAGAACACCCCGAAGTAGCCCCTGGCTCGATTTCTACCTTTGAACTCTCCACCTATAGCGGTCAGCACTTTCTTTTTACACGTAATCCCCAAGCCAGTTATCAGGTCACATTATACATTTCCTCAAAAGAAACCTGCGAAATGCCAACTCAATTTCTCTTTAGTAAAGGGAGCATAGGGCAAACACTTGTCAAAGAGATCTGTCAAAGGCAGACAAGCCACCATTACTTACAGTTGCTGCGTTTCGTCGCTGGATTAGAGGGATTGTCGTTATGTTGAGTACATGGGATCATAGACGCCATCTCGCTGTCCCCGGTCCTTCTAAAGCCACAATCACTTATGCCGTAGAGCACTGGGTTGCCTGTGCCAAAGAATCGATCGAACGCCACCAAGCCTTTTACGTAGCCCTTTCCGGAGGATCCACTCCCCAAGCGATCTTCAAAGCCTTGACCCAATCGCCTTTTAAAGAAATGGTTCCCTGGGGGAAAATCCATCTTTTCTGGAGCGATGAACGGAGCGTACCACCTAATCATCCAGACTCCAATTTTAAAATGGCTATGGACTGCGGCCTAAATACGGTCTCCATTCCAGAACACCAAATCCACCGTATGATCGCTGAAGACTCCATTGAAAATAATGCCCTAGCCTATGAAGCTACCATCCATCGCGTCCTCAAAAAACACCCCTTTGACCTCGTCATGCTCGGTATGGGCGATGACGGACATACAGCCTCGCTTTTCCCCCACACCCAAGCGCTCCATGTCGACAACCGTCTTATCGTTGCCAACCAGGTCCCCCAAAAGGGCACCTGGAGAATGACGATGACCTATCCTTGCATTAATGGCGCTAGACACATTGCACTTTATGTCATCGGAGCCTCTAAAAAAGCCATGGTAGCTAAGATCCTTTCCGCTCCTGAACATCTAGATGACTACCCCGTTCAACATATCGGCACCCCTACTCATCCAGCTCTATGGATTCTAGATGAGGAAGCCGCTTCCGGACTTAATACCAAACGCAATAAATAACTTCACATTTGAGCTGCGTGAAAGCAGCTCAAATGTGAAGTTATTTATTGCGTTTGGTATTAGTTAAAAGCACAGCTATCCAGATGCAACTTGCTTGCTGTAAGCAAGTTGCATAAATCTCTAAAAATCCTCCCGAGTTTACCCTTCATATAACCGGCCAGTTGGCTGCTCGTTTCTCCCTGAAATTTAGGAAGATCAGGACTAATACCAAACGCAACAAATAACTTCACATTTGAGCCGCGTCAAAGCGCCGAAAATCGGCGATCGCAAACGGCATTGTATTGCATTAATACTATGCTGTTTATGATCGTCAATTTGTCGACAGCTTTCACGCAGCTCAAATATGAAGTTATTTATTGCGTTTGGTATAAAAACAATGATCCCCCAACCCTAAACTTAAAAGAGACTCCTGCATAACCAAGTTAATTATAATGATATACGAAAGAAAACGGCAACTAAGAATAAAAAAATATATAAAATAAATTGAGTTATATTAAAAATGTAAATAAAATAGTGATTAAAACAGCTAATTAAAATACAGGAAAACTATTATGTCAGCTCCAAGAAGAGTCCCTGGGGAAGGTTTTGAGTACAGCATAAGACCTAAGGTCACTGTTGAACGCGAAGTGACTATCAATGGCAGACAATACATCGTCTCCATTAAAGCTCTTACCAAAGGTGCCGCAGAAGATCTAGCTGTTAATGGCGATGCAAGACATCTCGGCCAACACCTAGAAGATGTCATTGGAAAAATGCAGAGACCAGTCCAAGAACAATTCAACGCCATGAAAGGCCACACAGATCCAAAAAAATCTGATGAATTCCGCCTTCGATTCACTAAAGATCACGAATTCCAAAACCTTACAATCGATCTCAAGTCTCCAGGAGCACCTTCTAGACCCCTGGTTTATCAAAAGATCGAACAGGTCTTCGATCGACATGCATATGATAAAAGTGATATGGAAAACTCGGAGCTTGGCCAAGCATTTAGCGCTTTAGAACAGGCTGCTACCCAAGCTGTGACCCCTATGGAGGAAGAATTACTCTCCCCCCGTTCAAGACCAACAAAGACTCCATTGGTCAATATAGACCAAGAGAGCCTAGCAACTTATGGAGAAAGCATTGGATGGGCAGCTCCTAGCAAAAGCGGAAACTCCCCAGATCTTCTTGGTGCTCTAGCTACAGAAATGCAACGTGCTTTTCCAACAGAGCACACAGAAAAAAACCCAATAACCTCCAAACGGTTACGTTCAGAGCTGACCGATGCGCTCAATATTTTAGCAAATGAATTAAACCCAGACGATGATGATTCTATTGACGAATCTTCAAAAAGATCTCCTGACTCTACACAAGAGGTCTTGAATGCAGTAAAGGCCAACTTTGACATTCTCGACCCGAAAACCTCTGCCACTCTGCAACGGATCTTAGCAAACCATCAAAAAGAAACATTTGATACTGTTGACAACCTAGAAGAGCTTCTAGCAGCAGACCCATCTGATCTATCCGAAAAAGAGCAGTCATTACTTCTTAAGATCTATGCTGAATATTTAACAAAAGGTGGAAATGGATTGAACCCGATCACAGTCGGTTCTTTGATGCACGAACTTTTGGGAGTCACTATTGCCTTCTTCTCTGAAAAAAGAGCTTTAGCATTCACCGATGAAAAAGCTATCAATCCTCAAACAACTCCCCTTCTTCATGTCACTACTGATAAAAAAGGCTTACTAACGGAAGTTAGAGCCCCTACCCCAAATGGGATCCCCCTTCCTGCAAAAACATCGCCCTCAGCTCTAATCGGAGTGGAAATTGATGATGATGACATCAACGATTGCGGAGGTGCCGGAAACTGCGGTCCTAATAGCTTGGTTGACCAGTTACAGCAATTAGGGGTTACAGATACAAGTGGCGAAGATCCCCTTGTTGGCGAAGATCCTGATGTCAAAAGAATAACCTCTGATATGAGAACACATTATGCAGATGGACTGGAAAAGCTCGCTAATAAGTTAGATAAAAATACTACCTTACCAGAGGGTGAACAACACTTTCTAGGCCTGGTCATCACTGACATTAATGAGCGTAGTGGAAACAGAGTTAAAAACACTAATGCGGATCAAGCTAAAGCATTACGAGCCTATGCAGAAAAGTTCAAAAAACCAGGCAAAAAGAGTGTGGAGTCGGTCAGTAGTTCCTTCTTCCATTATACTGCCAGAAACTTACGCATAAGTTGCTCTGAAGAACATTTGAACATCGCCATTGTAAGACCTACTCAAGATGGGTCTTATGCGATCACAGAAGTGTTCCCAAATGATGTTGAACTCAAGAAAGAAAACACCCTTTTTGTCGTCTATAATGCAAGAGCAGGTGCTTTAACCGGTGATCATTTCCTGAGCTTAAACCGTGAAAATGATGAAATCCTTACACAACTTTTACACCAACGCGAGAAACAACAACTCTTAGACTTTTTAAATCTTGTTTCATCAACCCCCAAACCACCCCTATCCAAAATCGCATCAAGTCTGAAGCAGTTAGAAGATCAGACTCCAAATGCCTATGCAGCTATCGAACAAATTCCTGGCTTAAAAAAATCTATTGATGATTCCACTGCAGACGCCTTGCTAAGAGCATCGACAACGATTCTGGGGAAACTCAAAAATACCGCCCTGCAAAAGCTCAGCGAAATACATAAAGCGATGGAAGTGGACATGACGTCAGAAGAAGAGGAGGAGGACGACGACGATATGAGTGGCAGTAACGTTACCGTCTCAACGTATTCTGCTCCAGCCCATCCAACATCATCTCTAGCAAAAGGTAAAGGAAAACCGAAAACAGCTCCGTTGCGCCCTGCCTCTTCTAAAGGGCCAGTAGAGCCGTCGATACGAGAATTATCAGATAGTGCGTCTAGTGATGGTTCTAATAGCGATGAGGGGGGTTCCTCTGAGGAAGATGAAGACTAATCAGCAATAGACTGTGTTAAAAAATTCTCAAGCCCGGCTGCTTGTGAATTTTTCAATATGGCCTGGCAATTACATGGCATAGTGCATCAATTTACGCAAGATGTCTACTAGAAAATAGATATAAAAACACGAGGTTTATTGTGAGTTCAATTACAAAATCAGATTTCTATATATTGACAAGAGAAGAGATTTTTTCCATTAAAAAGGATATCGATGCACATTTCAAATATCAAAAGCTACAAAAGCTACAACTGGCCGAACAACATATACTGGCACAATTAGAGTTTTTGAAAATACAGATTGCCCGGCAGGAAGAACTCGTTAGCCAATTAGACGCCGTATCAGTAGGTCCATTGGCTCACCAACCTTCTAGCCTATTACGTCACCCTCTGCCCTATTTTCCAACAGCCTTTCAAGCACCTCCGTTGCCTTCGATCCCACCAAGGGCTCCTAGCACACGTACTGTCCTTGGGTTTAGCCCCATATTCTCCTCTATTGAGGAAAATCCTAGTACATCAACCAATACAACTCTGAGCCATGGTAGTTCTAATTCCTGGGGGGTAATACCTGTAGACTTACAATCGCCTTCTGAAGAGATGGATAATGATGCAGATTTTCTCAAAGAACAGCAAGCGTCAGCACAACCCGATACTCATAGTTCTGATTCTTTATTAAAATACCCTACTGCAGAAGAGCTAAAAATAGCTGCTGAAGCGATCGCCAATAGTGCAGATTTTTTTAACACACCCTATGAACAAAGAAATGTTCCATCCAAAATGGGCAAGTAGTCAATTAAGAGGAAGCAATGCTTCCTCTATCTTCTGAAGAGACCTCCTATAATTGCTCGTTAATAAGGGTTGCTCCTAGTTTTTGCTCTTTACGCACAATGATGGCAGTCTTCTGGAAGAGGGGTTCCGCACTATAGTTCTCCCCACTTAAGAGAGATCCCTGCATAACTCAGTACCTTCGTTAAAAGTGCTCGTTTTGCGATCTTTCGTTTTTTGCTCGGCCCCCTATGAGATGTCTCGCATATACTCTTCCCAGTTCAAAGTGAGAAAAGCTATTGCGCAAGACGAATTGGATTGGGGATAATCACTTGAAAATTATCATTTATTCCAGATCGCAATATTGTCTGACTATTTTCGATTATCTGTGTGAAACTATTTCTAATAGCTTCTGAAAATTCTCTAATAGATCTTAGAGAATTGAGTCTGTTTTTGCAGTTTTTTAAGAAATGTAATGACATTTTGTGAGTCAATATACGGAAGCTCTTGAGTAATACCAAACGCAATAAATAATTTCATATTTGAGCTGCGTGAAAGCTGTCGACAAATTGACGATCATAAACAGCATAGTATTAATGCAATACAATGCCGTTTACGATCGCCGATTTTCGGCGCTTTGACGCGGCTCAAAT
>JAGXTH010000044.1 GCA_018333475.1 Simkania sp. | reverse complement strand
GGGACTGTTCCCTGTCGGCAGACTCGATAAAGCTTCACACGGATTACTTATACTCACCAACGACGGACGCATAACCGACGGACTACTGAATCCCAAGTTTGATCATGAAAAAGAATACGTAGTAAAAACTAAACAAAAACTTCGCAGTAACTTCAAAGAAAAAATGGAAGCGGGTGTACAAATCGAGGATTACAAAACCAAACCCTGCAAAGTTACAATAGTAAACGATAACACTTTCCGTGTAACCCTAACCGAAGGCAAGAAACATCAAATCCGCCGTATGTGTGTGGCACTGTTCCAAGATGTCCAAGACCTAAAGCGTGTTCGCGTCATGAATGTAGAACTAGGAAAACTTTCATTGAAAGCTACCAGAGAAATAAAAGGCGAAGAATTGACTACTTTTCTAAATCAAGTACTTCATCAATCCTAATTTATAGAATTTCTTTTAGTTTTTTAGTCCCTAAAACGTGCAATTCACTAATGGCTCGTGTTAAAGCAACATACAGCAGGTCTTTTTGCATTCTGTTCCTTTCTACTAGGTGTTCTGGCAAAACATCCTCGTAATGCACCACCTTGAACGCGTCTTCGTTTATACCCACCAAACAAACCAAGTCAAATTCTACCCCCTGGGATTCATTCATGGTTAGCACATGGATGTTTTTGTGTTCAAAAAACTCTTTTTTGAAATCCTCTAGGTAGGCTGGGTCTTTGGCGATAACACCAACAGTCCCTTCTTTATATGGGTCAATTACTGATTTAATATATTCTATTTCTTTCGTTTTATTTTCAAGCAACTTTTCAACCACAGGCACGCCTTCTTTTATCCCAAGAGGAATAACTGTTGGGTAACCAAGACTCTCGATAAACAAAAGTATGCTTTTAGTGTTCCGATAAACTTTTTCCAACTTTATTTTTCTCTCTTCTTTTATATCCTCTCCCGCTTCGTCCCAGTCCTTTATTGTTCCAAGGTGTACTTGCTGAGCCATATCACCAACATACACCATGGACTGTGTTTCCTCTTGTAAACAAGATCTCAGGATTTTTACTTGCTCTGGCAAATAATTTTGAAACTCATCCAAAATAATAAGAGAATACAACACTGACTTCTTTTCAACCTTTTGTTTCACCTCGCCATTAACCATGGTTAAATATTTTCTTTTTATCACAAACTTGTTGTACTTTTTTAAATAAGCCTGTAGCAAGATTGTAATGTCGAAACGGTCCAATTTCATTTCTTTTTTCTGCTTTTCAAACAACCCTGTGTTTATGTGTTTCTTGTAAACAGAATTGAGTACACGAAAATAGTTATCGTTGAAACTAGGAGTTGTTTCCATTCTTAAAGCTTTTATCTTTTGGTATTCGTGAATATCTCTTTCTTCTTCACTGCTTCCATACCTGGAAACATAGGAATATCCTTCCAACCCGAGAATACTGAAAGCCCACTCTTGAAATGTAGTTATGTTAACACGGTGTATGCCCAACTCTGGCAAAAGATGCGAGAAATATTCTTTGGTTCCGGAGTCTTGAACTAGCACCATGATTGAATCTGTTGGGTAAAGCGACAATGTCTCTGGAGCTTGAGTCAGGTACGCAACTCGGTGGAGTGCCAAGGTGGTCTTGCCGGAGCCAGCTGGGCCAGAAATGACCAGCGGGCCTTTATGGAATGCCCGAATGACTTGATCCTGAGCTTTCTCCATCTGGGCGACAATCTCTGGCAGGATAAACCCTGCCTTTTTAGAAGTGAAGTTTTCTTGATAAATTAGGTCTCGCGGTTTGTCTAATTCTTCTACCGAGAAAAATATAACTTTGCCGTCCACAATCATATACTGTTCTTTATGTAGTATGTTTACTTCCATTATCTTGCCATTAGGAATTTTATACGACGCTTGTCCTGGATTTTCGAATCTAATAGCGGCAATCGGCGCCACCCAAGAATAAATAGATTCCTCTACTAGTTGGTGTTTCGCAAAATAATAGTTTTTCTTTTCTCCTGTTTGAGTTTGAATAAATTCACACTTAGCAAAGTAAGGCGTTTTAAAGAGATGGTTTAATTCCTCAAACCTCTCATCTAGTCTAATTTTGGTTGCCATCTGAATTTCTCGTTCTTCCCCTTTTAGAGAACCGATCTGTTTCAAGTTTTTATCATTTAGTAGTTTGACTGACTCTAATTTCTCAAAAATCTTTTCCTGGATACTGGCAATATTCTCTCTTAATTTTTCTAGCAGTTTTTCTTTGTAATTCATAGTTTTTTAAAATTAAGTACTAAAAAAACCGCTTTCGCGGCTTACTTGGTGGACTCCCCTTCGATTTTATTGAATGTATATGAATAATTATTTAACCTAAACATAGGTCTTATGTTATCAAAGTATAAAAATAATGCAAGTATTATTTTTCTAAATCAAGCACTTCATCAATCCTAATTTGTTTTACGAATTCGGGAACGTGAGAAACAAGGATCATGGCACCCTTGTATTCATCGAGCGCTTTGGCGATAACCGGTAAATGACGGAAGTTGATGTGGTTGGTCGGCTCGTCGAGGATGAGGAGCCCCGGTTTGATCATGACCAGTCGAGCAAAGGCCACGAGTCCCTTCTGCCCTTCAGACAAACTACCTATTTTTGTACGGATCATTTCTCCGGTTATTAGGAATCCGGCGGCAATAGCCCGCATTTTTTCTTCATCCAATTTCTCCCCACCTTCTAACATCGCACTCGCCAGAGATTCGTATACCGAGTGGTCAAAGTTAAGTGTCGAGAAATCTTGCCTATAATATCCAACCCGCACCCCTTCTTTTATCATCGAACCCTCAGCTTTTCCACCTGCGAGCTTCTCTAGGAGAGTGCTCTTGCCTATTCCGTTCGGACCTTGGAGGAGTAAGTGCATATTTTTCTTGAGCGACACGTGGGCTTCACGTTTTACTATCTGGCCCTTCTTTAAGGTGGTAAAAGAAGAGATATTTAAAATCTCACCGATTAGGTCCGGCTGGGTTTGAATTTGAAAAGGCTTAATGGTTTTGTCTTCTTTGCGTACCTCCACCACATCTTCTTCTAATTCTTCTGCGAGTTCCC
>JAGXTH010000043.1 GCA_018333475.1 Simkania sp. | reverse complement strand
CGAAAATCGGCGATCGTAAACGGCATTGTATTGCATTAATACTATGCTGTTTATGATCGTCAATTTGTCGACAGCTTTCACGCAGCTCAAATGTGAAGTTATTTGTTGCGTTTGGTATAACTCCTTGAATCACAGGCTGCTGAGTGTTGGTATATTGAGCACCGGGTTGAAGGAATTGGTATTTTGGAAAAACAGTATATATATTGCCTTGATAGCTGATTTGAAAAGGGGTGCTACTCGTCGATTTAACGCCCCTGATTTTAACCTCAGTTGAGGCAGGAGTAAAAGAACCCGTGGACCCTTGACGGTATCCAAAAGGATTCCCTGCGTAATAGTTGGGCGCAGTCTGACTTCCCTCGCTTTGAGGCAAATGCGCACGTAGATTTGCTTGATTTAAGGGAGCGCCGGAGCTATCGAATAGGCCAGAGATCCCTAATAGGGCCGTTACAAAAGCATTGCTAAAATAATTCTTCAGGAGAAGCACATCTGCTGCCTGATTCCCTCCTGTCACAACTTTTTCTCCTGATTTTTTCAGGCTCCAAGTTTTTTTAATAAAAGCATTGTAGACAAAATTTTTACACAGACGTAATGGATAACTTAAGAGAGACTCCTGCATAACTCAGTACCTTCGTTAAAAATGCTCGTTTTGCGATCTTTTTGTTTAACTGTGAGATCTCTAGTTAAAAAAACGCATGTATTCCAAAAAGCGGTCCAGAAAATTAAAAACCAATAAAAGGCTTTCTAAAAGCCAGGAGTAGAAAATGAATGAGGAGCCGATAGCTGTGAGCAGATGGAGAAAAACCAAGATCGCGGTTGGTTCCTTATTCGCAGTGGGTATGAGTTTGGGTGTGTATTCGCTAATAACTCCATCTCAAAAGGATGATCCTAAAAATGCTAAAACAGCGTCTATCGTAGAGAGAACTTTAAAAGAGAACCCTTTAAATTCACAGACCTCTAGAGCCAAGCAAGTTTTTCTGGCTTCTACCACAGACCGTCTTGTTGCAGATGCTGGAACACTGACTCCTACAGTTAGCACTGAAAGGCCAAGCTCTCGCTTTGAATTTGGGGGAAGTTACAGTAGGGTCTACATGAAGCCTGACGGAAATCCTTCATTTCAGGGGACCCTTGGAGGGGCTCAGGGGATGTACGAATATAGACCTTCAAACGACATCTACGCGGGATTGAAACTAGCCTTCCGAGAAGGGACTATGCATGGTTCAGCGGAAAAACGAACTCTTTTCGATATCGACCTCCAAGAGAGACTTGGATATACCTTTTATGATGAACCTGGAGGGTTTCTATTTTCTGTATTTTCAGGAGCTGGCTATCGTCATTTAGCACAAAAACTTAGCCCAACAGGAAGTTCTCCTGTTACATTTCGATACAATGAGCTATACGTTCCTGTAGGATTCTTATCAACGGCCCTAATTAACCACTATTTTGCTTTTGGGGTTAATTTTACCTGGATGCCACAGGTATACCCAACCGTTACCACAAGCTCTCTAAGGGGAGCACGCTGGATCATTAGCGATACTTTGAAGAATTTCCTTGTAGAAGTTCCTATGATATTCAAGCTAACCAAAACAAGACGCTTTTCTATTGAAATTAACCCATTTTTTGAGCACTGGCAAGATGGGCATTTAACAGATAAAACAACCTCATGGGTTTCGCTTGATCTCCCTGGTAATGAGTACTACTTTTGGGGAGCGGAGGTCAATTTCGGTTTTGCTTTTTAAGTTGGGTTCGGCGCTTTTCATGATTAGCTATTACGCTCCGAGTGCGCATCACAGCATCTGGGCTTAAGCTGATACTATCGATTCCACAATCTACTAAGAATTTAGCAAATTCAGGGTACGTAGATGGAGCATCTCCACAAATGCCAATTTTACATTTTTGTTTTTTAGCTACGCTGATCACATGTCGTATCATCCGCTTTACAGCTTCATGCCGTTCATCATAGATATCTGCGACAAGTGCGCTGTCCCTGTCGACACCAAGAACCATCTGTGTCAGGTCATTGCTACCTATGCTAAACCCATCAAAGATATCGCAAAATTGATCTGCTAAGATGACATTGCTGGGAATTTCGCACATTACGTAGACCTCTAATCCCTTTTTGCCTCGGACTAGACCGTTTTTTTTCATCACTTGGAGAACTTTTTTTCCTTCTTCTGGTGTTCTACATACAGGGATCATCACTTTTAAATTCCTAAGACCAAACTCTTCCCGCACTTTTTTAATGGCCTTACATTCTAAAATAAACCCCTCTCTGTACCCTTCCTTATAGTAACGAGAAGCACCACGCCAACCAATCATAGGGTTTTCTTCTTTGGGTTCGAAATACGAACCACCGATGAGGTTTACATATTCATTAGTCTTAAAATCACTGAAACGCAAGATGACATCTCGTGGATAAAAGGCTGCTGCAATCATTGCAACTCCCATAGAGAGTTTATCGACAAAAAACTCTCTTTTATCGGAATAGCCAATCGTTAATTCATTGATTTGCTTTCGGATATTGGGATCTTTGACTTCATCAAACTTTACAAGAGCCATAGGGTGAATGCGAATGTATTCATTAATGATGAATTCTTCTCTAGCAAGTCCAACTCCATTGCTTGGTAAAAAGCTCAATCCAAAGGCCTCATCGGGATAGCCAATATTGATCATGATCTTTGTCTTTGGATTGGGAATGTTGTGTACATCCATGGTAGTGATCTTGAATTTGAGAAGACCATCATAAATGATGCCGTGCTCTCCTTCTGTGCAATCGACTGTAATCGATTGACCTGTCTTGATCACTTGGGTAGCATTGTTGGTCCCAACGACGCAGGGGAGTCCAAGTTCTCGGCTGACAATAGCTGCATGTGAGGTTCTACCGCCTCGATTTGTTACAATAGCGGAAGCTAAACGCATAATAGGGACCCAGTCTGGGTCAGTCATATCTGTAACCAAGATTTCCCCAGGTTTGAACTGATTCATATGGGTGATTTCTTGGATAACGCGTGCAGATCCCTGTCCTATTTTATTGCCGGCACTTTTACCTGTTGTGAGGACCTTTCCTTTTTGAAGGAGTGTATAGGTTTCAATGATATTGAGGTTTTTCCTGGACTGCACAGTTTCTGGGCGAGCTTGTAGGATATAGAGCTTGTTTGTAAGACCATCTTTTGCCCATTCTATATCCATAGGGGTCCATTTCCCATTTTTCTTACTGTAGTGATCCTCAATGTCCATGGCCCACTTAGCTAGCTGTAAAACTTCCCCATCCTTAAGACAAAATGTATTTCGGTCCTTTAAAGATGTTGCTACTTTTTTCACCTTATCAGGGCCTTTGTCTGCATAGACGATCTTGATCGCCTTGCTGCCAATGATTTTGTTTATTAGAGGCTTGTACCCTTTTCTTAAGGTCGGCTTAAATACGTAAAATTCATCAGGGTTTACGGCTCCTTGGACAATGCTTTCTCCTAATCCATAGCTCCCTGTGATAAAAACAACATTTTGGAATCCGCTCTCTGTATCTAGCGTAAAGATAACACCTGCACTGCCCACATCAGAGCGGATCATTTTCTGAACACCAATAGAGAGATACGCCTTGAAGTGATCTATTTTATTTTGGCATCGATACGCTATGGCTCGGTTTGTGAAGAGTGAGGCAAAGCATTGCTTACAGGCGTTGAGTAGCTCTTGTTCTCCAGTGATATTGAGAAAGGTTTCTTGTTGCCCAGCAAAGCTAGCTGTAGGTAGATCTTCGGCAGTTGCAGAAGAACGGACAGCTACATCCGTATTTTTTGCCCGATATTTTGAAGATAATTTACGATAAGAAAGAAGGATAGCCTCTTCTAAATCAGAAGGAAATTCACATTGAAGAAGAATGTCCCTAGCTGCTTGTCCCGCTTTTTCTAAAGCCTGAGAATTGCTAGGATTTAATCCATGTAATGCGGTTTTAAGGCGATCTAAGGCCCCTTTTTTTTCAAGAAGAGATTGATAAGCGTAAGAGGTGATAGCAAAGCCGTTAGGAACCTGTATTTTCTTTTTCTTTAGGTGACGATACATCTCTCCTAAGGAGGCATTTTTTCCGCCAACGAGTGCAATATCTTTAATGCCAATTTCATCAAACCACAGAACATAGGGTTTGGAATGTGATTTTTTCATGGATACGGCTCCTCGTTATAAACTCACCTTACGCACATAGAGGGGCTTATGGACTGTTTCAAAGCGTCGAAAATTAAATCGCAGAAAGTGGGTTGTATTTCATTCAATACTACCCACTTTCTACGGTTTGATTTATCGATAGCTTTCAAACAGTCCATAATACCAAACGCAACAAATAACTTCACATTTGAGCCGCGTCAAAGCGCCGAAAATCGGCGATCGTAAACGGCATTGTATTGCATTAATACTATGCTGTTTATGATCGTCAATTTGTCGACAG
>JAGXTH010000042.1 GCA_018333475.1 Simkania sp. | reverse complement strand
CGCCGATTTTCGGCGCTTTGACGCGGCTCAAATGTGAAGTTATTTGTTGCGTTTGGTATTATTCAATCTCTTTTGGGTATAGGGGCTGTTACGTGTCAAATGAGAGAGAATATTAAGGGCTAAAGGAGTATCATGGGGGCCCCCTTGAGGTATGTTTTTGAGTCATTATGAGTGAAACTACGTTGATTTTCCCTTTGATAGCTGATGGCGAAGATAAAAGCTCACCTTTGAAAAACCGTATTCGTAAAAACTATCGTCATGTACGGAAGTGGGCAAAACGGACAGAGACCAATTGTTTTCGCATCTACGATCGAGAAATACCAGGGTATCCATTGGCGATCGATTTTTATGATGGGAAATTCTGTGTGCAATATTTTTTGCGCCTGCAAGACCTAGAAGAGCCTCCTTTAGAACTGATAGAGGAAGCTACGGATGCTTTATGCTCTATTTTTGGGTGCTCTTCTGAATCGATTTATTGGCGCAACCGTATAAAACGAGAGAAAACCGAGCAATACGAAAAGATAGGGGAGTCCAAGGAGTTTTTTACAGTGTTTGAGCATGGGGTCAAGTTTAAGATTAATCTTCTTGATTATCTCGATACAGGCCTTTTTCTCGATCATCGTGAAACGCGAAGAATAGTCGCGTCGATGGCCAGGGGCAAGCGCGTTCTTAATCTTTTTGCTTATACTTGCTCATTCAGTGTGCATGCAGCCGTAGCTGGTGCGCTCTTTACAAAGAGCGTAGACATGTCTAATACCTACACAGCGTGGGGGAAAGAGAACTTTATCTTGAATTCGTTGTCGCTGAAAAACAATGAGATCATTCGTGCAGATTGTCTTAAATTTCTAGAGGATGAGATAGATTCCGGAGCTAAGTACGATGTGGTGATTATCGATCCACCTACAATATCTCGTTCAAAGAAAATGGATAGAATGTTTGATATTCAAGAGGACTATGTCTTTCTGATAACAAAAGCCTTAAAGCTGCTTTCCAATAGCGGGATGATATTTTTTAGCACGAATTCGCGCAAATTTTCCTTTGATCACAGCCATTTTGACGCGTGTTCCATTGAGGAAATCACTCACAAAACAATTCCACTAGATTTTCATAGGGCAAGGATACATCGCTGTTGGAAGATTATAGTCGATTAAATCGAGAATTTCTTTAGTCAAGGCGTGTCTTAAAAGAAGCTTGTTGAATCATGCGAGCAGTACGTTCCCCGGACTCACAAGCAGCTTCCATGGTCCCAGGTGCCTCTAGTACAATGGAGGTATGCTCTCCAGCAAAATAGAGAGTGTGGTTAATCGGAGCAAATAGCGTTTTTACTATCTCGGCTCCTTCTTTTTGCATAGAACCCAACAAAGTTTCTCGTCCTGGGGCTATATAAGGATAGGAACCTTTTGCATAAGGATCATTTGACCAACTATGTCCAACAGGTCCTTCATAAGCCACAAAAGATCGATCTTGAGCTACCATAGGAGTGGATAAGGGTGGGATAGAGCCTCCAAAAGCAGCTTCAAGCATGGGTCGCTCTTGTTGATATGTTTCTAAAATAGTGTCAGAGGAAAATCTGCTTGCTTCACCTGTGTAGTAAAGAGTTAAGATGTCACGCTTTGCGTTAAAAAAACTCACGACGCGATCATTGATCAGGCATCTTTTTGTAGTTAGAGGAGGTTGAGGAAAGGGGACCAATAGTTTTGCATTCGTGCCATAGGGTATGCTCTTTATGGCGTCGAGTGTTGTTTTAGGAAGAATTTCAGATTCAAAGGTGATATCGCAATACACAGAACAAGGCATCGCAAGCACTAGGATGTCTGTCTGTACACATTGTCCATTTTTGAAAGTAAGAGTATATGAACCATTCGAACCTCTGGTAACTAGGGCAAGAGGCATATTTAAGTGTACTTTTTCAGAGAGAGTTTGAGCCAGAGCCTCTGGGAGAAGTGCATTTCCCCCCTGAATGCTCATAAGATCTATAGTAGGTTGGGTTTCCCCTGGATGTTGATGAGCATGAGGTAGTCCCTTAAGAAGCATATAATATAAGGTTTTTGCGTATGACGAAGATAAGTGGTCGATGGAACCTCCTTCATAGGCCGCCAACCGTACAGAGAGAGCTTTATAAAAAAAATCGTCGTCTTTAAGAAATGTATTGAGCACTTCACGCATATTCCGAGACTGTTTGGCAATCTCGGCTAATTGTACTTGAAGAGTTTCTGGATCGAATATTCCGGTATGCAACAAATGATCTGGAATGAGTGTTTCTCCAGTAAAATAATCATACTGAAAATTGATGGTGTTTTTTTGTAGTGTAAGATGGAGTTCGTCAACCAATCGGTATATGTTTTTGGCGGTTCCTCCGTCGGAAATATTGTGTCCGCCTAGATCAATTGCATTACCTTCTAAGATCGCAGTAAATATGCGACCGCCAACACGAGGTCTTGCCTCATAGACATGGACATCCATGCCGCTTTGGTGTAGGCGGTACGCAGTAGTCAGTCCGGCTAGACCGGCCCCGATGACAACGACTTTAAGTTTTTTAGGGGCAGAAATAGCTATAGAACACCTCTAGTTCTTTAGAACAAAACATCCTACTCAAGGGATATAGTAAAGAGGTCTCTATCGGGATCGCTAGAGGCTTTCATCCGTCCGTGGTTTTCTTGTATAAATACCGTTTGCAGGGCCTGGTATGTAGCTTTATTGACTAGAGCACAAGTAGCTCGAATTTCACACAAAGGAAGATAGACCCAAGCGATTTTTTTGCTCTCGGTATCTCTGTGCACTTGAAGTGCCTCAGGATTATCAGAGCAGAGTTTTTCTAATCCTTCTTGTTGAGCCTCTGTGACATCACTTGGTACCAGCTTCGTATTCTCTTTTAAAGAACGTGCATAACCGACAAGAGCCCGAAGAACTTCAGTGTTGATCTCAGAGCCTCCATCAGTCGGCTTATAAGAAGAGTCCATCACACCAGCTATCTCAGACCAGCCGCGCGTAGGATTGTCATTTTCATAGTCCCCATGACCAAGAATTGCATGGCCAATGACTCGATTCGAGACTTTATCTATAACGGCAAGAGCGGAATATGGATGAAAGTCCCACCGTTGTACCCACTTTTGAAAACGATCTGTAATATCTCGTGGTCCACCTCTATAGAAACGCATAGCTATAGAGTCAGAAAAAAGTTGTTGATAATCCTTTAAGTCTGTTGATACTACAGGGCGGAGGCTAGTGTGTGTTGTTTCGATGGGATACACAATCTGTGTGACCATTGCCATATTTTTCCTTATTGTAAAAGCAGTGAGCTAAACGGATTTAAGGTTTTCTCTAGTAGCAATGTAAAAAAACTAAATCAATACATTCTACGTGACCCTAAAATATTTAACCTCGGCGAAAGAGTATAGAGAAAGATCGGTTTTTTTCTAGAAATTTTTGGTGATTGAGATCACTCTTTAAGCTGGGGAGTATAATACGATATTAACAGGACAAGTAAACAGATGAAAAAAAATATTGGACCAGATCCGAACACGATCTACCCTATTAAAAATTATGACAAGCTGGTGTTTTTGAAAAACTTTATCAAAGCAAGCAACATTGTTGTCGGAGAGTATACGTATTTCGATGATCGGCGTCATGGACCTGAAAAATTTGAAGAATACAACGTCTTATACAACTATGACTTTTCTAAGGTGAAGTTGATCATCGGTAAATTCTGTGCTATCGCGGCAGAAACACGCTTTATTATGACGGGTAATCATAAATTAGATGCGATTAGCACGTACCCATTTCCTGTATTTCAAGAGGGGTGGGAAAACGCTTTTGACATCTTTGGTTTACCTGTACGAGGGGACGTTGTCGTGGGGAACGATGTGTGGTTTGGGTACGATTCTCTTATCATGCCTGGAGTAAAGATTGGACATGGGGCGATCATTGGAACACGTGCTGTGGTTGTCAAAGATGTCCCTCCCTACTCGGTTGTTGCCGGGAACCCAGGTAAAGTGGTGAAACAGCGTTTTGATGATGCAACCATTGCACGTCTTCTGCGCATTGCCTGGTGGGATTGGGATATTGAAAAAATCAATAAACATCTTTCCTTGATTTGTGGGTTGGATATTGATCGATTGGAAGCTGTAAGTGTGGAGTAATACCAAACGCAATAAATAATTTCATATTTGAGCTGCGTGAAAGCTGTCGACAAATTGACGATCATAAACAGCATAGTATTAATGCAATACAATGCCGTTTACGATCGCCGATTTTCGGCGCTTTGACGCGGCTCAAATGTGAAGTTATTTGTTGCGTTTGGTATAAACCAGGAATGGTTAATTTTTAACGTGCTGCAAATAAGTGAGATAGAAAGATTATGAAAAAAAAGCGCGACAAATATACATGTAATGGTGTACCATTACATGAAGATGGTAAAGAGTCTATCGAGAATGGTTGGCAAGGATTCCTAGAGTTGTGCTGTAAGATCAAGGCCCCCGAAGATCTCGATAGACTGTTTGGTTTGTTTTTAACAATTGAGGAAAAAGAAGCGCTAGCCGCACGGTATTTGATCATTAAAGCTTTGGTGCAGGGGCAATTAACCCAAAGGAAAATTGCAGAAATTCACCAGGTGAGTATTGCGCAGATCACGCGCGGCTCTAATGCCTTGAAAATTGTCGGAGATGAGCTGTACAAGTTTTTAGAGAAACAACTCAAGTGAAATAGATGGCGTCTATCAACTTAAAATCTGTGGGTTAGTATGGCAGTCGATTTTAGTTATTCAATATATTGGCAAATCCTTTCTTGGGGTTAATCCCCTGAGTATTTCTTTTCCTATTACATTTTTATTTTTTAACTTTAAGAAAGGGTAAGTATTATTATGGCATCGACAATTTCAACTCAAACCTTCGGCCTTCTTTCCTTTTATCCTCAAGAGAAAAGGATCGCCTTAGTAGACCAACATACCGTGCAACATTATTTAGGGATAGCAGAGACGACTCTGTGTGCTCTGGAAGCCCTGTCTAGTGGGCAATTAAGTGCATTTGATGCTGCTAGCATACAAGATTACCAATGTCAGGCAAGAGCGCTACAAACAGTCCTTATTGCCAGAAGTTTGTTGCCAATAGTGGTTGAGGAGCAGAGAATACGCATTGTTAAAACAATAGAGAGAGTAAAATATTTTGCTGCCGAACAGTCAGGAGAGATGGATGAACAAAAAACTTCCTCTACTAAAAAGGTAAAACGGGTAAAGCATTTGCCTGCTACAGAGACAGTAGGCGAGTTTTTTGAACGCTTTGATAGAGAAATTTCTATGACTGCGGAGATCAGACGTATTGTGGGTCATTATTTTTTGGCACATCCATGTGACCCAATTGATTTTCGCTACAACGAGGATAACAATGGAATTATGAGAGTGTTTACCCGTGTTGATGATAACCTGGCAGATCGGAAGCTCTCTAAAGCTTTTGCAGAAAGCGTTCGTTCAGCACTTGCCAAGGAATTATCAAAACAAACCTGTACTGATTTAGCCGGAGAAGATGAGACAATTCTTGAAGAAACTCTCTCCTTAGCGGATGGTCGTATGATTCCACCTTTTTTTTCTTCTGTTAAGATGTTTCTCAAACAGGCATGTCAGGCAAATCTGATGCTCGTTCTTGGGGTGGATTTTGCTCTCGATTCTCGTAGGGTAGAGCTGCCATTTCGTCTTAAAATGGAAGGGGCTCATATGACCTCGGAGTTTCTTTGGCGAAACGCCGCCTAAGGAACCTGTCATTGTTGTTGACACGATCTCACTAGGGGTTTCCGGTGTGATCGAGAAAATTAAAGCTCTTGGACCGATTCACATTATACTTGGGTGTGCAGCTGCTCATCCTACGTATGGCAAATTCAAAGAAGCTCCTTTACCAGAGGGAGCGACTAGAGCTAAAGAAGAGGGGCTTACTCTCGATAACCCTTCTCTTTGTGTTGTTTACAAGGTCCGGCCAGGAATGGTGTTATGATCACATGGAAAGAACTTACAGGGCTTTACTTGGGGGGGGCATTTTGTCTCCCTTTATTGCTCATTGGATTTAGAGCAGGTAGCCAGCACGGTTTATGCGGTGCTTTAATAGCAATTGCTCTTGGCAACTTAGCACTTACTGTACTAGCCCTTTTCACCTCACGCCTTGGAGTCGTGACAAGGAAGACCACTGTTGAGCTAGCGGAAGAAAAACTTGGACCTAGAGGAGGTCCTATTTTTGCTGGGGCTATCTTACTCATTCATCTGCTCTGGTTTGCTTTGCAGCTAGATCTTATCGCTCAAGGGTCGTATAGCGCCTATTTTATTCTAGGTTTTTTAAGTGTTTTGAGTGTTTTGGGGGGAGTGAAAAAATTGTCATATATTGCAAATTTGGCATTACCCATTTTAATGGGCGTACTTTTCTACGCGATGCTAAGAGCTCCTCTGCCTACACTGACGTATCATCTTGATGGCATTGAAATAACCACTGGAATTTTTATAGCAGCAGGACTAGCTGCTGTTATGGAAATGCCGACATATTTTAAGAAAGCTCGTTCGATAGTAGATAGTCGCGTGGCTTCTCTTTTGATTTTTGGATTAGGGGTTCCTTTAATTGAGGGAGGTGGGGCTTATCTTGGGGCCTCTATGCCGCAAGGTCATTTGATCACTATTCTTGAAAGTGGGCTTTCATGGACATCACTTTTTCTGATTATTGCTGGAGTAACTACGAATAATAATAATTTATATGCAGCATCTGTCTACGCTGAGCGATTTTTTCGCAAAGGAAAGGTGGTTTTTTTGGCGGCTCTTGGCATTTTTCTATCCTTGCTCCATCCAGCAGAACAGATGCAAAGCTTACTACCTTTGATGGCACTTCCGTTGGGTAGTATTGGAGGTGTTATTTTGGGAAAGGGAACGGTAATTTCCTTTATCATTGGGCTGCTTTGTGGTTTTTTCGGGCCGATTCCACTTCTTACTGCATTTATAGGGAGTTATTTAGCATCAATAGGGGAACGGCGCTATGCAGCAATTAACAATCGATAACCTCCAGGCATATGCCAAGGGGTGTGCTATTCTAGGATCAGGAGGAGGAGGTGATGTGCGATATCGCCAGTATCTCGTTGCAGGGGCTCTTAAAGAATATGGCCCAGTATCCATCATCAATGAAGTGGAGCCCGAGGATCTTATCGTGCCCGTCGCTTTTCTTGGAGCCCCATTGGTTTCTAAAGAAAAACATTTTACCCTCCAGAGTTTTGAAGCCGTTATACAGCGAATCGAAAAGTACTATGGTAAAAAGCCAAAGGCCCTTATGCCAGCAGAAATTGGAGGAGGTAATGGACTTACCCCGTTCTGTATAGCGGGTAAGCTGGGATTGCCTGTGTTTGATGCTGACCTTATTGGGCGTGCTTTTCCGACCATCAAGATGACAGCGGCGTATTTGGCTGGATTTTCTCCAACTCCGGTGTTTCTTGCGGACGCTTTAGGTCAGACAGTGGTGATTGAATCTACAATAGATTCTGTTGAAAGATTAGTACGTGCTTCAGCTGTTGCTATGGGATCGCAATGTGCTATTGCGACCTATATCATGAAGGGCTCTCAAATCTCGCTGGGAAGTGTAAAAGGATCAGTTAGTGGGGCTTTCTCGACATCATTTCATGGAATTTCTCTTGGTAAAGATATAGATATCCTTGACGTCATCTCGTCTATCGAAGGAGGGTTTTTGAAGGGAAGGGTTATTTTAGAAGGGGGGATAGAGATCTTTTTTCAAAATGAATATCTCCTAGTTAAACGAGAAGGGGAGATTCTTGGCAAGAGTCCGGACATCATTTGTCTTTTAGAAAAAGGCGTTCCCGTAGGCACGGAGGAGTTGCGATTTGGTATGACGATGGATTTACAACTTTTTGAGGCTCCAAGTGTTTGGAAAACACCACACGGGCTCAAACTAGCTGAAGAGGTTTTATGATCATTGGTATCGATGTTGGAGGAACTTTCACAGATGCTGTTCTTGTCGATGATACAGGGGCTATTGTCTCTTTTAGAAAAAAACCCACCTCAGCTGATATTGAAACCAGTGTGAAAGCGCTCATTGATGAGTTGATGCATCCCATGGTGACATCTATTCATATAGGGACTACACATGCTCTAAATGCCCTTCTACAAAGAAAAGGGTTGGCTTCTGTTGGCCTTATACGTTTAGCTGGCCATCGTCCTGATTTTGTTCCTCAATTATGTAATATTGATGTGAGAATCGAAACAATAGGTGGTGGATTTGAATGTGATGGTCGTCCCATTACGCCTTTTTCTGAAAGAGAAGCAAAAGAAGCTATCGAACGTTTGATTGCAGGAGGGGCTCAGAGATTGGCTGTTGTAGGGACCTTTTCTTCGCTCTACCCCGAGCAAGAATTAGCTATTGCTGCTTTATCTCCTTTACCTGTGACGCTCTCTCATCAGCTAGGAGGGTTTGGTATCATAGAACGCGAAAATGCAGCAGTGATTAATGCCGCTCTGCAGCCCTTATTTGAGAGAGGGTTTTCTTCGTTAAAATACAAAAACACCCCGCTTTTTTTATCACAGAATAATGGGGGATTGCTACCCCTTGAAAGAGCTCTAGAGATGCCAGTTCTTACGTTATCTGCTGGACCTGTTAATTCATTTATGGGTGCTAGTCGGATCGCTAAATGCGAAGATGCGATCATTGTTGACATTGGTGGGACTTCGAGTGATATCGGCTATATTGAAAAGGGTTATGTCAAACGTAGTTTTCGCCTTTCAGAAGTGGCTGGCATACCGTTAAATCTTCCAATGCCTGATCTTTTTTCGTTAGCAGTTGGTGGCGGTAGCTTTATTGATCAAGGAGGAATTGGGCCCGAAAGTGCAGGTTCGGCTCTTTTTCGAGAAGCAGCCGCTTTTGGAGGAGAGCGTTTGACTTTAACAGATGCAGCCATAGCTCTTGGATATGTCACTATTCCTATGGCCAATCCAAAGAGAGTCTCTTTATCTCATAACGAGGCGAAACGCTTTATTCAAAGAGCAGCAGAAAAGATTTTATCCAAAATAAGAGGTCATAAACCTCTTTTTTTTGTTGGCGGAGGAGCTCTTCTTTTTCCAGAATTTTTGTGGAACAATAGAGGGGAAGTTTTGCCTGAAGCTTCCGTAGCGAATGCTTATGGGGCGGCTTTAGCGGAAAAGGGTATTACTATTGATAAAATCATTCCTTTATCAGAACAAGACGCATTGGAGGAGGAGGTTCTTCATAAGGCAATTCAAGAGGGTGCCGATCCTAGGAAAGTTCGTGTTGTCCAATGTGATGTTAGCCCTCTAGCTTATGACTCTATGAAAAGGGCTCGTATTATCATTACGGCTATGGGATAAGAAAAACATTAGAGCTCTATTATATTAATATTAATGCTCTCACAATGCGTATAAAATCCTCTTCATGGAAACAGCTGTAATGTGCATACGGGCTGGGTGCTTCGGTCTCCCTAAGTCTACGGTGGATCACAATGGCACCAGCTTTATTAGCGGATTCAACCCCTTTAGGGTCGTCTTCGATGGCAATACATCGCTTAGGTTCTAAGGGGACCTCTAAGAGGGATTCCATTTTTTTAAAGCCAGTGAGGTATGGCATGGGATCAGGTTTTTTCCCTTCGTAATCTTCTTTAAAAAGAACAAATTGCATCATCGGTAGGATGTTTTTTGCTCGTAATACAGGTTCTGCGGAATTACGACGGGCATTGGTAACAATTGCCTGAGGAATGTCTAACCCATCGATGAGTTTGAACAGTTCGGCTACTCCTGGCCGCATTTCTAAGGTTTCTAGATGCCTTTGAAATTCAGTATCGACAGCTTCAAGGTATTCTTTTTGAGCGACCTTTAAGCCGAGCTCTTCTTTCATCCATGCCCAATTTTGGTAGCCATTATTTTCATAGATGCGCTGATGGAATGCATCGCTGAGTTCAATGCCGTTTTTTGCTAAAATAACTCGATGCTTATGGATATGCGCTTCCACGGTTTCAAGAATCGTATTGTCATAATCCCAGAAAAAAGCTTGAATCTGTGTCATCTATAGATTTCCTAAAATTCCAGAAGAAATCATAGATGAAAATTTTCTTTTTATCTACAAAACTTGGGTTTTTTAGAACTGAGATAGAAGGCGCTTTCGATGAATCTGGTGAATTTTGCTGTTTTTGAAAAAAGCAGGAGCGGTAATCTATCTCTATCTGGATTAACAAGAAACAATAGATAACCGACTGATTATAAACGTGATGCAATACGTTTCATGCGTTTTTTCTGCACAATCGCATGAGTGCTAAGGCGATCATGTGTAGAAGTTGAGTTAGGGAAAGAACTATAGGGACACTATGCTACACCAGGCTTCCGGTGATTTTCATGAGGTATTAAAAGATCCGAGCTTATGGGGAAATCTGGATTTCGAAGGCTCAAAGCCTTTGGGTCATGGCAACCCTGATTTTCTCTACGGTGTTGCTACTAGCATGTATCAAGATTCTGGAGCGGTGCATTGTCCCCAATCGCAATGGAGTGATTGGGAAAGTCGTTGTATGCCCGCACATGACCGATCGGGGGCAGCAGTAAATCTCTTTGCCCTATATCAGAAAGAGCCTCTTAGCGTTATCAGTAAGTTGCAGCTTTTAGGGGTGAATACTTATCGTTTTAGTATTGAATGGTCTCATCTTGAACCTGAAAAAGGAAAATTGGATGTAGAGAAATTAAAGACCTATGTGGAATTTTGTAAAATTCTTCGTGATTACGGGATTCAACCGATCATCACATTACATCATTTTTCCGAACCACTTTGGTTTCACTCTAAAGGGAGTTTTGAAAAAGAAGAAAACATCTCCGATTTCCTCGGATTTTGCCAATGGGCGGTCAAAGAGCTCGCACAGGAGTATCAAGGCAAACCACTCGTTCAATATTTCTGCACGATTAATGAGCCCGGTGTAGAGGCTTACAGTCGCTATCTACTAGGTTTTTTTTCACCGAATCTGCGTTTTCGTTTTACAAGAGGCGCTCGCTTTTTGCTGAATATGTTAAAAGCGCATTGTCGAGTGTATTCTACTATTAAAAAGACGGAAGATGTTCGCATAGGGATCAGTCATCAGTATCTGCAGTATTATTCTACGCATTTTTTGATGTATCCTATGGCAAAGATTCTGAGTCTATATCATCAAGCTGTCCTGAAATTTTTTAAAACGGGTCTTTTTGACTGTAAGATCCCATTCCTTAGCCATGTGGAGGAGGACTGCATCGAAACAGAAAAGCCTAAAGTCGATTTCGCTGGTGTCCAGTATTACGGTCGTATTTTTCTTGGATTAAAGGGCCTTGATCCTAAAAATAAACCAGCAACTACCATGATGGGGATCTGTGAAGACCCTGAGGGGCTTTTCGAAGCGATCATTGCCGTTTTTGATGCATTTAGGTCCCCTATCCTCGTTTCGGAAAATGGGATTTCTACAGAATGCAACGAGCAGCGCGCTAGATATGTATCTAGAGCACTCTACGCGGCTGAGCAAGCTAGAAAGAAAATCGGTTCCGAAAATATGCTAGGCTATATCCTTTGGTCGTTTACCGATAACTTCGAATGGTCTTTTGGCTGGAAACCGCAATTCGGCGCTTTTCCTCTCACCAAGGACCGTTCTTTAGGAGAACAGTATAAGCCCGGTATCCAACCTTTTGTCGATACTATAAGAGCCTGGAAAAGCACGCTGCCCAGCTTTGAATAATTTCTGCAGCAAGAAAGAAATAGGACGGTAATAATACCAAACGCAATAAATAACTTCATATTTGAGCTGCGTGAAAGCTGTCGACAAATTGACGATCATAAACAGCATAGTATTAATGCAATACAATGCCGTTTACGATCGCCGATTTTCGGCGCTTTGACGCGGCTCAAATGTGAAGTTATTTGTTGCGTTTGGTATAACTAGGATTGAGACGGGCTAGACATTGTGTTCTGTGTGTTGTAGCATGAACATACTTTACGTTGACCGTTTTTCTACGGGACATGTCTGCATCAACCCATTAGTTAAAAATTATGACTTTCACGAACCCAAATAGCCAATTTGAACAAGTTTCTAAAAACGGAGTGAAAAAAGAGATCGAAGTTGTTCCCTATAATCCAAAGTGGCCGGAGATGTTTGCAGAAGAGGCAGAGCGGATCCAACACGCTTTGGGGGACAATTGCATAGCTATCCACCATATCGGCTCAACCTCTATACCTGGGTTAAGTGCTAAACCCATTATTGATATACTTCCTGTTGTCAGAGATATCCTAGCTGTGGATCAGGCAATAAAAACTATGGAGGCTCTTGGATACGAAGCCAAGGGAGAATATGGGATTGCCTTTCGGCGTTATTTCCAAAAGGGTAGGGAAGAGAGAACGCATAACGTCCATGTGTATGAAGAAGGCGACCCTGAAGCAAGTAGATATATAAAATTTCGCGATTGGATGCGCTCTCATGAAGAGGACGCTAAAAGTTATGCGATACTAAAGTTAGAATTGGCTGCAAAATTTCCTAGGGATATTCTCCAGTATTGTTCTGGCAAAGACGCTTTTGTAGCAAGTATCGATGCTAAAGACGGTTTTGATGGTTGGCGTATGGTGCAAGCCCTGACAGATAGGGAATGGACGGCTGTACAGACGCTGAGAAAGACCTGTTTTGGCTCATCGGATCTCGATCCTTTTACTTGGACGTTTAAGCATAAAGAGCATGTGCATTTTATTTTCTATAAAAATGCAGAAATCATCGGTTATGCACATTTGCAACTCTGTCCAGAAAATATGGCTGTATTGAGGATGATTGTTATTGATGAACGGTATCGCAATCTTGGATTTGGCAGTCGATTTCTACAGCTGTGTGAGCGTTGGTTATGCCATCAAGGCTATAACAAAATAGTCGTTAAATCTTCACAGACAATATACAAGTTCTATCAGCATTGCGGATACACAGACATGTCATGGAATGATCCTGATGCTCATAAGGTGGGTTCACAGGAGATTGAGATGGGTAAAACACTTACTGTGAGAAGAACCTAAAAATCTATATACATATCACTACGAGCAGTAGTAGGTATATTGCTCATAATACTTTCAAATTCTGTTAGGTTTTTTTGGCTTGATTGTAAATGATTGTTCATTTACAATCAAGCCAATTGAGGGAATATGCCACCAAAGAAAACCATTGATGATGCGCTTGTCTTAGAGAAAGCGCTTTTAGTGATTAGCGAGTTGGGACCTGAAACTTTCACCTTAGCGGATATCGGTAAGGTAGTTGGCCTTGCACCAGCGACCCTCATGCAGCGGTTTGGATCAAAACAAGCCCTTCTCATCAAAGCAGCTAAACATGTTCCCGCTAAGCTCAGCGTTGATTTAGAAAAACTAAAAGCTAGAGCCCTTACATGGGATGTAGAGTTAGTGGAGCTTTTAAGCCAAATGCCCGAGGGTTTTGGAACTCGGCAAGAGATTGCTAATAGTTTAGGACTACTGAAACTCGATATGGTCGATCCCGAACTGCACCTGATTGCTCGGCAATTGTTTGAACAGTTGAAAGAACGAATTAAAGAACTACTAGAGCAAGCAAAATCACAAGGGAAATTGACGCCTAAAAGTGATGTCGATGCACTTGCTTGGGAACTCGATGCATTGCGTCATGGGCTAGTGATCCAATGGGCATTGAGTGGGGACGGCTCACTCCAACAGTGGTTACAAAAAGGTTTACAGAATTATTTAGAGGGAAAAAAGAGATGAGATATCAATTCTATCGTGAACACAAATATGTTAGTGCTGCTCTCAATGATCTTGAACGATTGATTGCGCGAACAGATTTTTGTGATTTGTCTGCTTTAGAGGGGGTAAAGAGGGCTTTTGAATCTCTTGCAGAGATGTTAAAAGGCCATGCTCAATATGAAAATGATCGGTTACATGTCTTGCTTAAACAGAAAAACTCTTCTAGTACCGTTTATGCGCACATAGAAGAAGACCATAGTGTACAAGATAGGCAACTAACCGAAATTGAGAAAAGCATTCAAGGAATTTTCCTCGAACCCGAAAGTGCAAATAAAATGGAACGGGGCTATCACCTCTATCTCATGTATCGTAAATTTGTAGCAGACAATCTAGCGCATTTACATGAAGAGGAGACGGTGATTTTGCCAGAGTTGCAAAGACTCTATACAGATTCTGAGTTGCAGCAAGTGGAGGCTCATGCTTATGAAGAGATGGCCCCGGAGGAAATAATTCATATGCTGGAGATTCTTTTTCCTCATATGAATGTGCACGATCGAAGAGCTTTTCTTATGGATATCCGTTCTCTAGTTCCGGGAAAATTTAAAGCTGTTTGGGAAGGTATTCAGTCGAAGATGGGCGGTAATGAACTAGCAGCCATTGCATAGACTAAAAATAGACCGCTCAGATGTATGCTTTGCTGAGCCCCCTGCATAATACCAAACGCAACAAATAACTTCACATTTGAGCCGCGTCAAAGCGCCGAAAATCGGCGATCGTAAACGGCATTGTATTGCATTAATACTATGCTGTTTATGATCGTCAATTTGTCGACAG
>JAGXTH010000041.1 GCA_018333475.1 Simkania sp. | reverse complement strand
GGCATTGTATTGCATTAATACTATGCTGTTTATGATCGTCAATTTGTCGACAGCTTTCACGCAGCTCAAATATGAAATTATTTATTGCGTTTGGTATGAGTTATGCAGGAGTCTCCTTGATGAATGCGCAATTATGGCATATCTAATGGCTCCTATCAAATCTTGAGATTTGGCATTGCTTGAAATTGACAGCTTTTCAAAATTCTACGTCTATGTAGAATAGTCCTATGACATCAACATTTTTATCCCAAGTCGGACAAGAGCATCAGGGCTTTATTGTCACTAAGGTACACCCTATTCATGAATTACAGTGCACTCTTAAGGAGCTGACCCACGAGCCCAGTGGAGCATTGGTTATGCATATTGAGAATGATGATCCAGAAAATCTCTTCTGTCTCTCATTCCGTACTCTACCAACAAGTTCTAATGGAGTTCCTCATATTCTTGAGCATACTGTGCTATGCGGCTCACGTAAGTACCCTATCAAAGATCCTTTTTTCTCAATGAACCGCCGCAGTCTTAATACGTTTATGAACGCTTTGACCGGCTCCGACTTTACCTGCTATCCAGCCGCTTCACAGGTAGAGAAAGATTTTTATAATCTTCTTGATGTTTACCTCGATGCAGTCTTCCATCCACAACTCAAGGAGTTGAGTTTTCTTCAAGAGGGGCATCGCTTAGAGTTTGCTGATTTAGAAGACCCTAATAGTCCACTTGAATGTAAAGGAGTCGTCTATAATGAAATGAAGGGAAGTTTGGCATCTCCAGACTCTAGGCTTTGGCATGCATTGATGGCCTTATTGATTCCCGATCTTCCCTATGCATACAATTCAGGCGGAGAACCCAAACAGATCCTCCGTTTAAGCTATGAAGAACTCATCCGTTTCCATGAAACTTTCTATCATCCAAGTCGTTGCCTTTTCTTCTTCTATGGGAACTTCCCGCTGAAAAATCATCTCGATGTATTAGCCGAAAAAGCTCTGAAAAACGTCCCTCCAGAGCCACAAATCCCACTTTTACCTCTACAGACAAGATTTAAAACACCCAAAAAAACGGAGCTTTCCTACCCGATTAACGAATCTATAGACATCGAACAAAAAAACATTGTCGCTTTCTCTTGGCTCACGGCACCCATTCTCAAACAACAAGATGTTCTCGCACTGGCTGTGATTGATTGCTCTTTGATGGGTACTGATGCATCTCCGCTTAAAGCTCACCTACTACAATCCAATCTCTGCGTTCAAGTAGACGCCTATATGGACATTGAGATGAGTGAGGTACCCTATGCGATTGTCTGTAGAGGCTGTAAAAAAGAAAACGTTGATTCCCTAGAGTTATGCCTTCAAGAAGGCCTAAAAAAAATAGCTCATGAAGGGATCCCAAGACATCTTATCGAAGCGGCTATTCATCAAATTGAATTTTCAAGTACAGAGATTACAGGTGACCATTCTCCTTTTGGACTTACCTTATTCATGCGATCAGGTCTTGCCAAACAACATGGCTGTCCTCCAGAGAACGCTCTTACACTTCACTCTCTCTTTGACCAACTGCTTAAAGATATTGAAGATCCCGAATACTTCCGAAAACTCCTTCACACATATCTCATTGACAATACCCATTCTGTTAGACTTTTGCTAACACCAGATCCACAACTAATGACCCAAGAACTGCAAGAGGAGAAACACCTCCTACAAGCCATCAAAGATCGCTTAACTAAAGAAGAGATCAAGGAGATTCTACTCAGGGCAAAAGATCTGGAGCATTTTCAGAAACATGCTGAAAAACAAAAGCTCGACTGTTTACCAAAAGTGGGCATTGAAGACATCCCTCCCCTTATCCGAGACTTTTCTCTAGAACAACGGTCATTTGACTCTCTTGAAGTCTTCCATCACGCCTGTTTTACTAATCATATTCTCTATGCTGACTTATTTTTTGACCTTCCTCAAGTTTCCCATGAGAATTTGCCTTACTTACAACTTCTTTTATCTATACTTCCTGAGTTAGGTGTAGGGAAAAGAACCTATACGGACAACCTCGAATACATCCAAGCTCATACAGGAGGGATCGGTTTTTCTTTCTCTCTTCATACACCGATCAATCCCCAGTCTCCGATTCGACCTGCTATCCATCTTAGAGGAAAAGCACTCGCAAGAAAGACGGATCGACTACTACAGCTTATGCGGGAAGAAATCTGTTTTGCCAGGTTTGATGAAAAAGCCAGGTTTGCAGAACTCATTGAGCAAATGTTCATGCATCTAGAAAACCGCTTGCCTCGTAATGCAGCAAAATATGCAATTCTAATGGCGCAAGAAGGACTCTCTCAAAATGCCCATATCCAAGATCTTTGCTATGGACTGAAGTATTTTCAAGCAATCCGTCTCATCGCAGAAAAGAGTAAGACTCACCTTGATGAGGTCATTGCTACTCTAGAGCGTCTGTATAAGGAACTCTTTACACTATCCACCCCGCATCTTGTCATCAGTTGTGACCAACAACTCTTTGACTCCCTAGAAGAACACCGTTTTCATGGATTAACAACTTTTCCTACAGGTTCCTCCACGCCTTGGAAAATAGATCCATCAATCGTACAAAGCAACTCACCACAGGGTAGAGTGATTGCGTCACCCGTAGCTTTTAATGCGGAGGCTTTTGTCTCCCCTCCCTACCTAGATAAAGATGCACCAGCACTCCATCTCGCTAGTCAACTTTTTGAAAACCTCGTCTTACATTCAACCATCCGTGAACAGGGGGGAGCCTATGGATCTGGAGCTAGCTATGCACCTCTGTTGGGCTTATTCACTTTCCACTCTTACCGCGATCCACACATTTTCACCTCGAGAGGAGCCTTTCATGAAGCAGTTAAAACCATTGCTGATAAAAAGTTCTCTTCCAAGGATCTTGAAGAGGCTAAGTTAGGGTTAATCCAAAACTTTGATGCTCCAATTTCTCCTGGTAATCGTGCTGCCGCCGCATACACTTGGTGGCGTGAGGGAAGAACTCCCTTACTGCGCCAACATTATCGTGATCGCCTACTCATGCTACAAGCTGAAGATGTCGCTAAAGCTGTAACTAAGCACTTGCTCCCTCAATTACGACAAGGAGCTTTTGTTTCTTTTGCTGGCAAAGAACTTCTTGAACAAGAAAACGCACTTTTCGAAACTGCAGGACAACTTCTGGAAGTATTACCAGCATGACTTAGAGCCTGTACTAAAACCTCGAGGATCAAATCTTGAGATTTTCTCCAGAAATGCGTATAAAAACATTAGCGCTAGTTATACAACTATCTTACTCACCTTACGCACATAGAGGGGCTTATGGACTGTTTGCAAGCTATCGATAAATCAAACCGTAGAAAGTGGGTAGTATTGAATGAAATACAACCCACTTTCTACGGTTTGATTTATCGATAGCTTGCAAACAGTCCATAAGCCCCTCTATGTGCGTAAGGTGAGTATCTTAGTATCGATCGATTTTAATCTTGGAGTCCTCTTTATGTTTTGCAAACTTCCTCTTCGTCTTATGTCGATCTTAGCTTCTACAACTCTCTCTGTAGCAGCAACGGCTTCCAATGTACCGTCACAAACGTCTACTCCAGATTGTGTGTGTTCGCCCGCAATGATCTCTAAAGCCTTTACAGATGTCGCGCGTAAGGCAACTCCAGCTGTAGTCTTTCTTAAAGTAGAAAGCGCTCCTATGCAGGACGAACAAGATCCTTTTGGCGGCCCTAATCCCTTTAACGATGATTTCTTCCGTCGTTTTTTTGGCACTCCTCCAGGAGGGCAATCGAAACCTATGCCGCAAGTAAGTCAAGGCTCTGGGTTCCTTGTGAGTGCAGACGGTTATATTCTTACAAATGCTCACGTTGTACGCGGCGCTGATAAAATTACCGTTGTATTTAACGATGGCCGTGAAATGGATGCAACCATCGTCGGTACTGATATACATACCGATGTTGCAATTGTAAAAGTTGAAGGAAAAGACTTCCCCTTTTTAACTCTTGGCAATTCTGATAAAATAGAGATCGCCGAGTGGGTGATTGCCATCGGTAGTCCCTTCCAACTGGAAGCCTCTGTGACCGTTGGCATAGTGAGCGCTAAAGGTCGTCAAAATTTACGCATTAATGATTTTGAAGACTTCATCCAGACTGATGCAGCGATCAACCCAGGAAACTCCGGAGGACCTCTGCTCAATCTTAACGGCGAGGTGATCGGCATTAATACTGCTATTTTCTCCCGTAATGGTGGCTATATGGGCATCGGGTTTGCCATCCCAAGTAATATGGCACAAACCATTAAGACCCAAATCATCGAATCTGGTGTTGTCACAAGAGGTTTCCTAGGCGTATCTTTACAGCCCATTGATAAAGACTTAGCGGATGCCTTCAACCTCGAAAAACCTGAGGGAGCGCTTATTTCAGAAATAGTTAAGGACTCCCCAGCTGATAAAGCTGGTTTGAAGCAAGGTGATATTATCCTTGAGTACAACAAAACATCCGTTAAAACACTTGGCAGCTTGCGCAATGACATTTCCATGATGACTCCTGGAGACAAAGTGTTTTTTAAAATCAACCGCAAAGGCCAAATTATGACCATTCCCGTTGTCATTGGTACCGCATCAGAAACTGCTATGGCAGTCGGGGGCGTTACATCTAAACTGGGAATCGAAGTCGATAGTCTAAATCCAGATATTGCAAAACAACTAGGTTATGCAGCCACGGATGAGGGTATCGTAATCACAAAAGTAAAACCTGGCTCTCCAGCTGCTATGGGAGGTATCCGCCCTGGCTTCTTGATTTTGTCGGTCAACCATAAAAAAGTGTCCAATCTTTCAGATTTTAATCAGGCAATTACAGATGCTAGCAGTCAAAAAAGACTTTTATTGTTAGTCCGTAATGGCAATATGACTCGCTTTTACACCTTCAAGATCGAATAAATTCTTTCTTAGATTGACCCCTTATGGCCCATCTTGATAAAATGATGGGCCATGTAAGAAATACCTTGGTCCACCACCCAAAGTAGGTGGGCTAGGTCGATCCTAGATCCGCATACTTTTTTGGAAGATTTTGATGTCTATTTTTCTCGTCATTTCTCTCTATGCCACTTGGGCCAGTGTATATTCTTTTATAAAAATTGCTTTAGAATTTAGTCCTCCAGTTTTTTTAACCGCATTTCGAATGCTGTTAGCTAGCGTTTTTTTACTTGGCTATTTAGCTATTGCTAAACGATCTTCCTTTAAACTATCCGCTAAGCAATGTATCTCCTTTGCCGTTTTAGGTTTTTTTAGCATCTACTTAACTAATATCTTGGAATCTTGGGGTGTGCAGTACCTAACATCTGCGAAAACCAGCTTTATCTATAGTTTATCTCCTTTCTTCGCTGCCATTTTTTCCTACATCCATTTCAAAGAAAAAATGAATGCTCGTAAATGGTTGGGAATGGGGGTTGGTATGCTTGGCATGGTCCCTGTACTTGTCACACAAAGCGGCGCTGAAGAACTACTCAATGCATTTAGTTTTCTTTCTTGGCCATCTCTTGCCGTCATAGGAGCAGCTTTAGCTTCTGTATATGGCTGGGTTCTTTTAAGGCTTCTCGTTAAAGATTCTGCGGTTTCTCCTCTTATGGCCAATGGCGCTAGCATGCTGCTTGGCGGTCTGATGGCGCTTGTGCATTCTTTTTTTACAGACTCTTGGAATCCAATACCCGTAGCTCTACATAACGTTGGCTCTTTCCTTCAAATCATGCTTCTTATTACGTTTGTCTTTAACATTATCTGTTATAATCTCTATGGTGTGATGTTAAAGCGATTCACAGCGACTTTTTTATCTTTTATGGGATTGCTCAGCCCTATTTTCGCTTCACTGCATGGATGGATCTTCCTTGGCGAGCCTATCTCATGGACAATCTTTCTTTCTACGGGAGTCATTTCTCTCGGTCTGTGGATTGTTTACTCTGCAGAGCTCAAACAAGGCTATATTCTTAAATCTAAAACTCCAAAACCCGTTGTAGAACAATGAAAACATACATCTTCCTTGCTATCACTGCCCTTAGCTTTGGTTGCTCTTCTGTTAAATCTGATTTTAGCTATCAAAAAGGAAAAGATAGCTTCTGGAATGGTCATTATGATGAAGCTATTACCCATCTTAAAAAGGCCGCGGAACTCGACCCTACCTCAGCACGCACCCATCAGCAGTTGGCTTTAACTTACGAACGCATGGGCAAACTGCCAGAAGCTTGGGAACATGCTCGAATTGCCTACTCTCTGGGAGCACATTCACAATCTTCTTTTGATATTTTCACTCGTATTTTTCGCTCTCTTTCTGCACAGCACAAGTTCGAGGGCGTTCGCAAACCTACTGCTATCGATATCGTCAAAACATTAGGCGTCGCAGACAAATATCTACATAATGATCATGGAGATCTTAAGGCTCTTTACTACGGGCCTGTTTGCCTTCACATTGATCAGGGAACTTTGACCTCTACGGAATGGGTCAACGCTGCCCGCTAGAGAGAGTCCTTCATTACGCCTCTTTTGAGGCTGTGGCTTTGTCGATTTTGGGGGTAATATATGATAATGTATACCCCCAAAAAAGAATCGTTGTGCATAATACTTATTCCTCTTGTATTAGATGCATTAATTAATACCAAACGCAACAAATAACTTCACATTTGAGCCGCGTGAAAGCTGTCGACAAATTGACGATCATAAACAACATAGTATTAATGCAATACAATGCCGTTTACGATCGCCGATTTTCGGTGCTTTGACGCGGCTCAAATGTGAAGTTATTTGTTGCGTTTGGTATAACTGCAAAATCCACTCAACATCAAAAAAATCATAACAAGCTACGATAAAAAAACAAACATTTTCATTTAAATAACAATTGCATAAACATACAATAATGACATTAAGTTCGTTGTATAAAAAACAATTAAACACGCAATAATCGCACGATTCTGTTATTATACCAGACACAAAAAACCAATTGAGGATACTCGAATGTCTGTTTCTAGATACCACACCAGACTCGTACCATCTCCAACCACTACAAAATCGGCTCATTCAGCAGATCAAACTCCAGCTCTTTTCCAAGCAGAATGGCCAAAATCTTTGCAACCTACGCTACTTAGTAAAACAGCGAATGTAGCCTGGAATATCTTTTCAGTGATCGTGTTCCCTATCGGGTTGCTGCGTATAGCCAACCATATCACTTTTCGTTTAGCTGGAATCCTCATTCACCCTGCATCCGGTATCTCCAGTGCAGACGACCGTATTAGAATGCAGTTGGCTAAGTTGGGAGGACAATTGACTCAATTCCGTACCCCTGACAATGAACGCTTAGAGGCTATGCTCTTTAAAGGCTCCTCCTCCAATAGACGAGCTATAGTTTACTCTCCAGGTAATAATGCCGATCTTGAACTTGTTTCAAAAAATTTCCTGCAGTTCGTTAGACAAAATGTAGGCAACGTCGATGTTCTTATCTTAAACCATCGAGGAGTTGGAAATAGTACTGGGTACAGCTCTCCTAAGGGATTGGCTCTGGATACCTATGCTGCTGGCGAATATCTGCATAAAACTCGTTCCGCGGATCCTTCCGGGATTGTTTTTTATGGGCATTCTCTAGGCGGCTATGCTGCATTAAAGGGCGCCTTGTTATTTCAACAACATCATCCCTTAGCCAAAGTCTCCGCTGTAAACGACCGCTCTTTTGGTTCTCTTAGCGATGCTGCTGCTAAAATCATAGGTTTTATGGCAGGCTGGTTGATCCACCTTTGTCAATGGCAGCTTGATGCGCGAGATAGCTTAGATGTTTTAAAAGGACGAAAGCTCGTTATTTATGATAAAGCCGACCGAAACATCCCCTTTCATGCGTCGTTTTTTCAAGCGATCCGTAACCTGTCTTCTTCAAAAATGACATATCCTATTGAGCTGATCTCGAAAGGAGTCGATGCCCTGGATCCGCACTGCCGCAACTTCAATGCTTCGGAAGCCAAAAAAATAGGTCAAGAAATACGCCAGGCTCTATAGATTACAACCTTTGTCTTGAGAGCCTTTTCCGAAAAAATGTCTGGTAATACCAAACGCAACAAATAACTTCATATTTGAGCCGCGTCAAAGCGCCGAAAATCGGCGATCGTAAACGGCATTGTATTGCATTAATACTATGCTGTTTATGATCGTCA
>JAGXTH010000040.1 GCA_018333475.1 Simkania sp. | reverse complement strand
GATCGTCAATTTGTCGACAGCTTTCACGCAGCTCAAATATGAAATTATTTATTGCGTTTGGTATTAGTTACTTTGGCCAAGTAAATAGGGTATAAAAATTCTTCGCAAACTGTTCTACATCTAATTCCTTTATGACCTCTTTCCAGGGGATGACATCTTTTCTCCATGTGGGGCTAGGAATTCCCTTTTCTTCCCAAAGTGCACGTAATAACATCTCTATAGTTGAAGGATCACCTAGTTTCAACGGTTTAGCATGGCAAAACCACCAAAAGATCTTTCCAGATAATGCAATGAGCTCACTGGGGTCCTTGCTTGCACAAGCTTGAGTATAGAGTTGCTCTAAATGGGCTAAGATATCGGGAATCCATTTTGCATCTGTATGATATAAGAGATTGCGATACCCATCTATCATGGATAATGGGATCTCCTTTTGCCCAGTCCAGGCTTTAACCTGATAACTCTTTTGAAAATGGATCTCGGGATATTTACTTCGCAGCTCTACGAGAATACTTTCATACACCCCTGAGAGTTTTGTCACAGGTGTAGTGACTCTGTCATAGCGAGGCATTCCATAGTCACTGAATTTAAATTCTAATGTATAGAATGCATTTAATAAACAGCGGGCGTACGAAAAAAAACAAACAAGCTGATAAAAATTGAGTTGATATTTTGCTTTATACAATGCCCCAAGGCGAATATAGACATGCATGCTTGTGTTATATTCTTGTTGGTTCTGTTTGTAGACCTGGGATAGTTGGCTAATGTTAAGAGAGGGTTTTTCCCGCATTTTTTGTTTTAGGAGTTGCACATCCAATACAAAATAAGGGTCTTTTCTTAGGACGGTGATTACCTCTACCCAAGGTGCAGTAAATAATACATGTGCAGGGAGGATTGAATGTAGATGATGGATGGTATCAGGTATTAAAAATCCTGAGGCATAAACAGGAGTGCTTTTTATGAGAAGATTTAGGACGCCCATTGAACAGGAATGTCTTCGTTGTATACATAACCAGGTGTTTCGTATCGCTACAGAATCTGGGTCATAGCTGGTGCTTTCCAAGGCTTTTTGCAAGTATATAGCAATGTTTTCTCCTTTAGACTGAAGGGCGATGAGTTCTTTTTTTGCCTTTGGAAAGTGGCAATGTCTATAAAGATGTTTTTCAAAGCATACACAGGTTTCCATTGTGGTTTCTATAGTGCTTAATGGATAGCAGGATTCTGTAGTGCTTAATGGTTCCTGTGCTTCTGCAAATCCCATTCTTAAGACGACCGCACAGATGGCCTGATCTTGTCGTTGGACTTGACCAAAAGAAGAGGAGCCTGTGTCTTTACTGAGGATTTTTTCGGTATTTGCAGGAATTTTCTTGCTGGGAAAGGCTAACTCGGGCGGCTTTTTCTTTTTTATAAGATCTGAAGGATTATGGTAGCCACTGTGTGAATTATTAAAAATGCATTGGACTGGTTTAAAATTGGTTTTTAGTGAATCTAATGTCACTAATTTTTTTATGAGAAATTTTTTTTCTTTTTGTAAGTCTTGCCTATGGACTTCTAGTTGTTGATAAGTATCTACAGGAGCTTGGCCAGCTTTGTAGGCGCGCCATGTTCGATCTAAAAGACTATTTCTGTCTCGATAGGCGACACCGCAAAGTACTTGTAACTCTACCTCGATGTGAAGGAGTCTTCTTCTTAATTTTAGGGTTTGATGAATAGACTTCAACGTCAGTAAAAGGCCTGTTCTTTCTTCTTTAAGCATATCAAAGGCTTGTCTCTGTGTGGAGTCTACCTGGAACCGATTGTAGGCTCGATGTAAAAGAGAAGCTGGATCTTTGTAGTATCTTCCATTAAGTTGCAAAAGACGGTGTTTTAAGGTCTTAATTTTTTGATCAATCAGAGGAATGTTTTTTATGGAAGGCGTATTAGAACTGCTATGAACGGTATTTGTTAAGTGAGTTGTTACCGACATGATGCTTTTTTGGCATGAATAGGTTGTTATTGCAGCTATCAAGTTCCATGTATGGTCTTAAGTGTATACTGACTCAACTGGTATCTTGTCATTTTGAAATGACTATTATGAGGTTTTGGATTTGAGAGAGCCCATAGAGGAGGGACGTCTCACGGGGGGCAAGCAAAAAATAAAAGATCGCAAAGCGAACGTTTTTAGTGAAAATACTGAGTTATGTGGAGGCCTTATTGTCCTAATCTAGGATCTGCGATGATTAACCATTAGCGAATAGTTTATGAAAATTTTTAGCAAATTCCTCTACATCCATTTCTAGGACAGTCTCTTTCCATGGGATGATATCTTTTTTCCAAGGAGAACTGGGAAGTTTTTTTTCTTCCCAAAGTGCACGTAATAGCATCTCTATAGTTGAAGGATCACCTAATTTTAAAGGCTTGGCTTGGCAAAACCACCAAAACATTTTTCCAGATAGCATTACGATCTCATGGGGATCTTCGCTAGCACAGGCCTGAGCATAGAGTTGCTCTAGATAAACTAGAATATGGGGAATTTCACTTGGAGGTGTGTGAAATAAGATATCGGGGTAGCTATCTATTAGCGATAGAGGGATGGTTTTGAGTCCGATCTGGGCAGTTACTTGATAACCCTTTTGAAAGTTGATATGAGGATATTTGGCCTGTAGCTCTGTAGAAATGCCCTCGTATTCTCCAATAAATCGCGTTTGAGAGCCTTTGTATCGAGGCAGGCCATATTCGCTAGATTTGAAATCTAACATATTAAATGTATGCAACAGACCGCGCGCGTAGGAAAAAAAGAATATAAGCTGATAAAAATCGAGTTGATATTTTTTTTTGTATAGAGCTCCAAGGTGAATGTAGACGTGCATATCTCTACTGTATGCTTGCTGGTCTTGCTTGTAGGTTTTAGATAGTTTAGGGATGTTAAGAGGAGGCTTCTCATGCATTTGCGGTTTTAGGCCTTGTACATCCAATATGAAGTGTGGGTCTTTCCTTAGAATAGTAGCCATCTCCATCCAGGGACAAGTTTCTGAAGGTAAATTGGGAGTGAGATGAGAGATTTTGATCAAACGTAAATGTTTGATAGTGTCAGGTGATAGAAGCCCTAGGGTATGGTTAGTAGGATTTTCTGAGAGAAGTTGAAGAACTCGCATTGAACAGACGTGGCGCTCTATTATAGAAGCCCATGTGTCTAGTGTTGGCTTAGAGGTATTTGAAGCATTACGAAGGTCTTTCCAAGTTTTTCTTAAGTACTCAAGAATGGTTTCACCTTCAGATTGAAAAATGGGTAATGTTTTTTCTGATACGGGAAGGGTACAATATTCATAGAGGTCTTTTTCAAAGACTTCACATGTTTCCTGAGTATCTTCTATATCGCCCAAGGGATACCGAGCTTCTACCATCCGAGGTAGTGCTTGCTCTTGTTCCAACGCTATTTTTAAAGCTGTTGCTCTTATGTTATGAGACAGCTCTTGGAATTTGTTGTTCTGGTGTCCCATATAGCACTCTGTAGGTAGCCCTTTTTCTGTGCATAGGGTATTGGCATCACATACATCGGGCGGATGCATTTTCGTTACGAGATGACTTGCATCCAAAAGAGGGGGTTTTTTCAGTGTAAGTTTTAAGTTTTGTTTTATGGGAATAGGGGGCCCTAGCAGGAGTAGCGTAGAGAGCTCTGCATCGATCAGGTTCTTTTCTTTCTGTAAGGTTTTTCTACGTGTCTCTAGTTGTTGATACCCGTCTATACTGCTTACTCCAGCTTTATAAGCACGCCAAGCTAGATCTAAAGGGCTAGTTTTATCTCTATAGGATATGCCGCAAAGTTCTCGTAATCTCGTTTCAATATGATGGTGTTTTTGGCGCAGTTCAAGAAGAAGCTGAATGTGTTTTAAGGCTAGTTGAAGGCTCTTTTTTTCCTCTTTCAAGAGATTAAAAGATTTTTCCTCTGCTGGATCAGTTATAGATCCTTTGTAAGCTTGATGCAAAAGAGAAGAGGGGTCTTTGTAGTATTTTCCATTCAGTTCTGTAAGGCGTACTGTAATTTCTGTGGTGATTTGAACTATAGATTCATCGATTTTGATCCGAGCTTGAATATTGTTCGCATTTGCGCCCTTAGTACGGAGGCATTCTTTTAGAGAATGGATTTTCTCATCAATCAACTGAAGGGAGGTTACAGGGCTTGGAGTAGAACTGATAACAGTAGGTTTTTCCAGCCTATCTATCGATGACATAGTCTCATTAATCTTAATATTTTAGTTTGCAAAACAAAATGATTGTAGCGACAGTTGATTTATTAAGTAAATTGCATTTTATTTTAAAACGTTTTGCTTAATAATTTATCATCACTCTGTGCGTTCTGTTTGTTTTTCTGTGATGAGATAGTTCGTTTTAATTTTAAATCTTGAGATTTTAGAAGCAAGCTTCTGTCGATTTTCTGAAGCTACTTTGTTCTAGTATATCCTGTGAAATAACGCTAAAATCTGTAGAAAAACAGATCAAAAATCAATATTTTATAACTGCAGAAGGATCTCATGCTAAGGCAAGACTTACTTGATGTTTTTTGTGATCCACATACCAGACAGCCATACATTGAACAGAATAAAAACCTAGTATCAAAAGACCTAGGTAGCACGTATCCCATTATCAATGGCATACCTGTTTTCTTAAAAGAGGGGGACGTAACTGGCGATAACAAAAAATACCAACAATTTTACGATAAGGTTGGGTTCTTTACGGGAGCTGTATTTTGGTTTTTTTGCAGGCTCTTTCGATTAGATCTCATCTCTAAAAGGCAGGATCTTTTATCAGATTTACACATAGGATCAGGTGATAAGGTATTAGAAACATCTATTGGTGCTGGAGCTAATATTCCGGCATTGAATCAGCGAGCTCAGTATGTCGGCGTTGATATTTCTATGGGAATGCTTAGAGCTTGTCAGAAATATTCTCTTCTTAATCCCTATGATTTACAACTAGTTCAGGCTAATGCGGAATATTTGCCGTTTAAGGATCATTCTTTTGATGTGGTTTTTCATTTTGGTGGGATAAATTTTTTTAATGATAAAGCACGAGCCATCAATGAAATGATTCGTGTTGCAAAACCTGGGGCTAAGATTCTCATTGGTGATGAAACACAAAAACATGTTGATTCTATCTATAAGAAGATGCCTTTGGTTAAACGATACTATCAAGAAGCCCAACCCGTAGTCATTCCTAGGGATCTTATCCCTGCAAACATGTCGAATATTAAAGTGGAGTATAAGTGGAATAATTCAATGTACATCCTTACATTTAACAAGCCAATTTAACGTTTTCTATAGTAACTTTTCAAAAAGAGGCAGGATTGCCCTACAAAAAAACCAGAGACTAAGAGACAAGCTACTGTCAACCTTTGTTTGCACCATGTAAATTATTTGAACTTTACATGGTGCAAACAAAGGTTGACAGTAGCTTGTCTCTAAAGAAGATGCGAATGTATCTGCGAAATACATCCAGTAGGAGACGTTAGCGTGGGTGGAATAGTTATCTAGGATCGTGGATTATTTATTAGGCATCGAACACTATATGTTGAAGATTCAATATGTCAAGGAAGGGTACTAGATGGAATGACGCAACAAGCTTTCTTGACATCAACTTTTTCGTTCTTAAAACTCTTTGAGTTTAAAGAGTCGCCCCTGAAGTAATCCGATTTTCTCTATAAAAAAGTGATGAAAATTCAAGAGATTTTTTGCAGGTTTTGATAGTATGTTTTGTTTCAAAATCGGAAAAATCATCATGAAGCCACGGCCCATTGTTCAAGACCAAGATCTTCTTTTTAAATCGAGACTCAGCACGCAGCTGAACCCCAAACACGAGTTGTTGCGATTGGCAGAGGCCATCGACTGGCAACAGTTGGAAACAGAATTTTTGCCCCTGTTCTCCGCAGGAGCAGGTCATC
>JAGXTH010000039.1 GCA_018333475.1 Simkania sp. | reverse complement strand
TTACTTGGGAACCCTTAGCCAACCTGTAGTGTTTTACACTTAGAGGGTTTTGCTAAGTAACCATGAGCACACGTTAAGATAGCGTGCATCGTCTAGCGATGCTATTTTGGAAAGAGTGTACAGAAATTAGCGTTTTAAGAAAACGCGGCTTGTATCCCAGTTCTGAAGAACTGGGTTTTACGCCGTCAGGGATAAAAAACTCTAACGCTCCTCGAAGAATAGATGCTTTCATTAGCTATCACTTTTGGATTACAAAAAACGCACTGCTCATTCACTTTCTTTATCTCTGTATCCTCCATGGAATCATGGCTTTGCAGTTCAATAGGATTGATGATGCGCTCTAGAGCAAGCCCTGCATTCTGTAAAAACAGGTAAAGTTCCTCTAACTGTTCGGCAACCATCGCTTTCCGATTAAATTCTAAGCCATATACAGGAACAGTTCGATTGAAACCGTTGTAGGTTTCCTCTTTGTTTTTACCTATTGCAAGCTGCCATGTTTGGACTAGGTTTTGTATTTCCGATGATGTGTATGACATCGCAAATGAAGGTGCCAAACCACGCATTAACATGTAGTGATTGCGCCCCATCTTATCCATGAGATCTAGACCATTTATAGCATTGGGTTTTATCGGAAGGAGTTCAATGATAATGCGATTTTCTAAATGGTCTTTTTGCAGCTCGTTAAATAGAGCGAGTGCATATTGAGAGCATGCAAATTGCCTATCCAAAACATCGATGAATTTAAGTAAAGTGCGATGTAGATAGAAAAGCTCTTCCGAGGAGGCTTCTAAAAAAGAACATTTATCTCGATTGAGAGCGATCCAAAGATGGTGCGGAGTTCTGGGGTGAGCTGGGATGTAAACACTTGTCCACTCATCTTTCCAAAGGAGCCGATCTTTCATGGTAGCAATCTTTTCACATTCTACTTGTGGAAGTATTTTCTGGCTCAGTGGTTGCAAATGTGATGTATCGTGAATCACTTGAATTTTATGTTTTTTTAATGCCTGGTAAAACAGATCGATGGGCATATCATGACTAGACAACACCTCGGCTATATCTTGAGGATCGTTCTTTAAGATCCAGACCTGCTGATACTCTTCAGCAAATGAATAACTCGCTAAAAATATATACTGAATCCAAAGGAACTTAGAGAGCATTTTGATAGAAATTTGCATCAGAATTTTATAAGGAAAACTACAGAAAAAGGTAGATTCCTACGATACCGATTTTTCTCATTGCTGGAAAGGGGACATGTAACACAAAATGTGCCCTATGCAAACACCTAGACACTCTAGAAGCCAGGCCCCAGAGATGTTTGATCGCATCTCAGGAACTTACGATCTCCTTAACCGTATATTATCGCTAGGAATGGATGTATATTGGCGCCAATACGTTGCTAAATTTATCCAACAGGATCACTGTACAATTTTAGATTGTGCTACAGGAACAGGAGACCAACTTCTAGCAGTCTTGAAAAAAGGTCCCAAACATGTTGAAGCTTGGGGAATCGATCCCTCGGTGAATATGCTCGACCTAGCTCAAAAGAAATTTGCAAATACTCCCTTTGCCCATCAAGTCCATTTTCTACCCGGGCAAGCTGATACACTTCCGTTTGATGACCAGTTTTTTGATTTCATTACAATGTCTTTTGGCATCCGTAATGTTGTATGTGTAGAGACCGCCTTAAAGGAACTTAGGCGCGTTCTTAAACGAGGCGGAACTCTTGCCCTTTTGGAATTTTCCCTTCCCCCTTCCCATTTTATCCGTTTTGGGCATCATCTCTATCTAAAGCATCTCGTTCCTTTTTTGGGAAAATGTATAGCCAAAGAATCCACTGCGTATCGCTATCTTTCCGATACTATTGCAGAGTTTCCCTATGGAGATCAATTTTGTGCTCTCATGCGACAAGCTGGATTCCTTGAGTGCAGAGCTCATCCTCTAACTATGGGCATTACAACCGTCTATGTCGCAAGCTGATATCACAGAATTCCAGAATTCCTCTACATATCCGAAGATATTTTGGGAGTCCTCTGAGCAGCATACAATTCTCCTGGCAACTGGCAATGATCCTCAAAGCAAAGCTCCACGTTTTTTCTGCGGGGATTTTTCATCCGCTCCAGATAACTCCTTATACACGCCTACTTGTCTAAAAGAAATCCCTTCAATAGATCTCGCAGCCCCCAATCCAATGCCCCGTATGATCAATAGGATGGATCTTCCAGAAAAATCGACATGGGATCAAACCATCTACCATGCTTTGAAATCTATTGAACAAGGGATGTTGAATAAAGTAGTTCTAGCTCGCAAAACAACATTGAGCTTTGAATCCCCTCTGCACCCTTTATCTGTGTTGTTACGATTACGTAGGCAAGCACATCCCATCGCTACATTTTTCTGTTTGCAATCCGCACCCCATAAAGCTTTTCTAGGGGCAACACCAGAACGACTTTTTAGCCGTTCAGGGCGTCATCTCTCCACAATGGCGGTCGCCGGAACGCGCCGTAGATCTGCTGACGTGTCAGAAGATGAAGCTCTAGCTCATGAATTGTTACATTCTATCAAAGATAAGCGAGAAGTTGATATTGTTGTCGATTCTATCATCGAACATCTTTCTCCCTTTTGCGAAAAAATAGATCTCTCCCCTTTAACCATCCTTAAAAGTGCTTATGTGCAGCATCTTTATTATCCCATTCGGGCTGTACTTAAAGAAGGGGTGAGTGATTCCATGTTAATACAAGCATTACATCCTACACCTGCGGTGGGAGGTTCACCCAAACCTGTTGCTCTAGCCTTTATTGGGCAGCATGAAAGTTTTTCAAGAGGACCTTATGCAGCTCCTATCGGTTGGCTAGGGACAGAACGTAGCGAAATCTCTGTAGCCATTCGTTCAGCTTTGATCGATGGATCTACTCTGCATCTTTTTGCAGGCACTGGTATCGTACAAGGCTCAGATCCTGATGCCGAATGGCAAGAGCTCGAACATAAAATCTCTCAATTTTTAAGGCTTGCATGAACAATATCACATGGTCAAAACAGATTATGAGCACTCTTAAAGCTTCTGGAGTGCGTTACATATGTCTAGGTCCAGGGTCTCGTTCATCCCCCTTAATCGCTGCTGCTGCAGAAAGTCTGCTTGAAGTGGTCGTGCATTTTGATGAAAGAGGTTTAGGATTCCTAGCTCTAGGTCTCTCTAAAGTGTATCGAGAACCCGTAGCGATCATTCTCACCTCAGGTACAGCCATTGGCAACGTTCTACCGGCGATCATGGAAGCTTCCCATGATGATTTACCTCTTATTATTTTAAGCGCAGATCGTCCGCCTGAACTACGCGACTGCGGTGCCAATCAAACCACAGATCAAGTGAAGATTTTTGGATCTTTTGTCCGTTGGCAAGTAGATCTACCGTGTGCCGAAACACGATTATTATCTTACCTCACCTCTACAGTAAGCCATGCCGTAGCCTTGGCAAAAAAACGGCGGGGCCCTGTACAAATAAATTGCATGTTGCGAGAACCTTTGCTTGGAAACCCTCCAGACTTTTCTTCTTACTCTTCTCACTCTTATGAAGAAGGCCATACTATACTCTCTGAAGAGCGCATTGAAGAATTAGCTAGCACTCTTAGCAAGTTTGAAGAAGGGTTGGTGCTCCTAGGACAAGATGCTCCAGAAGAAGCGACCCATGTTGCCAAGGCCCTCCAATGGCCGATCATCTCTGATGTCACCTCCTCCTTACGAGGGAAAACCCAAGTTGATATCCCTTACTATGAACATCTTATTAAAAATTCTCTGGTGGCTTCACCTGTAGCAGTTTTACAATTTGGTAGACGACTTACATCAAAAACTTTAATGGAGTTTCTAAAAAAGACACCCCCTAACATCTATTATCAAATCGATGATAGTTTTGCTCGTTTCGATCCTTACCACCTAGTAACAAAACGTTTCGATATAGCCCCCGCCCTCTTGGCCAACTCTCTTGCCCGAGCTATTCCACAAAAAAAAGAGAGTTCCTGGTTGAAATGTTGGCGTATGGCCTCTCAATCCATCGAAGGAAAACTAGAAACCCTCTTACAAGGATCCTATAGCGAACCTGGATTTGCTTTTACCCTTTCTAAGATGGCACCTAAGCATCTATTTTTGTCTAATAGCATGCCAATACGCGATGCAGAGGCTTTTTTTTATTCGAAATCGGCTGATACACGTATCTTCACAAACCGAGGGTTGTCTGGTATCGATGGAAATATCGCCACATGCATCGGCATTGCTCTTACTAGTCAAATACCCTTACTCGCTGTCATTGGGGATCTTGCCTTTCTCCACGACCTCAATTCTCTGGCTATATTGCAGCAAAATCCTCTACCCATCCTATTTCTAGTGATCAACAACCGTGGGGGAGGGATTTTCTCCTTTCTTCCTCACGTTTCCCAAACCCCTTATTTTGAAACCATGGTAGCTTACCATCATCCCTATCAATTTAGAGCAGCCGCTGACCTATTTAACATCCCCTATTATGCCCCAACAGAACACCACGAGCTGATTTCTCTCTTGAAACAATTTGAACAAGAACCCAAGATGGCTGTCATAGAATTATCAACTCTACGAGATGAAAATGTTATTTTTCATCAGACCATAGAAAACGAGCTGAGGAACTGTCTAAAACCCCTTGAGGTCATGCTGTGATTTCTCCAATACATCCTACTCATCATCAACCGCCCCATCATTTCTCTCCAACCTCACAACCTACATGCGACCAGAAGTTTTGCGATTGCCTTGTTCAAGGGCATTCTTCTATAGGGTTGCTCAAGTGGGTCCAGAACACGTTAAGAAATTTTAGAGATTCTTTCTTTGGCGAATTTATTACCATTGATCCGCCGAAAGAGACGCGATCTTTGACTAATGCTCAAGAGGTCCTCTCGGAACTAGAAAAATCTGGCTCAAAAAAGGAGGCCGCCACTTTAGCCTTGGGAAAACTCTCCCAAGATGCCCGACGGTTTCTTGAAATCGGTATTCGAAAACATTTGCTTAAAGAAGTACGTCCTACAATAAAACCCTACCCTCACGCTAACGCCTTTCTAGAGGACCGTCCACATGCTAAAGAAATTCTTGATCTTTTACGCGTTTATATCGCAACTAGAAACGATCTGCTAGAACTCTCAAAATTTTTACCTACTCTTCGAAAACAAGCCCCCTCCCTGAGAATGATATTGGATGGTTTTAACCAGCTTCCCGTGCCTCTGCGCTCTGCTATCTCCTTTTCCTTTGCTAAAATGAATACATCTCCAGAAACCAAACCCGAAAATCTCGACACACTGCTTATACAGAATCCCTCTAAAGAACCCCTTTTTCGCACTGCAGTAGCTACAGCTGTGCGCGGTCTAAAAATGCATGAGGAACCTTCTCTTTGGCACCAAGAAGCCTGGAGATGCAAATTCTGGTATGTTTAAAGGGGTCTTTCTTCTTGATCTCCATTAGTATATAGCGGACCATTTTTCAAAAAAAATATTATACAGAAGTGCGTGGAAAAATTGCTTTCTGATGACCTCGAATAGTTGTTGGATTTGAGCTCGACTAAATCTATTAACATGTTTAAAATAAGCGATTTAGCATCTTTAAAACACAGAACACCCCACTAATAAACCCTAAAATCTTAATAAGTTATCGTAACGTTTAATTTTTAAGTTTATTTATTTTCGTCAACTATAGTAAAATGAAATACTATTAAATTGGTTTAACAAGAATAAACATGTCATAAAAGGTTTTCATGAGCATTTCTATACGGTCAGACTTAGAAGCTTTACAACGTCGATTAGATGCATTTGCAACAGCTATCCCCGCTAATATCGAGACATTGCAAGATCTAGACCAATTTTACCAGCTAGCTAACTCGACAAACTCAGCTCAAGCACATTTGGATGCATTGAAAAATGCTATTGCCAAAGCAGACAGGAGCTATTTATCTCAACTACAAGCTCTCTCTCATACTGCTCAGACAACGCTAGATGCCATTCGAGTTAAAATGCACCCTTCTGTATTGCAATTACAAACTGCTGGAGCATTGGACAAGGCTAAAGCTACATTAGATAGGGCCAAAGCCATAGCGCATTCTTTAGAGAAAGATCGAAAAAATCCCTCTTTGAGGAGAGGGTTCAAAATGAATTACTTCATTGCTTTAAAAGAAGTTCAAGAACTGCAATCCCTGCCTAGATTACCTTCCTCGACCTCTGCCAGTGTAAAAAAAATCATATCATCCCTAAAAGAACTCCAGAAAAAAAATGCAGACATTTTTTCTGGTGGCTCAAATAGCGAAGAATCCTACTGTGCACTTTTAGCGTTTTTTCAAGCTCTTAACCAACAAGACCCTCTTGCAATCAAGGAAATCACAGACCGATTGCCATCAAGTTTTCTGGATCTATTTTTCGAAGAAATAAAGACCCTCTCCCCTCACAAGAAAGACACCCCTGGTTGGGCCAAAAGGCATATTACGGACGATTTGAACATCACTGACCGAGCTTTCCGCAATGCTTTAAAAAAATTTCTAGGCAACGAGCACGACTACGCGATATTCAAACAGAGCGTAAGCAATGACGCCAACAATGCTCTTATTGAGCTCAGAAAGCAGGTTTACGATCTAGTATTAGCACAAAAAGAAGGTGTAGCAGTCTCTGATCAAGATAAGCAAAGGATAGTAGATCTTATTAATACTATGCCACCAGCTGTACAAAGTGCGATTTATCAGCAGATGTACCACCTTTCCTCTTCTATAGGCATCTCTGCTTCCGACATGACTCATTTGCATTTGGCTATAGATCAAACCTTAGAAGAATTTTCTGTATTTATTTTATCAGAGCAGATTCAACCATATTTTAACCTTTTTAAAGCGTTAGAGCAGCAAGATGCTCACCAAGTCAAAGAATGCATAGATCAATTGCCAAAATTTGTCCGAGGTTTACTACTTAAAGCGGTCTATGACCTTTCCCCCAATCGTAAAAATGTCGAGAAGTGGGCAGAACGCCATGTAGCAGATCACTTAGGGATTACTGGAGATGCATTTTGTAGCGCCTTAGCAAAAACTGAAGAGCAGCGATTCGATTTTGATAATGCTTTTATTCAACTTAGAAAACAGATTTATTTTTTTACTCAGCAATCCTCTGAGCCAGTTGAAGAAGAAGCATCGACTCTAGGCAAGATACGGATAGCAGCTCGTATCAATCAACTACATCCAATAATACGAGACTCTATTTATCAGAAAATCCAACGTCTTGTACCCATAGATGCAGGCTATCTAGAAACAGCCCTAGTATCCATCGATAGAGCCTTAGAAGAACTTCCTATATATCTCCTGCGCCATCCAGAAAAAATTAACCATACTTTTATTGCATTCTTGCCTTCAGCTAGGCATGTATCTGAGTCTCTTATAGGAAGAGAGATATCTCCCGTACCTAGTCAAGTTATAGCCGAGTCTAGATCTCATGGCCCTACAGAACAAAAGCCAGCAGTTCCTTCTCCAATGTTTCCAGCCCCTTCTTTCCCAGCATCTACTGCCTTAAGACCAGCAACAGCTTCCCCATTCCCAGCCCCTTCTTTCCCGGCATCTACTGCCGTAAGACCAGCAACAGCTTCCCCATTCCCAGCCCCTTCTTTCCCAGCATCTACTGCCGTAAGACCAGCAATAGCTTCCCCATTCCCAGCCCCTTCTTTCCCAGCATCTACTGCCGTAAGACCAGCAACAGCTTCCCCATTCCCAGCCCCTTCTTTCCCGGCATCTACTGCCGTAAGACCAGTAATAGCCTCCCCATTCCCAGCCCCTTCTTTCCCAGCATCTACTGCCGTAAGACCAGCAACAGCTTCCCCATTCCCAGCCCCTTCTTTCCCGGCATCTACTGCCGTAAGACCAGCAACAGCTTCCCCATTCCCAGCTCCTACTATTTTCTCCCCAACCATAAGAACTCCTTCTATTTTCCCCCAAGCACCTGTGAGTGCAACTCCTCATGCAATAGCAAGACTGGCTCCTGTCAATGAAGCTCGTCGTCATATTGTTCGTGAAATTTCGTTGCCTATCTATCTTGATTTTTCCAACCACGATCTATTTAAAGCTCTCAAGCAAAAACAAGAAATTTATGACGAACTTGTCATGAAAATCACATCCGCAAATTTCCCAACCCAATATGAAGCCTTCATCCTGAATCTTGAAAAGGAAACCTGGTATGAAGCGTGTAGAGATAACCCTATGCAAAGTGCGCACTTGGCCACAATTGCTTTTCTAAATAAAAATATTTCCCAAGAAGAATTATTGATCATTCATAGAGCTTGTGAGGTGTTTAGCGAAGCAGGTGTCACTGGTTCTTTTAAAGTTTTGACAAGCTCCAATGCTGAAGCATATTTGAAAGCCGCAAACTACCCACCATTCAGTTATTCTCCTAAAGGAGTTGCTGTCTATGAACTCCGACCTCGTATACAAAGATTTTTAAGTAGCCTCGATAGAAAGTCCATAGTGGAACGTACTGTAGTAGAATATGAAAAACCATTGCAAGGCAGCATAGAAGAGGGGATTCACGAAATAACTAGTGTAAAAGAAGGTTGCAAACAACGAGATGCCGTGGCAGGAAAAGGGACATTCGTTCTTCTACCACCGCATTTAAATATAGAGCTGTTTAGCATGTGCGTTAACGAACCAAGAACACCTGCAGATTGTCATTATATGCTAGGCTATTCATCGGACGATCCTTCTTCATTTTATTTAGGGAAAAGACCCATTTCCATCGCGACTCCTTATCTTTCTAGAGAAGGGTTTGCAGTAGAAATTCATAAATTTCCAATGCCTTTTGGTAAGGTAACGGCACTGGACTATCATGATTCAGCCTATCATATACCTCTAGAAATGACCCTGCCTCGCCAGCATCTTGCTTTGTATGCCTCTCTTGCACAGGCTATGAGTGAACATAAAGAAGAGGTACTTTCACATAGTTCTAGTCAGATTCAGAGAGAGCATCATGAAAAAATCTTTGATAGCTTTACTGGAATAGTTACGGATCGAGAAGTTTTTGCTTCTAGGAAGAAGTTTACCAATGTATTGGATGCCTCTTCTAATGTATTCAACATCGTCGACCGCGTTACTAGTTTTATACTACACAAGAGGCTCTTAGAGGCCACGCCTGCAGAACATCAATTGAAGTTTCTGGTGGATGTGCATCATCCCCTATCTGCAAATCCAGGAGACTATCGATTTCGTTTCAACTTCACAGATTCTGTAGTTAGTATTATTGCATTTACCACACTTAACAGAAGTGTATTGCAATAAAGTTTAGGTTTATCATCTGCATCGCTTAACTTATTCAGCGATGCAGATGCACTCAAATTCCCGGCATCTCCTTATCAAATCTCCAATTTCTCATGTGATCAGATATACTTCCCAATTCATGGGCGCGAGTTCATCCGTCCCTCTTTTGAGACTCCTGCATAATATCAAACGCAACAAATAACTTCACATTTGAGCCGCGTCAAAGCGCCGAAAATCGGCGATCGTAAACGGCATTGTATTGCATTAATACTATGCTGTTTATGATCGTCAATTTGTCGACAGCTTTCACGCAGCTCAAATGTGAAATTATTTATTGCGTTTGGTATAACTCAGTACTTTCGTTAAAAATGCTCGTTTATCGATCTTTCGTAGTTTTTTACGCTAAAATTTGCTATTCCCTTAAGGAGACATGCCATAATTGCGCATTAACAAGGAGTTACTCCTTAAGGGAATAGCAAAGGTCCAATGCCTAGAATTCTTTTTCTTCATGGTTTTTTAGGTTCGCCCAATGATTGGGATGCAGTCATCCATGCTCTACCAAAATCTTACCATTGTACTGCTATCAATGTGACAAAAGAACTTCCTCTATATTCATGCCCGACCAAAGCACAAGCTTTACAAGATGATTTAGTGGAAAATAGAACAAGATTAAGGAAAATCCGTGAATGTGAAAGAGGCTGCCCCGAAGTAAAAGACCTCGAAGAAAACACACTGTATTTGCCTAAACCCGTTATAGATGCCTCTTGTTATGTCGTAGGATACTCTATGGGCGGTAGAATCGCCTTACAATTTTTCGGAACACACCGTCTAGTTCTCATCGGTGCACATTTAGGGCTATCAGATGATACCCAACGTCAAAAACGTCTCTTGATAGAACAACAGTGGATACACCATCTAACAACAGATCCAGAAAAGTTCATCGATGATTGGTATGACCAACCTCTTTTTTCTTCCCTTCGCCAAAATCCATCACTTTTTGCAACTCTCTTAAAGAGGAGAAAATCCATCGATATTTCCGCTCATATAGCTCTACTAAAGCATTTTAGTTTAAGTCATCAAATCTGCTACAAACCACCTGAGGGGGCACTTTTTCTTTTTGGAGAAAAAGATAAACAATATGCCAGCCTTTATGATAACTTGACAAATGCACGTGCTATCCCGAAAGCTGGGCATGCCGCTCATATAGAAAACCCAAACGCGACGGCATTGTGCATTCAAAACTATATCGAGGAGACCTCATGCTAAGTGTTGCAACGAATCCTGAAGTGCTCTGGCAAGAAGCTGGCTGCTATGAAGACATTCTCTACCACAAATTTCAAGGGATTGCCAAGATCACGATCAATCGCCCAGAAGTTCGCAATGCTTTTAGACCACGCACAGTCGAAGAGATGTCAGATGCTCTGTACAATGCTAGACATGATGATTCCATTGGGGTGATCATTCTGACGGGCCAAGGAAGAGATGCCTTTTGCTCAGGAGGAGATCAAAAGATCCGAGGTGCTACTGGCTATGTCGATGAGCAAGGTTTAGGACGTCTTAATGTCCTTGATCTACAACGAGAAATCCGCACTTGCCCTAAACCTATCGTCGCTATGGTGGCTGGCTATGCTATTGGTGGCGGTCATGTATTACATGTCGTTTGCGATCTTACTATAGCTGCTGAACACTCTATATTTGGACAAGTAGGCCCCAGAGTAGGTTCCTTTGATGGTGGTTATGGATCCAGCTATCTAGCCCGAATTGTAGGACAAAAAAAGGCACGAGAAATTTGGTTCCTCTGTAGGCAATACACAGCAAAACAGGCTCTTGAAATGGGTCTTGTCAATTGCGTAGTTCCTTACGAAGAGTTAGAATCCACCACAGTGAGCTGGTGCAAGGACATGCTAAAGCTATCACCTATGGCTTTGCGCTGTTTAAAAGCATCTCTTAATGCAGATTGCGATGGCCAGGCGGGACTACAAGAGTTGGCTGGACATGCTACACTACTCTATTACATGAGTGAAGAAGGGCAAGAAGGGCATAAAGCGTTCCTAGAGAAACGTTCTCCTGATTTCTCTAAATTCCCAAGACATCCTTAAACGGAGGTAGCTTTGACTCAAGCACTATCACTGCCTCGTTGGAAAATTTGGATCATCGCAGCACGCCCTCGCACATTGATCGCCAGCATCAGTCCTGTTGTGATCGGAACGCTTTTTGCCTACAGTCAAGGGGTCTTTAACCCCTTGCTCTTCTTTTTCACATTACTAGCTTCTATCTGTATCCAAATCGGCACGAACCTAGCCAATGACTACTTTGATTTTCTTAAAGGAGCCGATACAGCAGAAAGGCAAGGCCCTCTTAGGGTCACACAAGCAGGATTACTGTCTAAAGAAGAAATTCGAAAGGGTTTCATCATCATTTTCGGACTAAGTGCTATCTGTTCAACCTACTTAGTCCTGCATGGTGGAGTGATCATTGCTGCTTTAGCCGGTCTTGCTATTTTGCTAGGTATTATCTATACAGCTGGGCCCTGTCCCATTGCCTATATAGGCCTCGGAGAACTTTTTGTGTTTTTCTTTTTTGGACCTATAGCTACCGCTGGAACCTTTTTTTTACAAATCAAAGCCTTTTCCTTCCAAGGGTTGTTGCTTGGTATTGCCCCAGGAGCATTGTCCAGTTGTATTCTCATCGTGAATAATTTGCGCGATGTACAACAAGATCGCAAAGCAAATAAAAAAACCTTGGTGGTTCGCTGGGGTAAGACTTTTGGACAGCTCGAGTTTGTTGTTTTTCATCTCTTAGCTCTTTCCACCCCTCTTTTTTTCATAAAGCACTATCCTCTCATAGGGTGGATCTCAGCATTGTTATGCTTTCCTGTAGTACGCCTTATTTTTTCTCTTTTCCGTATAGAGAGAGCCACACAATATAATGCTCTACTAAAACAGAGCGCTCTATTTCTCGTCCTATATACCTTGTTTTTTTCCATAGGCTTGATCTTTTGAAAGCATACAGTTACATATCTTCTTATCCTTCTTTTTCCTTGCAACGCAAAAGCATCGTGATTGATTGGGAAGATGGAAGATGGGGTGAGGCAGCCCCTCTTGATGGTTATAGTTCTGATAACTTGAAGGATGTACTTTCTTCCATCTTGTTAGAAGAGCAAAATCCACTGCCTCCATCTCTCTCTTTTGCTAAGGATGCAAAGCATTTTGCTCCTCTCTCTCTTCCTATATGTGGACTCCTTACAGGAACTAAGGAAAAAATCCTTCATGACGCCCATCTGCTGCATCAACAAGGATTACGCCACGTCAAACTCAAACTAAAAGGATTACCTCTTCACGAGGCTATTTCATTGGCTAACCAAGTCGGCAAGTACTTTCTTTTACGCATAGACTTTAACCGCTCTTTAGAGTTACCAGAAGCTCTGTATTTTGCTACTCATATAGATCCGGCTGTTGTGGAGTTTTTCGAAGAACCCCTTAAAAATCCTAAAGAACTCCCTCTTTTCCCCTACCCGATAGCTCTTGATGAAAGTCTAAGAGAGGATGCTCACCACATACTAACTTCCCTTGAACAGGTTAGAGCTCTTGTGATCAAACCTACCATGACAGGGAATATTGCCAACTGTAAACGTTGGTCTCATCTAGGAATCCCCATAGTTTTGAGTAGTTCTTTTGAAAGCGGCATAGGTATTATACAAATCATGCAATATGCTTCTCATCTTTCAGAACAAATACTCCCTCTAGGGCTTGACACCTACCGTTTTCTTGAGGAAGATCTACTAGAGCATCGGTTGATTTTTGATGGTGGTTTTGTACATTCACCAGATCTACTCCTGATTAAACATCATTTGTTAAATGCTCTATGATTGACTTTGAGGTCGATAAAAAAATACAAATCCTCAAGCAACGTGGTGTACAATCCCGCATGCGGGTGGCTTTTCTAGCGGAGACTTCTTTACAGACCGTAATCACTCTTCTTGCTTTATGGAGAATGGGAGCGGTTGCTTGTCCATTAAACCCACGCCTCCCTGAACTTCCTCTAAGGACAGCTCTTAAACGGCTCTATCCAGTCTTTGATCTAGACAAAGAAGAGATAGCTTCGTGTCCAATTGCCTGTAAATCCGAACCTCTTTCTCTTCTTCTTTTTACTTCGGGGACGACTAAAGAACCTAAAATTGCTGGATTTTCTTTAAACAACCTGCTCAGAAGTGCCCATGGAGCGATTTCATCCCTTGCTTTAGAGCCTCGTGATTCCTGGCAACTGTCACTTCCCTTGTTTCATATTGGTGGCATAGCTGTAATTATTCGATGTCTTTTAGCTCAGGCAGACCTGTGTTTTGATAATACTACCTGCACCCACCTTTCCCTAGTCCCAACACAACTGTATCGTCTGCTGCGTGAAGGTTCTCATACACTCAAAAAAGCCAAAGTCATAGTTGTAGGTGGCGCCCCACTAAGCAATCATCTATTGCAAAAAGGATTAGAACAAGGGTTACCCTTGTATACAACTTGGGGGATGACAGAAACAAGCTCTATGGTCACTCTTGGGCGTGCTGATTCTGGAGGACATTCCGGACACCTCTTGCCTCATCGAGAGCTAAAAATCAATGAGCAAGGTGAACTATTCGTCAGAGGGGAAACGCTATTTCTAGGATATCTAGAAGATAACCATCTAAGAAGCCCTGTGGATACACAAGGCTGGTTTGCTACAGGAGATCTTGGCTCTCTAGATGCAGAAGGCAGGCTATACTGGAAAGGGCGCAAAGACCATATATTTAAGTCTCTTGGAGAAAACATTCAGCCAGAAGAAATCGAAGCCATCATTCTGAAAGCACCTGGTATTCAACAAGCCGTTGTTATCGCCGTTCCCGATGAAGAATGTGGCTCTATTCCCATCGCTTTCATCGATTCAACAGAGCCCGCTGATGAGCCATCTCTTCGAGCACTAATTAAAGAGCACCTTTCCTCTTTTAAAATGCCTCGGCGCTTTTTTCCCCTACAAATGTCCTATGGGCTTAAACCGTCTCGTTTGTTTCTGAAACAAGAGGCCCTAAAGCTTCTAACACACTCACCAAAGACTTCGGAATAGGCATCTTACTCCATGAGGAACGTGCAATCGCAACATGAACAATCGTTGTTGTTCCCACAATACGGTCGCTACCTACAGACTTAAAGAGACATCGGAGTGTAAAAGAAGAATTTCCCAATCTAGCAAGTTGTAATCCCAGCTCTAATTCATCGCCTACTTTGATAGGAGCAAAAAAATCCGCTTCGGCATGAACAACCGGCAAAAGATACTCCCCCTTTTCAAGAGACTCTCGAAGGGAAATCCCTGTCTCCTCAAGATATTCTTCGAACAGCTCTTGAGCCATCCTAAATTGCTGAGCAAAATACAAAACCCCTGACGCATCACTTTCTGAGAGTCGCAAAATTTTTTTTCGAAAATACATACCATCTCCTAACTTGCGATGAAAAATTTAATTTTACATTTAGATCGATTTTCCTTAACTCTCGTATAATGAACGAGTAGAGTTTATCACACCCACCTTCAAATCACTAGAAAAAAGCATTTAAAGATGCAGCTTGATTGTCCAAAAAATGGGCAGTTACCTATAATCTACCCCTTACTTGACCGGGCAATATCGCATGAATCAATACTCTTCTTGTCAGATTAGCGACGGCGCACAAGAGATTCCCTTAAGTGAGGAACATCTCAAAGCGGAACATTTTACTTCGCAAGGGGAATTACGCCTGTTGCATAATGACCCTGCTGGAATAGATCTTTTTGAAGTAGCTACGCAGTTAGATAGCGATAATCCCATCATGCTTTATAGACAAGGACTGGCTCTATTTGAATATGGCAGTGAGTTGGGTAAGGAAAAAACTCTTCGTTTGGCCGCAAAGAAACTCCGAACATGCACTCGAATCGATCCGTATTTTTTAAGCGCATGGCAAGCCTGGGGCGATTTGCTCAGTTGCCAAGCCATTCTTACTGGGCAGAAACAATTTTTTAACCACGCACAGGAAAAATTTGCCAAGGCTCTCACCTTAGTTGATGAAAATGACCATTCCCAAATAGCCGACCTCAACTGGCACTATGGTTTTGCTCTCTTTGAGCTAGCGAAACACTCTGGCGAAGCTCTTGACTACCAAAAAGCTATCGATGCTTTCCAAAAAGCTGCTGCTCATCCAGAGCGTTTTAGTGAAGAGTTTTGGATTTGCTTTGGCAAAGCTTGCAAGGAATTGGGCCTTTGCATTAATGACGTCCGACTTCTTGTTAAAGCATTACATTGTTTTAAACATGCTGTCACTTTGGCTGTTGGAAGTTATGAGGCTTGGCATTCTATGGCCAGCACCTTACACATTCTCTATGAGAAAACTCACGATGAAGATCATTTCTCTCAAGCTAATGAATGTTATTCAGCCGGAGCTCAACTAAAACCGGACCTTATCGATATTTGGCTTGATTGGGCTGTGTTTCTCTACGAATCGGGTAAGCGTTCGCACGATCTTAAACGAGTCCGCGCATCTATAGAAAAATGTCAACGCGCGGCAGCTCTTGATCGTAGCCATCCCCGCATACTGGCTGTTTGGGCAGAGTGCCTGGCTACTATGGGTGAGCTCACAGAAAGACTCGATCTTTTACATGAGGCATTTAATAAAGCCTCTGAAGCTTCGCAACTGGCTCCAGAAGATCTCGTCGTCTGCCTTGCACATGGCCACTGTTTGCAAGCTTTTGGCCATTACTTTCAAGATTGTGACTATTACTATCAAGCTATTGAAAAATGGCAAACAGGTCTCTCTAACGATCGTACATGCCACCGCCTTTGGCATGCAATCGCCTGCACGTATTTGATGGTAGGAACCATTGAACAAGATATAGAATCTCTAGAGCGCTCTTGTAGGTTTTTCGGTAAAGCTAGTGACTTGTGCGCTAATAGCGTCTACTTCTTTGATTACGCCCTTGCTCTGTCCAAGCTCGGAGAAATCAGCCACAAATCAAAAATCCTTGAAGACGCAGTCTCCTATTTCGAAAAAGCCTTAAACCTGCAGAAAAACGCTGTCTATCTGCATCCAGAATGGCTTTTTTATTACGCCTGCACAATTGATATATTAGGCGATTATCATGAAGACCCCGCTATTTATTCTCGTGCTATCGAAATTTTTTCTTTAGTCCTTACTATCGACCCTGATTTTCCTATGATCCACCACCGTTTAGGTTTGGCCTTTTTACATATCGGCGAACTCTTAAACGAGGTCGAATATTTCCAGCGTTCTTTGCACTACATGCGTTTGGCTATGCGATGTGATGAGGATAATGACCAGATTCTTTTAGATTGGGCCATTGCACTCATTAATTTTGCACAATCTACTCCTGACGCTTCCGATAGTGAAGCTTCTCTAAGGGATGCAGAGCTAAAGCTCACCCAAGCCTCTAAACTTGGCAATCTACAAGCTTACTATCAAATAGCCTGCTTAAATTCTCTGTTAGGTCACTATGAACGCGCCATGCGCTTTATAGAAAAAGCAGACGAATTCGACGCCTTGCCTTCTATTGAAGATATGATGCAAGACGAATGGTTGGAAGGTTTACGCGCCACCCCTTATTTCCGTGAGTTTATGTACCGACTAGAAAAAGCGCGGGTGAGTGAATCTAGCGACGACCTCGAAGCTTAGAAGCTGTACTAAAACTTGGGTTCAGTCGATTTTGCGGTTCTTTTGAGTCGATTTTCGATCCAAATGATTGGGGGCAATATCGACAAAGGTATATAGCCCCCCAATTTTGGAGTCGAAAAGCG
>JAGXTH010000038.1 GCA_018333475.1 Simkania sp. | reverse complement strand
TTTCAAGAACATAGGTGAGTTGAACTAATGACTCTGTAATAGGACCTGCCTCTTCTTCGAGATCCGGGAAAAAAGTTCGTTGAATTTGGTGAAGACCGTGTGATATAAGCTGAAGCAATTTGTTCACTGCCTTGTCCTTGTGTTAGTTTTCGCAGACAACATTTTAGGGCAAGGCGTGACTTTTTTAAAATTTTATATTTTTGCAAAAATCCGACGCAGTCGGAGTTTTGCAACTACCTCGGAGTTTTTCCTGTTCGAAGATTTTAGTGGGGTCCTTTAGAATTCTTTCAATGAGCTCCAAAAGAATGTCCATTGGAAGCATTGAAAAGTGCTCCTCCATCGCATGTTTGAGTTCTTCTTCTCCAATGATGACCCGTTCCCCTGTGATGGCAGTGATAACAGTCGTAATTTTCCTATTCATGAACTCGCCCTAACGAAAGTGGGTGTTATAACATATTTTTTTCTCCGGGGCAAAGAAAATTGGTTGTATCTTTGTTAAGTATTTCTTAGAAAAATAAGATCTTTCTTATATGAAAGCTAATTTTCTTAAAATAAAGTTTCATCAGAAAAATAGGCGCAGTGGAGATATTGGAGCTCTTTCGAAACTAAGGCTTCGTCGATTTTGGGGATTATTTTGGCCGTTTTTCGACCCTTTTCTTCATGGAGAAAAAAGTGAAAAAGAGCGGTCATTTTGCTCCGCTTTCTTCCGATCTAGTACGTAAATATTGTGTAATTTAGCTTTGCGCAGAGGATTTTTTTTGGTTGGATATCTCTGAAAACAAAAGACTTCACTTGTGAAAGTAAAACCGTGAAACTGGATGAGGGTGGAGGGATGCATTCAGAATTTTTGGATATTCGGAGGAAGTGAGCTGGTTATTTCCAAAGAGAAAATTTTTTGGTTAGTTGAGATACCATATCCCATTTTCCGAATAAAACAATTCCGTAGTAGATCAAATCGCTTTCCTTGACTTGCCTTGTTCGATCTAATTGCTCTAGATAAATACCTATTGTCATTGTATCGGTGAAATCTACACATTGAATTCCCATTTCTCGAGCAGAGGCCCTAAGTGCTCGGATTTTGTTTGAATTAGCTTTGAGGATCATGAAGGGCATTTCTGATATGTTTGGGTGACTTCCTTCATCAGCATCGATGTAGTTAGTCAGACGTAATGGTTCCTTCCCAATATCGGAGCCAAAACCGATGCACATATGAGCAAGTGCATTCATGATAACGCCGGGTTCAATTTTCTCGTTCATGACAGCTACTAATTTATTAGCAAACATAGGACTCCCTAAATATTAAAACGGGAAAAACTGCTTTTCCAATTATTTTCAACAGCATTAATAGCCATGGAAAGATCTTTTTGTCTTAATGTTTCTATGATCTTTCGATGTTCTTCATATGAAAGAACGGCATCTTTTACTTTGTCGAAGTAATAAAGATCTAACCTCTTCAACTTGTTTTTGACTTCAAAGAGGATTTTCTCAAGTTCTTTATTTTGAGAAAGACCTATATAAACAGAGTGAAAGTCATTGTCCGCATCCAACGCAGCCAGTCGGTCACGACTCTTCATTTTTTGTAAAAATCGTTCGTTAGCTTCATCCATTGTTTGGATATGGGCATCTGTGATGGATCCAAAAGCTTGGCTTAATGCCAATCGCTCTAAACTCCAAACAATAGAATAGAGGTGGAAGGCGTTATGAAAGTCAATAGAACTCACGAGAGTAGAGCGGTTGGGTTTGGTTTGAACCAGACCCTCATCCTCAAGACGGAGTAGAGCTTCCCGAATCGGAGTTCTACTAACCCCCAATTGTTCAGCTAATTCTTTATCGCGCAGCTGTATTCCAGGAGCAAGAATACCTTCTAAAATCCAATTACGGAGCTTCAAATAAGCTTCCTGCCGAACAAATGTGCGCTGGATTTTCTCTTCCATAATCTATCATGTTTTTAACTGATGATATGTAATATATCACTTAAGCTGATTCCTGTAAAGAAAAGAGGTTATGAAATATTTTTTTTGACCTTGAATAAGTAAAAATTCTGTTGTTGAAAAAGCTTGTTGACCCTCACGTAACGTTATTCTCTATTATTGCGGCATCCTTTAAAATCAAAGGGATATTGAAGGAGACGGTCAATGACTTATACAGTGACGAAATTAGCTAAAATTTCAGGAGTCAGCGTTCGAACCTTGCATTGGTACGATGAGGTTGGACTTCTTAAACCAGCCTACTATGGTGCTAACGGGTATCGATACTACGAAGAAGAGCAGCTCTTAATCCTTCAGCAAATTTTATTTTTTAGAGAGCTGGGCTTTGAGTTGAAGCAGATTCGAAGGGTTCTTGGAAGAAGCGATTTCGATAAAATGGTGGCTTTAAGTTCTCACCGTCAGGTGCTCAAAAAGAATTTAGAGCAAACTAGAAAACTAGTTAAGACGATTGACAAAACCATCGAACACTTAAAAGGAACTAAGAAAATGAAAGAAAAAGAAATGTTTTCTGGATTTAGTAAAGAACAGCAAGCGGAGTATGAAAGACAAATCATAGAACGCTTTGGTGAGCAAGGGAAAGTTCTCATTGAAGAAAGCAAACAAAATGCAAAAAAATGGTCCAAAACAGATGAGGAGAACTTTAAGGAAGAGTTTGCGGCCATCTGCAAAGAACTCACTCGTTTGCTAGAGAAAAATTTCAAAGTCGGCACAAGCGAAGTGCAAAATGTCGTTCGTAGACATTATTTATGGCTAAGCAAGTGTTGGACTCCTACACAAGAGTCTTATGCTGGTCATGGACAATTTATCGCAGATAGCGATCTTCGCAAAGCATACGAGGCATATCATCCTCGATTGCCCGAATTTATTGCAGAAGCCATCCAGGTATTTGCTAACAAAGAACTGAACTAACCCCTACAACAGGCAGCCGGGGACCACCGGCTGTTTTTTACGCACTAGACTGACAAAAACTGGGGAGAAAAAGCTTAACAGTGGCTAAACGATTTGTCTTTAACTTCTTTATCCCTAAATCCTTCTGTAATATTCCAGTCCATCGCACAGAGGGCTCAAATCTTCTACTCAACCCTAACTCTGGATTAAAACTCCCAGGAATATTTCCCCACACGTTCGAATCTCCAAAACATAAAACAACAGTCATAAAGTCCTTATCGTTTATCCTATTCCAATACAAAAGGCAGCCATCACTTAAAGCAGGCCCAACATATCGAGTAGGGGATCATCCAGAAAATAACCTTCTTACCTTAACTATATCTACACACGTATCTGGACTGATTTCAAAAAAATATCCAGTTTGCCATGCTTGTGTTTTCTCAGCCTGTCGATTATCTGTAATATCCCATGGAGGATAGAGGCGCATAGCCCGTTTTCCACCCTTTCCTCCTTGTGATACGATACCTTTTTCTCTCAGTATAGCTTTTGGAAAAACAAACTGGCCAAAATGTTGGCGGTTGCGGACGCTAATAACAAATAGATCGATTGGATCTTCTACATCATATGGAGAAATAGGCCCCATCCCAACCCGTTTCCATAGAGTTACAAACTGCCCAACCTTTGTCGGTGTTATTTTTCCTACTCGAAATTTGATCCGTCGGTTGTTCATTGCAAAACTACAGGCTCCATACTCTTTGCTCTCTGATTCCCTCATGAAATTGCTAATTATTAATTGACTTGGTTCATATGCAAATGTTTTAGCCGCAAGAAGCTCTGAATGAATCGCTGTAAAGGAATTCTGCTTATCTTTATTTTTTATCGGCATTATTGAATAGGATCTTGCATTTGAGAAAAGAAATACTAGAGCTCTTCCGCATTTAAGGCTTTGTCGATTTTAGAAAGAACCCTATTCAACAAGGAAAGGTCTCTCCTGCAAGCTCGTAATAGGCCTAATACATATAGAACGTAGCGAAAATTCTCGGGGTTGGACGATCACAACTAGCCCGTATTTCTCAATACGAGCGACGTTGCGATAAGATCCAACCGCGAGAATTTTCGCTACGTTCTATGTAGGTTACATCATTGCGGATTGGTATAACGCCCATTCGAGATTACTTTTTTTACCTTGTGATTTGTTATGCGAATACCACGAGTTTGAGCTCCTTTCACAAGAACATCCTTAAGAGCAAAGAGCATCGTTTTAGCTTTTTGACGAGCCTGAGGAGCAAAATGCAATTCAACAACAGCGTTGGGGTTTGTAGATATGTGCTGCAATTCAGTGCCTTCATCTAAATAATGATAGACCTTGTCGAGAATAAATTTATCAACAATGAAACGCTTAGCCCAAACTTGGCTCGTCTCACGATTCTTATAGACTACATTCACAACCGTTTTTTTGTCGGCAACACCCACCCATGCTATCTGTTCGAAATACTGTTTTTCAGGAATATTGATCACTTTATATGTGCCATCTTTATGGAAAATGAGCAACTTATCAAAGTTGGTGCAAGAGACGTGAGAAGATCCTGAAACCTTAGTCCCAATAAAACCAGATTGCAGATCAAAGCCTACTTTGATTTCCTTCGTTTCAATCGAACGACGGTCGATCTCTTCAATAGCTTTAATACGGGTTTTTCTTGGGTACTCTTTACCAAACTTTAGAATCAGTTTTTTAAGATGGTCGATCGCATATTTTTTTACGTTTCTCAGATGCTTTTCTACATCTCGGTGGCTCTGTTCAAGAATGGAGACTTCTTCCTTGTTTTTATCGATGTCAAACTGAGAAATACGTCGGATTGGAATCTGAAGAAGTTTTTCCAGATCCTCACGGGTAGGTTCACGCATGAGCTTTTTTCTATAAGACTTAAACAAGGCTTGAAGGGTTTCATGAATTCCCTCAAGGGTTTTTACCGTTTCAATTTTCTTATAGAGACGATTTTCAATGAAAATTCTCTCCAGAGTTTTATAGAACATTTTTTCTAGCAATCGATCTCGCTCAATTTCGAGTTCCTTTTTAAGAAATTCGACAACCTTTGCAGCGTTATAAGCTAGAATCTCATTGACATTCGTCTCCCAGGGGAATCCATCTTTGATCACAACAATCTGCGAGCTTAAGGAGACTTCACATTCAGTAAATCCATACAACCCATCTAAAATCTCTTCAGCATACTGCCCTCGAGGCAACTTAATCTCTATTTCGACATCTTTAGCCGTATAGTCATTGATCGCCTCGATTTTGATTTTACCTTTTTTTGCCGCCTCATCAATCGAGCGGATCAAACTCTCGGTCGTCGTCCCGTAACAAATTTCCCGAATAACGAGCGTTTTAGGGTCCTTAATCTCGATTTTTGCTCTAAGTTTAACCTTGCCTTGTCCCTTGTCATACTGACTCTTATCCATGACTCCCCCTGTGGGAAAATCTGGAAAGATTTTGAAGTTTCGTCCTTCAAGACAAGCTATTTCAGCCTCTAGAAGCTCAGTGAAGTTATGCGGCAGAATGTGCGTTGACATGCCCACAGCAATCCCATCAGCCCCTTGCATAAGTAGTAACGGAATCTTTGCAGGTAATGTGATGGGCTCAACATTTCTGCCATCATACGAAGCAATTTTTTCAGTGATATCGGGGTTGAATAATGTCTCTCTAGCAAGCAAAGAAAGGCGAGTTTCGATGTAACGCGCCGCTGCCGAAGGGTCTCCCGTATAGATATTCCCAAAATTACCCTGTCTATCGAGAACAAAACCTTTGTTGGCCAGAGTGATAAGAGCCTCGTAAATCGGAGCATCTCCATGTGGATGCAGTTGCATCGTCTGACCGACGATGTTGGCTACCTTATGTAGTTTATCGTCGCTCTGTCTCCACAAAATTTCTAGAATACGCCTTTGTACAGGTTTTAATCCGTCGACCACATTCGGAATAGCGCGATCCAGAATGACGTAGGAGGCGTATTGGATGAAGTGTTCCTTCATCTGATGCTTAAGATCATCCATTTTCACTCACAAGATTTTGCATAATAAACGCCTTCCGAGCTGGCGTGTTTTTACCCATGTAAAATTCCAGGGTGGGCTTAATATCAGACAGGTTTTGAATGATGACAGGCATTAGACGGATATCTTTTGCGATAAATTGTTTAAATTCGTCGGGGGAAATTTCTCCGAGACCTTTAAACCGCGTAATTTCAATCCCTTTTTTTAATTCCTTGGCTGCCTTGTCTTTTTCCTCTTCTGAATAACAATAGATCGTCTTTTCTTTATTCCTCACTTTGAATAGCGGCGTTTCGAGAATATGGAGATGTCCATTCAAAACCAGTCCTTCAAAATAGGTCAGAAAGAAAGTGATCAATAGGTTACGTATATGCATACCGTCGACATCTGCATCTGTAGCAAGGATCACTTTGTTATAACGAAGATTGGAAAGATCTTCTTCAATATTAAGAGCAGACATCAAGTTGTACATTTCTTCATTTTTATAGAGCTGATCGAGTTTCATGCCATGCACGTTAAGGGGCTTGCCACGGAGAGAAAATACTGCCTGTGTGAATGGATCTCTTGTCATGACAATGGATGCAGAAGCAGAGTCCCCTTCTGTGAGAAAAATCACTGAATTATCACCCTCTTTTGTCCCATCCCCAAAATGAAATTTTGAGTCGCGCAGTTTAGGAATCTTGAAGGAAATTTTTTTCTGTTTTTCTTTTGCTTCTTTTTTAACTGCAGCCAGCTCTTTTCTTAGCTTTTCATTGAACAGTATTCGCTCAAGAATTTTTCTACCCGTTTCCTCGTGTTTATAGAGAAGATTTTGCACCGCATCTTTGACTTCTTGTACAATCGGAGCACGAATTTCATTATTCGATAGCTTGTTCTTTGTCTGAGACTCGAATACAGGGTCTTTAACCTTAATGAGAATGGTCCCTACGATCCCTTCACGAACATCGATCCCCTGAAAGGTTTTCTTTGCATACTCATTAACTCCCTTAAGAACCCCCTCTCTAAAAGCCGACAAATGGGTTCCACCATCTTGGGTGTACTGGCCATTGACGAATGAAAAATAGGTCTCGCCATAACTCGACGTATGAAGAAAAGCAAATTCGATGTTCTTCCCTCGGTAGTGGAGTGGTTCGTAAAGACGATCTTCTTTGACCTCTTGGTTTAGCAGATCTAAAAGCCCATTTTCCGAACGGAATTCTTCACCATTAAAACTAAGAGTGAGCCCCACATTGAGATAGGCATAGTGCCAAAGGCGTTTGAAAATCATCTCTTTATGGAAGGAGAATTTTTTGAAGATTTCAACGTCTGGGGTAAATTCAACCCACGTGCCATTCTCCTCTTTTGTCTTCCCTTTCTTCTTATCTTGGAGCACACCTCTAGCAAATCGAGCTTCGATAAACTCTCCATCACGAACGCTTTTCACAATGAAAAGCGATGACAGTGCATTGACCGCTTTCATTCCAACGCCATTCAATCCTACAGAAAACTGAAAGACATCATCATTGTACTTAGCGCCTGTATTGATCTGGCTAACACACTCTATCACCTTACCTAAGGGAATACCTCGCCCCCAATCTTGTACCGAAACTGTCGAAGTTTTTTCATTCAGTCCAATCTCAATCTTTTTCCCATGCCCCATGATGAATTCATCGACAGCATTATCGATCGCCTCTTTTAGCATCACATAGATTCCATCGTCTGGGTGCGAACCATCTCCCAACCGGCCAATATACATTCCTGAGCGCAGCCTTATATGCGCTAGCGCATCCAAGGAGACAACGGTGCTTTCGTCGTATTTTTTAGCCATATATTAGCCATATTCCAAAATTCACATTATTAATTCTATGTAATTTACATCATTGCGGATTGGTATAACAAAAGTGACGACATAAGATTTGCTAGCTGTTTCTCAGGGAATTTCAGTGGTTTTAATTCTTATGGATCTTTAGTTTCTCATACAGATATATCAATACCTGTTATAGGTAACCCACAATTCATACATATGACTAAACCGATCAAACCTCGCAAATGGTTGGGTCTTCTGGCCCTTATGCCTGCTATTGCCATGGTATTTACCGACCAAGCAATACTTCCGGTAGCCTTGCCAACAATTCAAAACCACCTGGGTGCAACAACGACCGAACTTTGGTGGTGCATCAACTCTTACCTTCTTGTATCGGCAGTTTTACTACTAGCTGGAGGGAAATTAGGAGACCGGATTGGACATCGCAAAGTGTTTATTTTGGGGATGATCATTTTTGCTCTTTCCTCTGCTCTTTGTGGTTTAAGCTTTAATATTCATTGGTTGATCGGCTCAAGAGCCTTACAAGGTATTGGGGCAGCGCTCCTTACCCCTGCTTCAGCTCCACTGATTATGTCTCTTTTCCCCCAAAATGAACGGGGAAAAGCTCTAGGAATTAATGTCAGCGTCAGCTCTTTATTCTTGGTTTTTGCCCCATTAATCGGTGGATATTTTACAGAAGAACTGTCATGGAGGTGGATTTTTTGGGTTAACCTTCCCCTAGCTGTAGTAGGCTCATTGCTCGTGCTTCTCTTTGTTCCACCATCCCCTAAAGGAAACCAGGCCTTTGACCCCTTGGGATGTTTCTTCTTTATGATAGGTGCCAGTTGTTTGGTTATCTTGGTTATGCAGGGAATCACCTGGGGATTGCTTTCTCTGAAAAGCATTGCTGTCTTTGTTCTATGTCTCATCAGCACTTTTCTTCTATTTTGGCGAGAAAAACAGGCAAAACACCCCCTCATCGATTTATCCCTGTTTCGTCACCCCATTTATAAAGCCGTAAATATCAGTATATTTGCCACACAGTTTGTCCTAATGGTTTCCATCTATAGAGCCATTTTTTTCCAAAATGCACTAGACTGGTCGCCACTAAAAAGCGGGACCGTGCTTTTCGTTACCGCTCTCCCTGTTCTCTTTATGTCCCCTATAGGAGGATGGCTCGCAGACCGCTCTGGGCCAAAAATCCCTATCGCTATCGGCTTTACCTCGCTGATTTTCTCTTTTTTCTGGTTAGCCTTTTTTATTAAAAGCTCATTAGGAATACTTCTTCTCGGCCTTTTTGCTTTTGCCGTAGGAATCCCTCTAATTTTCACTCCGTCGTATTCATCAGCCATGGGTTCTATCCCTCCACAAAAAGCGGGAGCTGCCTTTGGTATTCTTGCTACTGTTAGGTCTCTATCTGCAAGCCTAGGGGTTGCAATGATTGGTGCTTTTGCAAACCACGCTCAATTTTACTCTTTCCAAACTCTGATTCAAAACAATCCCAAAACGAAAACCCTAGACCCTTCTTTTTTAGAAAGCTTTACTACAGGCATCAAACAGATCCGAGAATCTCTCTCCTCGGAACAGCTACAGATCGTGTTAAACTCTTTGAAAGAGTCTCAAATCAAAGGTTTTTTCCTAACGCATTTGTCAATAGGATTTGTTCTCATCATTGCATTTGCCTTTGTTTTCGTATTGTATCATCGTAAAGCTTCACACCATCTTCCAGAAGCCCCTGCAGAAGGCTGGGATTAAAAAAATCTGTAGACATTGCCTTAGAAGCTGTACTAAAACCTGGGTTCGTCGCTTTTGTGGATTATTTTGGCCGCTTTTCGACTCCAAAATTGGGGGGCTATATACCTTTGTCGATATTGCCCCCCAATCATTTGGATCGAAAATCGACTCAAAAGAACCGCAAAATCGACTGAACCCAAGTTTTAGTACAGCTTCTTATACCAATCCTCAATGATTAACCTACATAGGACGTAGCCAAAACCTCGCGGTTGGACGATCGCAACTAGCCCGTATTTCTTAATACGAGCGACGTTGTGATAATACCAAACGCAACAAATGACTTCACATTTGAGCCGCGTCAAAGCGCCGAAAATCGGCGATCGTAAACGGCATTGTATTGCATTAA
>JAGXTH010000037.1 GCA_018333475.1 Simkania sp. | reverse complement strand
TTCACATTTGAGCCGCGTCAAAGCGCCGAAAATCGGCGATCGTAAACGGCATTGTATTGCATTAATACTATGCTGTTTATGATCGTCAATTTGTCGACAGCTTTCACGCAGCTCAAATATGAAATTATTTATTGCGTTTGGTATAAGTTAGTTAAGTCGGTCATCCATAGGAGGTCGAATATATGATGTACCACCATGCTTTTTGCAAATATCTTCCCACTTTTTCATCATAAGAGCTACAAGCGGTGCAACCTCTCTTCCCCAGTGACCAAAACGCAAATACACAACAACTACGATCTGCGGTGTATTCCAATCGATCTGATTGTGATGATCTTTGGCAAAATTGACACCTGCAAACCAAGTATGCGTATGTAAAGCTGCTTTTGTTTCCTTATCCACCGTTTGTTTGTAAAGAATCTCTGCAGTCCCTGTTTTCCCAATAAATTCAGGCGCCATTTCCGTATAAATACGATAGACCTGAGGAGAAGAACACGCGCGTCTAACCGCCGATAGACGCGCCGATCCCCGAGAACCTTGTACTACTTTTCTCATCCCCTCCATCAACATCTCACGGATTTCTTTTGGGTAAAAAAGAGCCCGACGAACCTGAATAGGCGAGTAAGAAACTGCAGAATGTTCTTGTTGCACTGAAGATACGCTGAACAGAGGAAAGTGAATTCCTATTTCCCCAAGTTCCTGTTGATAAGGAAAGTGCGCATAATTAAACAGTTCCCCTGCATCTCTCTCCATTTCTCTTCCTGCCTTTAGTTGTATAATAGAGGGTTTCAATACCCTTCCATCTCCGGCGACCGCAGCCATCATGACCGCTGTTTGCAACGGGGTCACTACCAAAGAATGTTGGCCAATAGCATAAGCATAGATGCCCGTTTTATCTTCTGCTAAATCCCTTGGAAGGTTCCCAGAAATCTCACCAGGCAACTCTATACCACTTTTTTCTCCAAAACCAAATTGCCAAGCCACCTGTGTAAGCATTGCTGGATCTTTGATGTTTTCTGCAGCAAGAATAGAAAAATATACGTTACTCGATTGCTCAATAGCTCCAATCATATCTACCCGACCTATGCCCGCATGGCTACTACGAGGCAACCTCCCCCCTTTATACAGGCGAGTGATCGGAGAGCCTTCTGCCGTCCGTCCTAATACGATAGAAGCTCCCATTCCTGTACGAGATTCATCGATCAGGGTTAAGGGGTTTAATGAAGCAAGAGTACGCCCCTGTTCTTTAAGAGCTTCGTATTGCTCTAAAAGCGCTTGATAAGCCACTGCAAGCTTAAATATTGAACCTGCAGGAGTGGATTGACGAAATGCTTGGGATCTACCGTATCCATAGCCATTCAATGGATAAAATGCTGCTGCAAGATGTTTTAACTGCTGTGATTCTTTGGTTTTTCTTATTCTAGAACAATAGCCAAAAAGGGGCCCAGTAAGCTCTCGAAACCCCCTAAATGATTTAAAAAGGGCCCTTTTTTCACGACTGGAAAGCCCTTTAAGGCGTTCTGCTAGCCTTTGTAAATCGGGATCAGCTTCTTTGATTATTTGTATTTTTTCCTGCAATTCTACTAATAAAGGAAGCTGCTTTCCTTCCCTTTGATCGCTAAGGAGAGCCTCAATAAGTGAAAGATCATAATTCTGCCAAAATTCCTCAAACATCGAGCGATTGACTTGCTCCAAATAATCTGTATAGGGCCTTGGATATCGTTTTTCCTTTTTCTCCTCTAAGCGCTTATTTTTGAGAAAACTTTTAAATTTCTGAGCACGCCAAGGATCAAATAAGTATGTATTATGAAGCTCCTTGGCCTCCTCTTCTACTCTACGGCGCAAACGCAAAAAGGCTTGCCGTTCTGCAAAATATTCCTGGCATGAAATTTGTCCTAATTTAGCACGAAGCTGCGGAGTGAACTCTTCACTTCGAGCTAACAGACGACAAAGATCGACTTGCAATAACCTATCTGCATAGTCCTCTTTACGATCCTTGGACTCCTGTAAAAACGCATCCTGATGGCTTAAGATCTTCTCCAAACATTCTGCTCGGTCAAAAAAAAGCTTAAGGTTGCCCTTTTTAGGGAGTACAGCTTCAAGATATGAGGCCCAAGACAAGGGAACCCTTTCTGATCGATACCCCGTTTTTGCATCGTAAATCTCTCTTTCGAGCGGCGCATGACCATCCCAGATTTCCCCAATCCGATCTTCATTTTCCAACCACTCGAGTATTTTAAGGCGTTGGTGAGAATTCGATGCTGAATGCAACGGTATAAAATCATTTGGATCAAATCTAGGATAAGAGGCCATAGTTAACACCTCCCCCGTTTGAGCATCCATCGCTACGATGGCACCCCCTTTAATCCAAGGTTCGGCAAGAGATCCTGCTACTTTACAACGCTCAGCTTCCGCTTGAGCCAAAAGAGATTCTGCAAACTCCTGTAACTCCGCAGAAATCGTAAGAATCACTCTTTGGCCTGGCATCGGAGGAAGCGCTACCGGTAATTGCCTGATTACATTTCCTTTAACATCCACTTCAAAAAGTTTTTTTCCGCTAAACCCTCTCAGTTCCTCATCAAATTTTGCTTCAATGCCACTTTTTCCAACGAAATCACGCATTGTATACGCTTTTTGTCTAAGCTCGACAATTCTATCTCTAACCTCCAAAGGAGATTGAAATCCCTTTGGAAGAAACGGAATCTCTCCGGCTTCTCTATGAGTAATATAATCTTCCAGTTCAGCAAGCTCTTCAGCTATTTTAAAATATTCTTCTGCACTGATTGCGCCCATCATACCGATGACATCACAAGCAACCTTTCCCTGAGGATAATAACGGCGAGAACTAAGTTGAGCTACAATACCCGGCCAATCCTTTTCCATAAGTCGTAGCCGGTAGTACTGCGCTTCTGTAATGTTCTCAGCAATCACAAAAGATGCGTGTGGCATGAGAGAAGCTTTAGCATGAATAGCATCCTCTACTTGAGAAGCGTTTATGTCCAATTCCTCAGCGATTTTCTTAGACATGGCTTCAATGTATTTAGCTCGAACTGCTACTCGAACCCTCTTGCCCTGAGCATCTGTTTCCCAACGAAAATTAGGAATTTGGCGAACGTGAGCGTAGCAAACCGCTGCGTTAAATTGCGTCCTGTTGATAGCAAGCGGCTGATTAAACCGATCACGAATCGAAGCCCTTCCTATATGTTCTACCACGGCACGTCGTTGGGGCTTTCGCGCTTTTTCACTATACTCCTCATGCCGAACGACAGCTAAGTACCACACTCTAAATAGGATCATGAAAAGCGCCAGGCTAATCCAAACCAAAACTTTTCTGAGCTTCCTTTCGATCGAATCGCTTGTATTCACAACAAATAAAACACTTTTTTTAGTAGGTTAGAGGCTGTTGTTGGATGAAAATCTGGTCGATTTTATGGAACATTTCAAATTGCATCCGGAGAAGATACGCTCAACTTTCGATACCACCCCTTGAATCTGGATCGAAAACCGACCAAAAATCCCCTAAAAAACGACAAAACCTTAATTCAACAACGACCTCTCAGCATATATCATTTTGATTTACTTTGAAAAAAAGGTCTTCTTTGGTAGATTCCTTCTCTGATTTGCGCCTGTAGTTCAATGGTAGAACCGTAGCCTTCCAAGCTACTTGTGTCAGTTCGATTCTGATCAGGCGCTCATTTATATCAACAACCATAAACCAAGACCGAAATCCTCCTGCTATACAAAGGGGGATGCCGTCGTCAACAAAAAGGGACAAGGCTTGGCTACTACAAAGCAAAATTTGCCATCCATAGAAGTCACTATCAAGGACCTCCTTGAAGCAGGCGCTCACTTTGGGCACCAGAAACACCGTTGGAATCCGAAGATGAAACGTTACATCTTCGAAGAACGCAATGGCATTTACATCATCGACCTTGCAAAAACTATCCAGCAAATTCGACATGCTGCACAGGTAGTGCGTGAGATCGTTGGGAAACGCAAATCCATTCTTTTTGTCGGTACAAAAAAACAAGCGAAAAGCGTGATTCGCGAGTGCGCCGAAGAATCCGGGGAATTCTACGTCTGTGAACGTTGGCTAGGTGGAACCCTGACCAATCTTTCCACGATTCGCCAATCTGTTAAAACTCTAGAAAAAATCGAAAAACGGATTGCTACAGGCGGAGAAGGGTTGAAGAAAAAAGAAATTTCTAAGCTTATCAAAGAGCAAGAAAAGCTTAATTGCAACCTCGGCGGCATCCGCGCTATGCGCAAACCACCAGGCCTTGTCATCGTTGTTGATCCTAACCATGAACACATCGCTGTAGCGGAAGCGCGTAAATTACGTATTCCCGTCATGGGACTTGTTGACACCAACTGCAACCCTGATCCTATTGATCATGTAATCGCTTGTAATGATGATGCTCTTAAAAGTATTAAGCTTATTCTTTCTGCTTTGATGCAAGCTGCAATCGATAAGAAAAACGACATGATGATACCTGCATCTAAGGGAGATGCTGATCAATCCTCCTCTGAGGGCGATTCATCAGCAGATATTGAATCCTCCGATGAAGCGGATGAGGAAATGCCATGAGCAAAATTACAGCTGACATGATCAAAGAATTGCGCGAGAGAACAAATGTTGCCATGGGCAAATGCAAAGAAGCTCTCGAGCAATCCGGTGGCGATATGGAAAAAGCGATCAATTTCCTGCGCAAATCGGGAATGGCCTCAGCCGTAAAAAAGGAAGGGCGTGAAACTAATGAAGGTTCTATTGGCTATGCTGAAGGACCCAAAGCCATTGCTCTTGTAGAGGCTAATGCAGAAACAGATTTCGTTACACAGAATGAAAAGTTTAAGCACTTCCTACGTGATCTATGTATGGAAGCTGCCGAAACCATGCCTACATCTGTAGAAGCGTTTTTACAACAACCGCTTCGAAAAGATCCTGAGATGACCATTGATCAATACCGAGCGCTCACCATGCAATCTCTAGGTGAAAATATTCGGGTAAAACGTCTTAAGATTCTACCAAAATCCGATGACACTTCTATTGGTATTTACTCCCACATGGGTGGTAAAATCGTGTGTGCCGTTGAGCTGTTGGGTGGCTCTGGACAGGAAACGCTTGCTAGAGATATTGCGATGCACTCTGCTGCTGAGGCTCCAGAATATTTACGGCCAGAAGAGGTGCCTGCAGACGTTCGCGCACGTGAAGAAGACGTGGCAAGAGCACAGATTCAAGGTAAACCTGCTAATATTGTCGATAAAATCATCGAAGGAAAACTCAAAGCCTTTTATGACCAAGTCTGCTTGCTTCATCAGAAGTATATAAAAGACCCGTCGATCACAATCACCCAACTCCTGGAGCAAGAGTCGAAGCGACTCAATAAAAAGCTGGACATCCGCAGCTTTTTGCACTGGAAAGTAGGGGGCTAAGGCACGTTCATGAATTCGAGGCCTCTCTATAAACGAGTTCTCATCAAGCTTTCTGGAGAAGCTTTCATGGGAGCTCAGCAGTTTGGCCTCGAATATTCCGCCTGTTCTCTCATCGCAAATAGCATTAAAGAAATTGCAGACTTAGGCCTAGAGATCGGCATTGTCGTTGGAGGCGGAAATATCTTCCGTGGCAATCTAGCACAAGCTTTTGGTTTTCGTCGTACTCCTGCTGATCAAATCGGCATGATTGCCACGATGATCAATGGATTGTCTTTAAGCCAAGCTCTCGTCTCTTTGGGCGTTGATGCCCACGTCATGAGTGCCATTCCTTGCCCAAGTGTCTTAGATAATTATCACTGGCCCAAAGCTCTAGAGCTCCTTCGCCAAGGCAGTATCCCTATTTTTGTTGGAGGAACTGGCAATCCTTACTTCACCACCGACACCGCAGCTGCGCTTCGTGCTAGTGAAATCCAAGCTGAAATACTCCTCAAAGCCACAAAAGTCGACGGTGTATTTGATAAAGATCCCCTAAAATTTCCTGACGCTGTGCAGTTCAAACAATTGACCTATACTCAAGCTCTCACCGACAATCTCCATATCATGGATGCCACAGCATTAGCCATGTGTCGTGAAAACAAAATCCCCATTTATGTTTTCAATATGTTCCAAAAAGGTGCTCTGACCCATGTTATTCTTGGTGAGGGTTCCGGTACATTAGTAACAGAGGATGATTAATATCTATGGACGTTGCAGAACAAGCTAAGCAAAAAATGCATGCCGCTGTTGAACATTTCAAACATGAACTCAAAACCCTTCGCTCTAACCGAGCCAATCCCGCCGTTCTTGATAATGTCATCGTCGAAGTATATGGCTCTCCGATGCGTCTACGCGAGCTTGCTAGTGTAACTGCTCCTGAACCCCGTCAATTACTGATTACCCCTTACGATCCTCAAACAACCAATGCCATCAGCAAAGGCATCGAAAAAGCTAATCTGAATCTTCAGCCTGTTGTCGATGGTCATGCAGTACGTATTAATATCCCACCTATGGATGAAGCTATGCGTCGGGATATCGTTAAACAAGGCAAAAAAAAGGCCGAAGATGCAAAAGTAGCCATCCGCGACATCCGCCGTAAAAATAACGAGCTTGCTAAAAAGAAAAAAGCTGATGGCGATATCACCGAAGATGTGATGAAAAAGATCGAAAAACTCATTCAAGAACAGACTGATGCTTCATGTAAAGAAATCGATGACCTATTTGCTGCTAAAGAAAAGGAGATCCTGACCGTATAAAACGGGTTCTCCTTGTGGAAAATCCCCTATTTATACTATAGTATCCACTTCAGTTTGGCCCCATCGTCTAGCCTGGCCTAGGACACCAGATTTTCATTCTGATAACAGGGGTTCGAATCCCCTTGGGGTCATTTGCTAAACTGTTAGGGAAGAAGTCTTCTGTGTGATTTTTTTATCGAAGTCATACCTATTTGTTAGGTAAGCTGACATCAAAAGACTCACTAGATCACAAAGGGTTTCTTATCCGCCTCACGAGACTTTAGCTCAGTCGGTAGAGCATCTCACTTTTAATGAGAGGGTCGATGGTTCGAGTCCATCAAGTCTCAATTTCTTAACCAAGCTACTCCACGACAGTTGCGCCAAAATCCGCTTAATCAAATCTAGCTGCGACTAAGCGGTACATTAAAGAACAATTTTAACCCACAATTGCTGTCCAACCAACAACTCCTAAACACAAGGTTGGATTATGGCTACTATTCGCAAACGCAAAAACAAAAATGGTACTACCACATGGCGCGCCATTATTCGTATCAAAGGTTACCAGACAACTTATAATGCATTTGAATGCAAGCAAGAAGCCGAAGACTGAGCGAAAGAGACAGAGCCTCGTTCTGGGAACGAGATAGAGCGCGCTCATGGATATAAGGGGCACCCCGATATCACCCGATCGTCTTTCCCAGGGAACAACATGACCTCCTCCTTCCTTTTTTTGGTCGAAAATCAAACTGATTGTACCAAGAAAAGATGTTAAATAAAGTTTATCTAACTGACCGTCAATTAGTTATTCTTATGGCACAATTCAGAGAATCGCGCCATAAAGTGGCGCGATTAGCTCATTTTATCCCAAAAAGTGGCGCGATAACCTGAATCGCGCCATAATAACAGAAAAAGTGGCGCAATTTAATCAATTGGGTAGATATGCCAAAACGTGTGCCTTGGAAAGTATTACTTGATGTCGTGGGAAGATTTCCGGAAGGGGCTTCTCTTGAGGAGGTTATGATTGGTTTAGATCCTGTCGTACCTCGACGCACTACACAGCGCTGGCTTGCCACTTTAGTAAAAAACGGCGATCTGATTGCAATGGGGAGAGCACGCGCTAGACGGTATAAATTACCCCATCGTATTGAAAGCGAACTATTTAAACCCATTACTAGTATTCCATTCCCATTAACTGAAGGAGCGAGGCTACTCCTAGAAAAAGTATCTCAGCCTCTGCAAGCCAGACACCCTGTTATATATAATAGAGAATTTTTGGAAAATTACAGACCCAATGTCACATATTATCTTCCAGAAGGGCTCCGACGAAAACTGTTCGAAATTGGCAGTACAGAAGATGGGAAATACCCTGCCGGAACATATGCAAGACAGATTCTTCATCGCTTACTGATTGATCTTTCCTGGAACTCCAGTCGCCTTGAAGGAAATACCTACTCTCTTCTAGAAACAGAGCGACTATTGGAATGGGGAAAAGCTGCAGTAGGTAAAGATCTTAAAGAAACTCAAATGATTCTTAATCACAAGGCAGCGATTGAGTTTTTAATTAATTCAGCAGAAGAAATCGGAGTAAATCGATACACCATTTTGAACTTGCATACACTTTTATCCGATAACCTCATGCCTGATCCAGCCGCACCTGGTCGACTTCGAACATTCTCCGTAGGGATTTCAAAATCCACTTATCTTCCTATCGCTATTCCACCAGTGATTGAGGAATGTTTTGACCTCCTTATTGCTAAAGCGCACAGCATCACTGATCCATTCGAGCAAGCTTTCTTCCTCATGGTGCACATACCTTATCTACAAGCATTCGATGATGTTAACAAAAGGACTTCCCGCCTTGCTGCCAACATCTCGTTAATTCAGAAGAATCTTTGCCCCTTGTCATTCATCGATGTGCCCGATCAAATGTATATAAATGGTCTTCTTAGCGTCTATGAATTAAACCGAGTTGAACTTTTACGCGATGTATTTGCTTGGGCATATGAGCGATCCTGCATTCTATATTCAACAACCCGAAAAGCAATGGGAGAACCAGACCCCTTTCGCTTGCAATATCGAAATGCCCTCAAGCAAATTATTAATGAGATCGTCCATCATGCCATGGATAAAACCCAAGCAATAGGTATGATTCGTCAGCAAGCCTCAGACACAATCCCTGCAGAAGACCAAGCGCGCTTTATTGAAACAATCGAAAGAGAGCTCTTAGGTTTACATGAAGGCAATATAGCCAGATACCAACTTCGTCCAAAAGAATATGAACACTGGAAAAAGTCATGGCATTGAACTTCTCTCCCCCTTAGGCGAGAGAAGTTCTCAGGAGCTCTTGTAGCCATGCGCTACGCTGAAAAAACCAAAATTTTTGGGTCTGTACTCATAGGCGTTTACTATACTCATTTGGGGATTGAGAATGAAAAACTCAGCGGTTATTTTGACTCTGATTGGCAGTGGGATGCGATTAAAAACAATCAACATTGGATTATCGAGTTTGCTTCAACGGATGATCCCTGGATTCCGATTGAAGAGCCGCGTATGATCCATCAAAAACTAGACAATAGGATGAATTCACAAATCAAGGGCACTTTGGCGGCAACTATCATAAGCCCACATTTCCGGAATGTCTTATTGGCATTAAAAAGGAAAATTAATTACAAAAATTTATTATGAAATTTCTAACAAGACTATTTTATCAAATTATATGGATCCTTTTTTTTATCCCCAGATTAATCCTCGCAGACAATTCTCATAAGAAAAATACTCACTCACCTGTCGTGGGAAATTTTTCTCTTTCAGCTTCTCAGCAGCCGGGACCACTTGTCAGTTTTGGGGAAAACATCATCGACAAGGGTCAAACACAACTCTTTGTGTTTGCCGATGCCTTCATGGGAAAAAATAACTACTTCACTGATGTGATTCCAAGCATCTTATATGGGATCAGAAACGACCTTTCTCTATTCTTGAATGTCCCCTTTTCTCCAGGAAACAAAGATGGGTCCACGCATTCTTCTGGATTAGAAGATGTTTTTGCCCAGCTAGAATATGCATTCTACAATAAAGACCATTCCCACGCAGTCGATCAAGCCACTCTCGTTGCAAACGTCACATTTCCTACAGGATCAAGCACAAAAACACCTCCGACAGGCTTTGGCTCGAGCAGTTTTTTTATTGGTGCGACTTTCAACCATATGCTCATCGATTGGTTTTTCTTTCTTTCCCCCGGCGCTACTCTGACAACCTCTAAACATCAAACACATTTTGGGGATCAATTGTTATATCAATGCGGTCTTGGAAAGAACATTCCCAGTCCTTCTGGGTGGATTTTTGCTTGGATGATCGAATTCGACGGCCTCTATGCCTGGAAAAACACTATTAAAGGCGCCCTAGATCCTAATTCCGGGGGCAATACGATCTATGTCACACCTTCCATCTGGATTTCGTCTAAAAGAGTGATTATACAATTTGGTGCAGGATACCCCATAGTTCAGCATTTATTCGGGCATCAGTCAAAACAGTTCCTATCACTGGATTTTAATGTAGGAATCACCTTTTGAAAAACGATCTACGTTTTTTAGTTACGAAAAGGGCTGTATACAGTAGACAACTCGTATGAAACCTTCTATTCATGGAAAACTCCCCCTCGTCCGCAATGTATCGTATCTCAAAACAAACAGCCGCCTCTTTACTTTTTTCAAACAACATCCTCATGCATGCGACTGTGTTTTGATCCTTTTTGTCACGGGCATGATTTTTGGGTTTGTATCGTATTTCTACCGTTTTGCAGAGCCTCTACAAGCAAGGGTCGATATCGATTTGTCCCCTTTATCCTTGCCCAAATATACTTTTTTTTCGATGAGCCGTGGCCTTGTAGGCTATATTCTATCGCTGATTTTTAGTCTTCTTTGGGGTTTTTGGGCTGCTAAAGACAAAGTCGCAGAGCGCGTTTTAATCCCTGTGCTCGATATTTTACAAAGCATCCCCATCCTGGGATTTATGCCGGGACTCATTCTTCTTTTAGTAGGACTGTTCCCCCACAATAATATGGGCTTAGAATTGGCCGCGATTATCATGGTTTTTTCGAGCCAAGCTTGGAATATGGCATTTGGAGTCTATCACTCCATCCGTATCATCCCACAAGATAAAATCGATTGCTCTGCAGTCTATCGATTCAGCAATTGGCAACGCATAAAATGGCTAGAGATCCCCTATACCATCATCAGTCTAGTATGGAATAGCATCATGAGCATGGCCGGTGGCTGGTTTTTCTTGATTGTGAACGAAGCCTTTAGATTAGGGGATCGCGATTTTCAATTGCCAGGTCTTGGATCTTATATGAGTGTGGCTGCGGCAAACGGAAATATCCCTGCCATGTTTTGGGCGATTTTGTCTATGATCCTATTGATTGTTTTCTTGGATTATTTTCTTTGGAAACCTCTTGTCGCATGGTCCCAAAAGTTCCGTGTTGAGGAAACAGGTTCTATTGCTTATACGGATTCTTTATTTTTTCAAGTGATCACTCATTCTTTTCTCATGAACACACTGAGAAAATCGGTCCATTTTTTATGCACTCTCTCGCTCAAAAAAAGATCCCGTGCATCAAAAAAACCTCTAACAGCTCTTATTGTCAGTCGAAGCGGTTTGGGTCTTCTGTTATGCGTCATAACTGTAATTCTACTGTTTCTTACCAGCATGATCCTGGAGATTCCATTTGATCAGTGGCTGCATTTAGGACATATGACTCTTCTTACTTTTGGTCGAGTCATTTGTTGTATTGTTATCGGCACCTTCATTGCCCTTCCATTGGGATTATGGCTTGGCTTATCCAAAACATTATCCTCTCGTCTAGAACCGGTCATTCAAGTCGTAGCGTCCTTCCCCGCAACCCTCCTTTTTCCCATCTTGATTCTGCTATTTAACTACACTGGTATCTCGCTCAATATCGGCTGTATCATTCTTATGTTAATGGGAACGCTATGGTATATTTTGTTTAATGTAATCGCTGGAGCTAAGGCAATGCCCTCAGATTTAAGAGAAGTATCGATTACATTTCGGTTGGGTACACTGCAAAAATTTTTGCGCCTCTATTTACCAGCTGTTTTTCCTTATCTTATCACCGGTCTAGTGGCTGCTGCAGGTGGCGCTTGGAATGCAAGCATCGTGGCCGAATATGTCTCTTATAAAGACCAGATATTGACGATTCCTGGCATCGGTTCTATGATCAACCTTAGCGCCCAAAATGGAAACATTCCCCTGCTGGTAGCAAGTATTTTAGTCATGGCTGCTGTTGTCGTGATCTTGAATTATCAAGTTTGGTTACGGCTATTCCATTACTCCGAAAAACGATTTTCTTTGAATTATTAGCAAGGTGTAGATTCTGAAACAAAAAATCCCCCTCTGTGAAACGAAAAAAATTCGGAAAGACTTTCAATTGCCTGATGATCATGTCCTTCATGTCTTAGATGGCATGGATGTACAGGTATATCCTGATGAAATTCTTGCAATCATTGGCCCATCAGGCTGTGGAAAATCCACATTTATCCGTATTTTAGCGGGCTTAATCCCTCCTACTGAGGGACAGATTTTTTATCATGGCAAACAGGTCACCGGTTTATTACCCAATTTTTCTCTTGTATTTCAGAATTTTGCTCTTTATCCCTGGATGACTGTTAAACAGAATATCGAGATGGTTTTACAAGCCATGGATTTATCTCAAGATGAGGTCAAAGCACAATCTCTTGATGCTATCGCCTTGATTGGACTGTCTGGATTTGAAGATGCCTATCCTCGTGAAATTTCAGGGGGAATGAAACAAAAAGTTGGACTAGCAAGAGCTCTAGTGTGCAATCCTGAGATTCTACTCCTCGACGAGCCTTTTAGCTCACTAGACGCTTTCACTGCTGAGACCTTGCGCAGAGAACTTCTCACTATCTGGGAAAATAAGGAAAAAAGACTCAGTTCTATTGTTTTAGTTTCGCATGACGTCAGAGAAGTGGTCTTCTTGGCCGACCGCATTTTGATGATGGAGTCCAATCCTGGGCGGGTCAGATTTATCATGAATAATCGATTGCCAAGACCAAGGGATTACCATTCCCACAACTTTTTACAACTCGTCGATCAGTTGCATGATGCTTATACACAAGAAGAACCCCCTTCTACCGAGCCTATAACACCTCTTCTTTCTGTGACTCCTGACGAGATTTTAGGATTTCTTTCCTATCTCCATCGATATGGGGAATCCAATGACCTCTATCAAATTGGGGCTGAAAGCGTGGATCATTTCGATCGTGTATTGATAGACGCAGAAGCTGCCGAACTATTAAATTTTGTAGAAATTACAAAGCGAGTGATTACATTGGTCGATGCAGGAAAACAATTTCTCTCCGCAGATGCCAGAAGTAGACGCCTTGTTTGGAAAGAACAACTCTTGACAATTCCTTTTTTTCGCAAGGCTTTAGAATGGCTTAAATCCACTCCCAAACACCAGCTCAGCCACAAAGAATTGACAGACCTTATTAACAAAGAACTCCCACGTCAGGACGCTCAAGAACAATGCAAAACACTCATTACGTGGGGCTCTTATGGCAATTTATTCACCTATCACAAACTCTCTAAAGCCTTATCTTTGAAATCCGAACCCTCCAGAAAACTGTAGCATTTTTAGAGAGTTGTTATATCTTTGTCTTTAAAACACCCTCCATTCGAAATTTTCGATGCATGATATGATAAAAACGATAGCTGATCCAAGTATAATAGCAATCCCTATTAAAGAATGCGGAGAGCCTCTTGTGGACCTTCGCCAACAAACCTATATTGCCTTTGGTCCTCCCCCAGAAAGACCCGATAATATATGTTATACAAAACTTCGAAAAACCGTGTACGACAAGTTATGCCAGGCACAAGATCTTCTGCCAAAAGGGATCCGATTTTGTTTATATGAAGGCTGGCGTAGTCTAGATCTACAAAACGAGCTCTTTCAAAGCATGTATGAAAACAACCGAAACACCCAACCTCATCTGACCCCTCAAGAACTATTTATTGAAACTACCAAACTCGTTTCTCCCTTGGTGTTACTCGATGGAAGCCGTAATATTCCTCCACACGCAACTGGTGCCGCTATCGATGTCTATTTGATAGGTCCTGATAATGCGCCATTGAACATGGGGATCCTCCTCGATCAATGGTCCTCTGACCATGGGGGACGCTTATCTTGCACACATTCTTCCTATATAGATCAAGAGGCAAAACACCACCGCCATATCATGACATCAGCACTGTCTCAAGTGGATTTTGTCAACTATCCCAATGAATATTGGCACTGGTCTTATGGCGACCGTTATTGGGCATATCACCGTCAGGCCTCTCATGCAATCTACAATGTAATAACACCTCAATAATCTAAAACATAATGGAGATCGCAATGATTTCTTTATTAGCAATGCTGGTTCCTGCAGTGGTGATCAATGAAAATTTGACCATTTACCCTCTAGTACCTCCAGAGGCAGATCAAAGCTGGAAACTTGAATTATTTGAACTTGCAGAACCCATCCCGGCGCATTATCACAAGCTACAAAGGCAATACATCTTAGTTACCGAAGGAAAGCTGGAAGCTTGCTATGGAGGTCATGACCCTATTATTTTGCGCAGTGGTGAATTGGTTCATACCGATCCAGGAATGATCCATGCACTTACACCAAAAGGAAGAGCCCGTTTTTTAGCCATTGATTTACCCGGGTTTAACTTTCCTGAAGATGTATTTTACGATCAGCCAATGGCGGTGACACCCTGGACTCCTATGCATAGAGATCCTTTGCCACCACTAGATGAACGCTACTTCGCATCGAAGGTCGAAAAAGGCGATTATACAGCATACGAACTCGTAAAAGGAGAGATGACTGGTGACAAGTGGAGCGCAGCCTTATTGGATATCCAGGATTCTCCTAAACATTTTCATCGGGTTGAGAGCGAGCACTTTATTGTGGCTCATGGAACGCTTGATGTTGAAATCGATGGACTTCATCATATTGTGAATGCAGGAGAGTCCATCCTGATCACTCCAGGAAAAATCCATAAGCTTACGTCCGCTAACAAAACTCCTGTACAAGTTCTCTGTTTTAGTTTTCCTGCTTTTGATCTAGCAGATATGTATTGCGTTGAATAGAGCGCCTTGAGAACTCTAGGGGTCAAATTTAAAACTCAACTTACGCACGTAGAGGTGAGTTTTAAAGAAACGGCACTAGGAGGGTATAGAAATGCGCTATTTTCTTTGGCTTTCCTTCTCGATATCTCTACATTTTCACTCCTTTCTTATTTCAGAGGAATCTATGTCCTTAGACCAACAGCCCCGAACACACTTAGCTTTTCTTCCTACTCCTATTCAGGAACTGTCCAAATTAAGAACTGCCTTGAAACGGCCCCGTATTTTGATCAAACGAGACGATCAAACAGGACTAGCTTTAGGGGGCAATAAAACTCGCAAACTCGAGTATTTGTTTGGCGATGCATTACAATATGATATCGATACCATTCTTACAGCTGGTGCTGCTCAGTCTAATCACTGTCGGCAGACTGCCGCAGCTGCTGCTCGGATGGGTTTACGATGCGAGCTATTGCTCAATGGAAACACTCCTCATCTCTTTGAAGGCAATGTTTTATTAGACAAGCTCCTTGGAGCACATCTTCACTGGAAAGACGAGGAAGGTACAGCTGCTAGCCTAGACGAGCTCGCTGAAAGAGCTCGCGCTGCCTGGCGTAAACCCTATGTCATCCCTTACGGGGGCTCCAATGTATTTGGTGCCATGGGTTATGTCAATGCAATGATTGAACTCGCTGAGCAACAGAAATTATTGACTCAACCTATTACCCATATTGTTTTTGCATCCTGTTCAGGAGCTACTCATGTAGGGATGGTGGTTGGTGCCGCGTTAACACATTTTTCTGGAACGATTCTTGGGATTAGCGTGGATTATGATGCATCGCAACAGGCAAACTTCGAACAAGGATTGGTCGACTTAGCCAATGCAACTGCACTCAAAATTGGAATCGCCAAACGATTTATAGCTGAGGAATTTACAGTGAGTTACGAGTACGCTAAAGGATATGGAGTGCTAGGTGAGTTAGAACATGATGCTGTGCATCGATTGGCTGCACAAGAAGGCATTTTATTAGACCCTGTATACTCTGGTCGTGCTTTTGGGGCCTTATTGGATATGATCGCAAAAGGTTATTTTTCAGAAGATGATACCGTTTTATTTTGGCATACCGGAGGAACTCCCGCTTTGTTTTCTTATGCAGAGAAGCTAGCAGAATAAGGTTTATTACAAAAAAACCGTTACACCAAGACATAGAATACTTATTAAAACACCCTCGAGTCTTTTTATTTGATTATTTATGTGTTGCTTTATTACAATATTGCGCATGGACATAAAGGACTCTTCTCATTTTTCGTTGAAGTCTCCTACTGCTCGTTGGCATAGCGCAAACGAGCAATACTCTCTCGTGTCCTCTTTCATCGTCCTTTCTTCTCTTATTGTGCGCCGTCAGGCGCAATAACTATTTAAGCTCTATCACTTTTTATTTTTATATTAGGCCTCAAAAAAGGCTCGATTTTACATTTTATCCAATAAGGAAATTTATTATATGTCCTCATCTACACTACCGGCTGCTTCTAATGGACAGCCCTTAGACGTTTGGGCTCGTGTAGCCCCCTATCTCATACCTCCTGCAGCAGCCTCTGCTGCAATTGTTCCTGTTTTCTATGGCTTCATAGCTAAAAGCGCTCTCCAAGTAGGAGCCCCCATACCTAAAATGCCCATCATAGAGGTGCTCAAAGGGGGATTTAAGGCAGCTCCTACTATTGGGGCGATTGTCGGCACGCAAATAGCCGTACAAAAAGCTGTCGAAAAAGTCCTAGCGAAGGGCTCTCATGGCGATCAAGAAACTGCTAGTTCTGCGCGTATATTAGCAAGTTCGATGATTGTCGGAGGCGCCTCAGCTCCTGCTTTAGCCGTTTTTAATGGACAGACCATGGGTCGTAGCATCGTGGAATCCTTAAAAAAGCTAACGGCTAAGCAAGCAGGTGCTATTGTAGTTAGGGAAACGAGCTTCCTTTTTTCTCTAAGGATTAGCGATCCCTTAGGTCGAGCCATGAAACAGGTTGGAGGAGATAACAAAGCCGTTGAATATGGTGCAGCCTTCACTAGTGGAGCAATTGGTAGCGTGATCGGACATCCAGCCGATACTGCATTGACTCTTTGGCAACGTAATATACAAATAGACTCCTTTCGTTCCCTAATGAGAGGTTCACCTGTAAAAGCTGTTGCTGTAGGTGGATTTGCCGTTTGTTATAAGTTCATCAAAGAAAAACTTGAAGAAATCCAAAAAGGCAAAAAATAACTAGCCAGGCCACTAGCTCATACCTAAAAGCATGAACTAGTGGTTTATTGTTTGTATTAAAATGCAGGAAGAATGGCACCGTGATAGGTTTTCAGGATAAATTCTCTCATAGCATCCGAAGTCATGGCTGTTTTTAGGGCCTCGATTTCTGGACGATGCTCTTCGCCATTACGCACAACGATGACATTGGCATAAGGAGAGTCCTTACTTTCAAGGACAAGAGCATCTTTGGAAGGAGATAGATGTGCTTCCAAGGCATAATTTGTATTGATAGCTGCCGCATCGACATCTTCCAAGGAGCGAGGCAACATAGCAGCATCAACCTCTATGAATCTAATGTGTTTAGGGTTGCTGGTGATATTTAGCACTGTTGCTTGAAGATTACTCGGATTATCCAATTGAATGATTCCTTGCCCTTGAAGCAACATTAAGGCTCTTGCTTCATTGGTTGGATCATTGGGGACTGCGATGGTCGCCCCTTCTTGTAACTCCGATAAGGCATGGATCTTTTTAGAATAGATTCCCATAGGCTCGATCTCAATTTTAGCAATACTCTCGATGGGATAATGAAATTGCTTGATCTGCTCTTCCATAAAGGGGATATGTTGGAAGAAATTGGCGTCTACTTCACAATCCGCAAGAGCCCGATTTGGCATGTTATAGTCTTCTGTCACGATAATATCTAAATTGATCCCTTGAGATTTAAGATCTGGTTTTACAAATTCCAATAATTGCGCATGCGGGACAGGCGTAGCTACGATTTTTAAACTATGTTTTGGTTTGGAACAACTTGGCAAAATCCATAGAATGGAGGACAGTACGATAATAAGAATCTGTTTAACCATGGGATACATTTCCTCTTTTCTTAATAACTGATCTAGCTAGATGATTACCTATCCATTGGACTATTTGAACAAGCGCAATGAGCAGGATCACGGTCACCACCATGATGAACGTGTTAAAACGGTTGTAGCCATACTGAATAGCTACCTGCCCCAATCCCCCACCACCCACTAGCCCCGCCATAGCACTATATCCAATAAGATTTACTACCGTTAATGTAATTCCCGTAATCATTGATGGAAGTGCTTCTTGAAGCAATACTTTTGTGATGATCTGCCAAGATGTGGACCCCATAACAATCGCCGCCTCAAGGACATGTCTATCAACTTCCTTAAGGCTAGCCTCTACCAATCTAGCCACAAAGGGAGCTGCAGCCACTGTGAGTGGAATAATCGAAGCAGTAGTTCCTAAACTCGTACCTACTACCCATCGAGTGAAAGGAATTAAGGCAACCATGAGAATCGCAAAGGGAAATGAGCGCCCCACATTCACGATGGTCTCTAACATTTTATATAAATATCTATTTTCTTTAATTTGCCCCTTATCGGTGATGGTTAAGACCACTCCTATAGGAAGACCTAATAAAACTGCAAAAAAAGCAGAAACCAACACCATGTATACAGTATTCCATAACTGCAGCGGTAGAAGTTGTAAGGCAAGCTCCATGTCAAGCACCATGTTCAAGAACCTCACACTGTACGCCGTGTTCAGCAAGATATGTTAGAGTATTGGCAATCCCCTCTGAGGAACCTGTTAATTCTATGATTAATGTTCCAACTACTATGACTCGTAAATTATCAATCCATCCAAGGAGAATATTCGCTTCTACGTTATATTTTTTGACGATTTGGGCAATCAGCGGCTCACTAGCGGCATTTCCCTTAAATCTTAATCTCAACAACTTTCTATTAGGAGAGGAAGGCTTGAAAAACTCCTCTGGGATGTCGTGCGAAGTGCTTTGAATAAATCGTTTGGTCGTTGCATGTTGCGGATCCCCAAATACCTGCGACACAGGGCCCTCTTCTACAATGCTACCAGCTTCGATCACTGCTACCTTATGACAAATTCTCTTGATCACTTCCATGTCATGAGTAATGAGGATAATCGTCACTCCGAGAGTCTTGTTAATCGTTTTCAGCAGATCTAAAATATCTCTTGTAGTTCTAGGATCCAGCGCTGAGGTCGCTTCATCGCAAAGCAATACCTCTGGATGGTTTGCTAGTGCACGCGCAATACCCACCCTTTGTTTTTCCCCGCCACTTAACTGTGATGGATACGCACCTTTTTTTGCAGACAGCCCAACTAAACCTAATAGCTCCTCAACACGTTGATTTTGCTGCTCTTTTGAAACTTTTGCAACCTCCAGAGGATAGGCAATGTTCCCAGCGACGGTTCTCGAACTCAAAAGATTAAAGTGCTGAAAAATCATTCCAATGGATTGACGGAACTGGAGCAACTGTTTCCCTGCTATATCGGTGATGTCTTCTCCATGAAATGCTATCCTTCCAGAACTTGGCTTAACCAACTTAGCTAAACAACGGATCAATGTGGATTTTCCGGCGCCACTGAGCCCAATAATCCCATAAATCTCCCCCTTTTTAATAGTAAGGGAGACCTCCTGCAGGGCCTTAATAGGTGGCTCTGCTTGCTTATAAATCTTTGAAATCGAGTCAACTTCGATAATAGGAACAGCTTTGGATAGTTCCTCTTCTTTATGTTTCAAAGATGTCCTCACAAACATTAGACATCCCAGTGTATCTTTGGCCACCTATAAAATCCAACCGTTGCTACAAACTTTATGCATTCACCTGCTATGGAGACGTATACCCACCGTCAATGATCCAGTCTGCTCCAGTAACGTATTTTGATCTTGGACTGGCTAAATACAGCATAGCTTCAGCTATATCCTCTGGTTGTCCCATTGTCTGCATCGGCGTTTTTTCGATCCAAATGGGATGTAGTTCTTTTGCAAAATCAAGAATTTTCGTCTTTATACCAAACGCAATAAATAATTTCATATTTGAGCTGCGTGAAAGCTGTCGACAAATTGACGATCATAAACAGCATAGTATTAATGCAATACAATGCCGTTTACGATCGCCGATTTTCGGCGCTTTGACGCGGCTCAAATGTGAAGTTATTTGTTGCGTTTGGTATTATATACCCTGGTGAAAATGTATAGGTCACTCCTAGAGCGGTGTATTGATCTGTGTTTTTAGAAAACCGATATTTTTTACTGATTTAGTGGTAAAAAAACAACAGAACCTCTTCAGAAACTTTTTCTTGAGATCTAGTCGATGAAATCACAGACTTCAGCGACTAGCGTTCTATGCGAGAAACTCTTTGAGAAGATCGATCGTTTTTTCAGGAAGCTCTGCTATACATACATGGGCACAATTACATATGGCCAATTTGGCATTAGTAATTTGCGCAGCCAAGAACTCTGCTTCATATGGTAGGGCAAGTAAATCCTGACTACCCTGAATCACAAGAGTCGGGACTTTAATAGATTTGAGCTGCTTTCGCCCATCAAACTGTTTTAACACTGCAAACTGTCTTTCTTGATCTTCCATAGACTGCGAGTAGGGATTTTCTAAGATGAGTTTTCTTAATGTTTGAACATTGCCTGCATCTTGTAAGAAAGCTTCTCCAAATACCCAGGCTAGAGTAGCTTGAAAAATGACCTCAAACTCTACCCCTTGTTGGCGCATCTTTAGCATGGATTCTATTCCATGGAGCATAGCTAAGCGCCATTTAGAAGAAGAATGCATCAATACAAGTTTTCTGATTTGGTCCCCGTAACGACTGGCTATATTTTGCGCAATCGTTCCTCCCATGGAATGGCCAACAATACACGGTTTTTTTAAGTCGAGAGCCTGGGCTAGCGCTATCACGTCATCTGCCATCATTTCAACGGATAAAGGTTCCCCCTGGTCTGTGGTTTGTCCAATAGCTCGATTATCGAATACAAGCACCTTAAACCGTTGGCTAAGTTTGTCTAAGATTGGAGCCCAATTGAGATGATCACAAGTATATCCAGAAATGAGAATAACGGGAGATCCTGTTCCCTGTATCTCATAGTAGAATTCAGCAGAATTGACGCGAATTTTTGGCATATAGACTACCAGTTAAATGTATAAGCAACGCTGATGATCCCTGAAACAAACTTAGATGTATTGCGGCCATAGACATCAAACCACACACCACCCAAGAAATTCAGATTGGCATTGGGGTTGAATTCAATAGCTGGGCAAAAACTTAACTGATCATTCGAACCACTACCTACTGAAGCCACAGCTCCTGTGGATGTTGTACCAGGATTTCCAGTAAATGTTGTTTTATTAGCCCAAACATATACGGCATCACAAGCAAACACCCAGCGTTGCGTAAAACTATATTCAAAAGCAGCGTTTGCCTGCTGCGTATTTCCAGGGTGCACTGTCCCATTTGTCCCATAACCGCCACCATATGTGTTAAATCCACGGACATGTACGTCTGAAGGAATGGTATATGAATAAGAGGCTCGTAAATTCATGGGATGTTTATACGACCAAAAAACCAGTTTGCTAATACGCAATCCAAACTGACTTTGATAAGACCCCGCGCCTGTTGAATCAATGCCGTTGAGTTTTGACTGTAGTTTTTCGTAGCGCCCTGAAGGAAAGGTCTCATTAAATACTACTTTAATCGCTGGCTGATACAATCCTTCAGTAAGAATGGGGAATCCTATCCCTAAGACTGAATCTCCAATACCTCCCGCATGCTTACCACCTTGCCAATTGACATCGCCCTGAGCAACGACGAGCATGTCAAGCCAGCTTGTGATCCCAAATTGAAATCCATTGATAGATGGATTTAGATTCACTGTATTGGGAGCACTTACAGACTTTCGATCTGCGTTCCAGGCAGCATAGGTGTCCGTTACAAAGACGTAGGGTTGGATGTTAGCGGAGCCTGGGGGCATCATGTGAGCTCCCCCTGTCAGCAATGGACCTGCATACCAAGGGTTAAACATCTCCTTAGCATGCTTAAATAGCACTTCGTCTTGATCCAATTCCTGTTGGATTTGTTGCGGAGATTCCACCGCATCTTCTTTCGGTGAAGCAGCAAATATAGTTCCCGTTACTATTAGAGTTCCCACAATAAAAAAAAGTCTCATCTTCACCTCGATTTATCTTTTTTTATTTAATTTTTTCATAATTTTTGGCAAGGAGATAAACAACTGAACTATTCGCTCTAAAGGGGATATCATGTCAGATATACAAGGATTTGGAAGTGGTCCTATAAGCCCACAGAATCGACAACTGTATGAACAAGATTACAAACGCGGCGTCGATCTGTTTCAACGTGCCCTTGGCGAATATGCCAAAGCTGAAGAACCCCATAAAAAAGAAGCCTTTAAACAGGTCATGGATAATGCATTGCATTGTTTGAATGAATCTGCAAGAGGCCTGAAACGGCAAGATCTCCTCCAGCAAACTTCAAAAATTGAACATGACTACCAAGCATATCAATCTCATGCTGAGGACCCTGAAAAAACACAACTCACAAGCGATTTAGATCAAGCAAACAAGTTTATTAGTTAATACCAAACGCAACAAATAACTTCACATTTGAGCCGCGTCAAAGCGCCGAAAATCGGCG
>JAGXTH010000036.1 GCA_018333475.1 Simkania sp. | reverse complement strand
CACACCCTTCGTTCAAGAAAGGTTTTGATTTTAAAGGAATGATAGGAAAAAATTCTTCCGAAAACAACCCGATACGGACCCACGAAAAAAAATAAGCAAGGCTCTCTTACCTTGCGGAGAGGGCGCGGAATGTGGGCATTAATACTATGCTGTTTACGATCGTCAATTTGTCGACAGCTTTCACGCAGCTCAAATATGAAATTATTTATTGCGTTTGGTATAAAGTCGATCTTTTCTCGTCATTTCGATCCTCGATTCCTCGCCTACACACTTTCGTGTATACCTCGTTATCGGAGATCGAAATGACGAGAAAACCTCCAATTTTTCCAGGCGAAGCCAGTTACGCAAGACTGTTTTAGTTGAGGTCTATCAACTGGGCCAGTTTTTTAGATAACTCCACTAGCTGGTTTTCAACAGTTGCTAAGTTCAGCTTTAGCTTATCGACAAGCTGCGCTGGTGCTTTAGTAATAAATTCTATATTCGCTAGTTGTTGGCTGATTTGGTTTTGCTGGGCAACGAGTTTCTCTTTTTCTTTGATGAGACGGACCTTTTCTTTTTCTTGCATCTCCTTAGGCAAAGGAACGAATAGCTTGAGCGGTCCTACCATAGCAGTGGAGGTCAAAAGAAGAGGTGGTTGCTCTTTTTCATAGGAAATATCCCCCATTTTGACAAGGGCGCGTAAGATCCCTTCATGAGAGTGCGCTAGGCGTCCGCTTGAGCCTTCGAGGTCTCCAACGATAAAAAGATCTGTTGCAGTTCCAGGAGGGATCTGCATTTCAGCTCTAATATTGCGTACTGCGTGCACGATTTGGTCCATAAAAGCAAAGGCCTCTTCAATGGCAGGATCGATATCTTCTGGCACGAGGACAGAAGGGTAGGGGGCTATTGCACAGGCCACCGCGTTTAACGCTTGGAGTGTATCGCAGGTGTAGGGATCGGTTTGTGTTGTAGAAAGCAGGGGAGCAAATTTTGCTTTTAGCAGTTGGAACAGTTCTTCGGTGATGAAGGGAGCCATTGGATGCAGAAGACGAAGAGAGGCTGTTAAAACAATCACCAAGATCTTTTGTTTATGGTTTTTTTCTTCTTCGGTGCCACGTTTGCCAAAAAGAACAGGTTTGGTTAGCTCCAGATAATAAGCACAGAATTCTTTCCAAAAGAAATCGTAGGCAAGTGTTGCTGCCCGATCAAAGGCGTAAGTGCTAAGGCATCGATTGACTTCAGCAATAGTGCGGTTAAGTAGAGAAAAAACCCAACGATCCTCTAGAGTAAGGAGGTCTCTTCTTAAGCCTTTTGCAAGCTCTTCCCCAGAAAGTGACTCGATATTCATAAAAATAAATCGAGCGCCATTCCAAATTTTATTGGCAAAATTTTTGAATTCTTCAAAGCGTCGTCGATCGAGATCGATCTGTCTTGCCTGTGTAGCGCTAGCTGCAAGAGCCATTCGCATAGCATCGGTGCCAAAGGAGTCAATGATTTCTAGAGGATCGATGACATTGCCCTTAGATTTCGACATTTTTTCCCATTTGGCATGCACTTCTGCTGGGATAGGCTTTCCTAAATCATACTCTAGTCTTTCCTTAGCGTCGACATACTGGACGGAGCCTTCTTTATTATAACGCCAATACGATCTTCCATAGATGAGTCCATGCAAAAAGGTCTCAGGAAAAGGTGGTTTGCCAAGAGCATACTTACCCATAAGTAGCATTCTAGCTACCCAGAAAAAGAGAATATCGTGCCCAGTAACAAGGGTGGAATTAGGATAGAAACGTTCAAGGTCTAAGGTTTTTTCAGGCCATCCTAATGTACTAAAAGGCCATAAAGCCGCTGAAAACCAAGTGTCGAGTACATCTTCATCTTGCTGCCAGTTTTCGGGGTTTGCTGCTACTTCCGGGGGAACGCCGTCGCCATCATAGCAAATCATAGTATCAACAGACTCTTTCTTGTACCAAATGGGGATTCTGTGTCCCCACCAGAGCTGTCTTGAAATGCACCAGTCGCGCAGATTATCGATCCAATGGAAATAGGTTGTATCCCAATGAGGAGGGATTAAGGTCACCTGTTTTTCTTCAACAAGAGAACGGAGTTCTTGTTTGAATTGGCTTACACGGACAAACCACTGCTTGGAAAGAAATGGCTCGATAATAGCTTTAGAGCGATAAGAGAGGCCTACACGATGATGATGAGGTTCTACCTTGACTAGAAAATGAAGGTTCTGCATTGCATTAACCACCTCACGTCTTCCATCCTCCATGGTGAGTCCGGCAAACTTGCCTCCCTCTGCATTGATCTTTCCATCAGGTGTCATGATGTTGATCATAGGTAAGCCTAATCGAAGGGCTAATGCATAGTCATTGGGATCGTGAGCAGGGGTAATTTTTACAGCTCCGGAGCCAAAAGTAGGATCAACAAAGGGGTCAGAGACTATAGGAATGAGCCGGTTGCTTAAAGGAAGGGCAACTTTTTTTCCAATAAGTGTTTTATAGCGTTCATCATTAGGGTGCACTGCCACAGCTACATCACCTAACATTGTTTCAGGGCGCGTTGTTGCGATCTCGATAAAACACTCCTTTTCTCCATCGATGGGGTAGCGGAAGCGCCATAGGAAGGAGGCTCTATCTTCGTATTCCACTTCATCATCAGCTAAGGCTGTTTGTGTCACCGGATCCCAATTTACAAGATAGTCTCCCCGATAGATGAGACCATCATCGAACATGGTTTTAAACATTGTTCGTACAGCGCGATTCCTCGGTTCATCCATAGTAAAAGCAAGGCGGCTAAAGTCACAAGAGCAGCCAAGTTTTTTTAGCTGAGTTAAAATCTGCCCACCGCTTTGCTCTTTCCACGCCCAGACATGCGATAGGAACTCCTCTCTAGAAAATTCTTTACGCCGTTTTCCTGTCTTGGCAATGAGCTGCCTTTCTACGACAGTTTGTGTAGCGATTCCTGCGTGATCTGTCCCAGGCACCCACAGGGTCTCGAATCCGCTCATCCGTTTCCAACGAACGAGAATATCTTGCAAGGTGTTGACAAGGGCGTGACCCATATGCAAGACCCCGGTGACATTAGGGGGGGGGATCACGATACAATAGGGTGGTTTTTTAGACTGTGCGTTGGCACGAAAAAGCAAGAGCTGTTCCCAGAGAGAAGCGCATTTTTCTTCAATGAGTTTTGGCTCGTAGGTTTTAGGAAGCTCTAAAGAACTCATATTTCCTCTGAAAGTCACAATACGGAACTGTTGCTGGTCAGTTTATACCAAAGGAACACTTAGTTTCTATTTTTGATTAGAGAGGTAGTTGCAAAACTTAAGTATCAGCGCTTTTCGGAGGATCTTTGGTCAATTTTCGATTCTTCCTGGAGGGTAAAAAATCTATTGTAGAGGGCAAGAGCAGGGAAGAGAACTCCGTCGACGGCCTCTCCATCCTGGATTTTTTGAAACAGTTCCTCTTGAGTCAATTCTATGGTTTCGATTAATTCATAGGGTTCTGTTTTAAGTTGACCTGTAGGGGTGGCGTCCTTGGCTAAGTAGTAGTGGATCTTCTGATCACATATCGCAGGGAGAGGGTATGCAGTACCAAGAAGAATGAATTCTTTCGCTATATAACTGGTTTCCTCTTCAAGTTCTCTTTGAGCTGCCCATGAAGGGTCTTCTCCTGGGTCAACGCGTCCTCCAGGGAGTCCTAAAAGGTAGGTAGCGACAGGATGCCTATATTCGCGATTGATGATGAGTTTGCCCTGTGGAGTTATAGCGAGAACAGCAGATGCCTCTTTGGCGGCCATAAGAACTGTGTACTCAAGAGGTTTTTTTTCAGGGAGTAGAAGCTTGTCAATCCTAAGGTGAAAAAAACCCTTATAAACAAGTTCACTGCTATGGATTAGGGGTTTAGACACTGGTGGAGCTCTTTGCGTAATTGTTGAATTTCTGATACAGCTTTTTTATCATTCTCTGAGCAACGATAGTAAAGAGCTCGTTGTCTTGCAAGTTCTACTTTTTGCCAAAGGAATGGGGTGATCTTGTTTTCAGATCTTCCTAAAAGAACATGAGCTAAGAGAGCTGAAATAGGTGGGTAAATGGTTGTGGAAATATCGGAAAAATGATGTAGAGCAGACGCTTCTCCTTTAGCATATCTAAGCCAGCAGCCGTAGGGAACAAATAGAGGATGTTTCTCTTGCTCAAGATCTTTTTTTTCATAGCATTGGAAGATTTGCTCAGCTTGAGAAAATGCTTTTTTTGCTAGATACAGCTGGGACCACAGACTATCGATTTCTGCATGCAGAATGCTTCCAAAAGAAATCTGTGAAGGTAAAGAGGTTAACCAGGGTTGCTCTGGATTTAAAAGGGTTTCATCAATAGTGGCTTTCATAAGCAGCCACATGGACAAAGGGTTGGGCGAGGAGGTTTGCGCTAGTTGCCATAAAGCCCCAAGTCCTTCTGTCGGTGGGCGAAGAGCTTCCAATGCAAAAACGGCAGAAGGATAATCGGTTTTAAACCCTTCTAAGATATAAGGCTTGGCAAGCCAGAAGGCTAGTTGGATGGTTAGATCTTGCCTTTCTTCCTGTTGAGGTAGTTTGCAGAATAGAGGAAGGGGTTCTAAGTGACGATATAAACTGATGAAAAAATCTTGGTGAGCAGAGGCTTCTAAGAGATCGGGAATTTGTTGTAGGGCTAGTAAAGCGATGGCATAGGTTTCAAACCGACTATAATATGCTGCTTCATGAAGACGAAAGAGCACTTGTGCTGCGACTGTAGAACGCAAAGGGTGTTGGTGTGCTTTGCGAAGAGCTAATTCTAAACATTTGTTTTCTTCCAGCAGATCCTGACTTTCCTTATAGACAAGGGATTTACCCAAGTATTCAAGTGGAGCTGCGGGTCCTCCAGAAAGAGTGCTGAATTGCTCTAAAGCTTCTTCTAGGAGAGTTGTTCTCTCTATGTCAGATTCTCTTTTTTTTGCTAGATCAACTAGAGTCACACCAGCGCGGAAAAGAGCTTCTCTTCCTTCTGTTCTCCCGCGAAAGCAATAAGCAATACGCCGATATTCTTCAAGAGCATCGAGGTCATAACCTTTAGCGAGAAAAGCATCTGGAATGGCCAAGCAATTCACAAGCGCATTGTGACTGCCGACGAAGACATTCAATTGATGCAAAATACTGCCCTCATCCCTTGAAATGATGCCAATATGATTTCCTATTATTGGCAAGGGATTGATATAGTCAAACAGCTGAATGTCATCTAAAAAAGCACAGATTTTTGCTTGCACAACTTCAATACGAAGGTGATAGAGGCGCCCTGTTTCTAAAAAAATGTCCGGGCGGCTTTGCACTTCGATTTGGTTGCGAAATAAAGTGCAACCAAGTCTTTGAGCAGAACCTAGTTTTAAACCCCAGCCTTCAATAGGCCGTTTATGCAGATTACCATCTGGAACACCGAAGAGAACCTCTACTCCAGCGCTTTTATCGACGAGAGTGCATTGAGCTTCGATCTTGAGGTTTCCCCAAAAAGCACTTTTAGACAGCATCATCGAAACCCATTCCATTTCTTCTGGAATTTCTGAAAGAGCTTGATGTTTAGCTAGCAAAACATGTTCTTGGAATTCCCAATCGGTTTTTTTATCGATCCTTAAGCTAGCGACTGGCATCCACTCCGGAAAACCTTCTAGGTATTGTTCTATATTTGCAATGAGTAGGGAAACACTAGAAAATCTTTGACTCTTATCAAACGCAAGACATTTACAAGCAATCTCAGATAATTCACGAGGGATATCGCGGTAAGGATCTGCTTCTAGGGGGGTAATGAGTTGCTCACGGTGCATGACACGGCGGAAACTTTTAATATCACGTCTTTGAAAAGGCACTCTTAAAGCAAGAATTTGATAGAGGATAACGCCAAGAGAGTAGAGATCGCTGAGGATCGAAGCAGGTTGATGGAGGGCTCTTTCAGGTGCGATATAGGCTAGGGTGCCGACTACTTTTCCCGGCCTTGTTAGACTCTCATCTTCTTGAACTTGTTCGTCAAATTCTTCAGCACCTACATCCTCGATATACTGAGCCAATCCCCAGTCGACAATCATGGTCTCGCCGAATTTTCCAACTAGAATATTCTCCGGCTTTAGATCACGATGTAGGATGCCTCGGTTATGGCAGTAAGCAATCGCTTGACAGGCATTTAAGAAAATCCTGACAAGCATAGGAATCGAGCTGCCGATAGGGTGTGCAATATGCCCAGTCTTTTCTTCAAGGCGAGATTTATGTAAAATGGCTCGTAAGGTTTCTCCTTCAATATAAGGCATAGTATAGAAGGGAGTCCCATCCTCTTCTTGGTCAATAGTATGGATGGGAATGATCGAAGGGTGAGAGAGCTTGGCAGCAATTAAAGCCTCGCTTAAAAATCGCGTACGAATGGTCTGGTTATTTTTGAGATCAGAGCGAATTCTTTTAAGAGCTACTTCGCGTTTACAGGAGGCATCATAGGCTAAAAACACCTCACCCATTCCCCCTCGCCCGAGGCAACGGAGGAGTGCATATTGACCAATATTTCCAAGAGATTCTTGATTCATGCTGGGTAGTATATCCATTGAATCAGATATTGATCACACAGCTCTCGAAATTAATCAAGATAAACCAGTATACTACCTCCTATGAAGAAAAAAATTGTACTTACAGGAGATCGTCCTACTGGGCCTCTACATCTAGGGCATTATGTAGGATCTCTTAAAAATCGTATTCTTTTACAGGAAACATGCGATCAATTCGTCATGTTGGCAGACGTTCAAGCGCTCACCGATCATTTTCAGCAACCACAAAAAGTGCGAGAGAATGTCGTCGAGGTCACTTTAGATTATTTGTCTGTAGGAATCGATCCTCTTAAGACAACAATTTTTATCCAATCGCTCCTGCCGCAGTTACCAGAACTGACGATGTATTATCTCAATCTCGTTACTTGGAATCGCTTAAAGCATAATCCTACAGTCAAGCAAGAAATTAAACAGAAAGGCTTTGGAGACAATGTTTCTGCGGGTTTCATGATTTACCCGGTCAACCAAACTGCTGATATTACTGCTTTTCGAGCTAATATTGTTCCTGTAGGAGAGGATCAAAGGCCGATGGTTGAACAATGTAATGAAATTGTTCGGCATTTCAATCAGATTTATCATACAGACGTCCTTGTAGAGGCGGAAGCGATGATCCCCCCTGTTGCCAGGTTGCCAGGTATTGATGGTAAGGCAAAGATGAGCAAGTCTTTGGGCAATGCTATTTACCTTTCTGATGCAGCGGATGTTGTGACTAAAAAAGTAAAGGGAATGTATACAGACCCTAACCACTTACGCGTTGAAGACCCAGGTCAAGTAGAGGGGAATCCTGTATTCACCTATCTGGATGCTTTTGATCCTGATCAAGAGAAACTCAGAGAAATGAAAGAACACTATCAAAGAGGTGGTCTCGGGGATTCTGTCGTGAAAAAAAGGCTTACTGAGGTATTGCAAGCTGAACTTGAGCCCATTAGGCAAAAACGCGCTATCTTTGCTAAGGACTTAGGAGCTGTCATGGAAATTTTACGCCAAGGCACTAAAAAAGCGTATGAAGTTGCTGAAGCCACTTTGCAGGATGTGCGCAAGGCGATGTGTTTAGACTATTTTTGACGTCGTTTAGCTTTTTTCTCCTCTAAGGTTTCCTCAATTTCATGGTTGATGTCCTCTTCTTCGATATCTTCAGGGTGCTCTCTGCTTTCCTGAAATTCTCTTAAAAGAATATAAACAGCGCCCAGCACAAAAAGGATGGGGAGAAGGATTTGCCAACTGATATCAAACTGTACTGTTAAAAAAACTCCACAAAAAACAAACAAGCTCACATACATATCAAAATGACGTCCCAAAAGAAACTGTCGTAAAGATAAGGGGATGCCAATGGCAAGCATGATTCCTGGCCACCACATACCGCTCATAGTGACGATGGCAAGTCCTACTAAAAACAGAGCTGTGCAAATAGAGGATGCGCGTCTGCGCGATGTGATTTGACTCATCGATGACCTCTTTATTTTTGGCGTGGTTTAAAATCGTGTAATATTAGAATTCTTTCGAAACATCCACCTTGGCAAACTGACTTCGATTCTTTCTTAGATATAGGATGCTTCGCACTATATCTGAAAAAAATCGAAGCTATTTCACTCGCCTCACGTTGCCTTCAATTCGACTTCGAACCATGTCCTGTTTTGGAGAGTACACCAAAATAGAAAAACAGTCCAAGAACTACGAAAATAGATAACCAATTAGTATGTAAAAAAATGCACTGTTCCTCTTAAAGTGGATGGGTTTTTTTTAACCGGAGGAGAAATAGTATGTCAGTCCACAAGGCATCAATGACTGCTGAAGTCGATCTTCAAACTATATATGGCATAGGCTCTTTTATTGCTTCCCAGGTACCTAATCTTGATTGTGAGGGGGAAGGGGAACCCCAAGCTCTACATAGAAGATGTTTTAATAAAGGACCTGTACCTCATTCTACTCAGATAGGGCAGGGTATTCTTGTAAAGGTGATGAAGTGTAATCAGATGCCAGAATCTCTCTACAGCCAATATGGAGAGTGGGAAGTATTATCTGGTGGTCCTGGTTCTTTTGAGGAAGTGTTTGATATTGTTAAGCAAACTCTCCATCTGGAGCAGATAGTCAACCCTTTGTTATTGAAGGAGTTACAGTCTAGGGATTATACCCTTTGGGCTGTTCGGTTATGGGAAGGGGAAGAAATAGACGAAGTGAAGCCAGTCAAAGAGGAAGATTATTTTTCTCAAGACGTTATAAATGCGGAGTGGGAAGCGTTTCAAGCCCGTTTAAGACCTGCTGCTTACAATTAAGACACTAAAAAGAAAATGGCCTTGGGTTTTCCAAGGCCATCTTTCTCATTTTAATAATGGAACAAAGCTATTCCTGTGCGATGACAAAATATGCAGGGAAAGCAAAGTTATTATTAGGACGCTCAACTCCGAGTAGCGTCACTTTTTTACCGACCATTTCCTGTAGATTGAGCTTTGTGCTGTATATGTAGGCAAGAGGCATGTCCTTATCTTTAAGGATAAAGTCACCTGGCTTATTCTTAACAGGTGCAGCATAGGCTTCTAGAATACCAGAGATGCAAGTAGCCATTTGTTTTTGTTCTTCGTAGTACTCTTGCATATTATGATCTTCATGGATAGCGGCCCAATTGAGGTAGAGAGCTTCTTCAATAGGCTCCCAGAGTAACATCTTATCCGTAGGCTTGCTTTCATTCACAGCATCTGAAGCGTCAAATGCAACGATCTCTTCTCTAATAAGAGTCGCTTCGTTGCTGATATCAGATTGGTTAGCTTTTGCTTCGAGAAAGGCGATTCTTTTTTGTAAATAATCTTCCTGAAGGCCAACCAAAGCATTATGAGCTTGTTCTACGTACTCAGGCAAATCGGCATAGTCATTCATCACTTTTTTATAAGTGTGTTGAATACGTTCGATATCGATTTCTGCAAAAGGCTTACGTAACTCAGTCTTAGAAAGGAAAGCCGTATTGTCAAGCATTTGCTCGACAGTTTCCTTGCGTTTATCCATTTGGATTCGCACTTCTGGACCGCCAATATTTTCGACAAATTCTTTAGCGACATAAAAGTGCACAGAGGGAGGAACGCCGATCTCTAGCCATTTGGGATTTTCAGCACAAATAGCACCTTGTACTTGATCACCGGAATTAAGATGTCCAAGGACAGAGGACTCTAGATCAGGGTACAATCGTACATTTACGTGATTTCCCTCTACAACATTATCAAGGACGAAGCTGCGGAATATGAAAGCTTTCATGTTCATTGGAGCTTCAACTGCATAAAAGTCACCCTTTTCACCGACAACAGAAACGAGGTCGTTTTTATCGAGTTCTTTAATGATGCGACTCTCAAGGTCAGCATTCAAGCGCACGCGTACTTTTTTAGCGCGAATTTTTCCTGTAAACGGGTTCACAGCCATCTCCACGACAGGAGGTGCGGCAGAGACATGTTTAGCCTCAACAGGCAATTCTTGGGGAGCAGGGAGCAAGGGTTGTTGTAAGGATTCTAAAGAAGCAAATGGTTGAGCCGGTGAAGTAAGCCTAAATTGCTCACTATCCGCTGAAAGATAAGCGAGCGGCATCGATATGACAGCCCCGCAAATATAATTGATCAATTTGGACATAAAGCCTGGTTTCCTCCTGATCGAGATCTAATGAGGCATTCTAGAGCTTGCAATTTTTTCTACCAAGCAATTTCGAAAAAAAGAGGTGGTGTACAAAAGCATATGCTTCATCTTTAGGTGAAAAAATGGTGATGATGTAGGCTTCTTAAGTTTTACCGTAAATAGAAAAGGCGATGGCAATGCCTCGATGTGGAAGGGGTTTTGCAATCGCCTCGAGTTTACTAAGAATTTTCACATCTTGTTAGAACGGACCTTTTTCAAAACTAAGGCTTCGTCGATGTTATGGATGATTTTGGCCGCTTTTCGACTCCAAAATTGGGGGGCTATATACCTTTGTCGATATTGCCCCCCAATCATTTGGATCGAAAAGCGGCCAAAATAATCCACAAAAGCGACTGAACCCAAGTTTTAGTACAGCTTCTTAGGGAAATTCCCGCAGTCCAATGACAACCACAAGTTAGAACAAACAACAACGAATTCCAAACCTTGCGTAAATCGCTTCTTAGGATCCCTTGTTCAGGTGGTAGTTGCAGTTTCATCAGGCTGACAATCAATGCCCATTGCTCATCGGAAAGAGCTTGAAAATTAGCACTCATGATTCCTCCAAAATGATGAGAATCGAAGGGCTGTATCAAATTAAAAAGTTATTTGGATAGGTTCATTGTCTCCTATGCGCAGTCAAGAAAACTCTTCGTGCAATTGCCCTGAATTTTATCTCTTTCTGTTAATTAATACGAGCAACTATTTATTTAAGATTGTAGAATTACAAAATAGCATGATAATCTAAACTGAGATTTAATTACACAATTGATAACCAGAGGAGCTTATATGTCATCAAATATTCCACTTATTAACCAGACCGCAATAAGCGGATTTCCTATAGACCTCGTACAACAACACATTGCTGATTATATCGCAGCCCGCGATGCATTCGACAGTATGGGTGGGCAAGCCTTTATTGCTGATCGAAGAAAAGTTCGTGCTGTGTATTGTAATTCAGCAATAACTCCTGAATCTCCAATTCTGAGAGGGTGGATTTCTACCCTACCTACTCAAGATGTTCAGGAAGAATTTACTCGTAGAATTGGAGAATGGGATTCAAAAATTGCACAAAACATCCTGGCAAGAAGTGGAACTCCAACTATTTCTGATGACCAATTTTTAAAAGAAGTCCAAGCATATTATGATAAACATGCAGAGTTTCTAAATAGTCCTTTCTTTTCAAAATTCACCACAGCAAAGGCAAATCTGAGAAATGACATTCTACCAGAACTTA
>JAGXTH010000035.1 GCA_018333475.1 Simkania sp. | reverse complement strand
AGTAAGCTGACCGAACTGACCTGGCTTAGCATCGCAAACAATCAACTCCAAAGCTTACCGGAGTGGATAGGTGAACTGAGTAAGTTAGGACACCTTGATTTGGCACATAACCAACTCCGAAGCTTACCAGAAGGAGTGAGTAAGCTGACCGAACTGACCTGGCTTAGCATCGCAAACAATCAACTCCAAAGCTTACCGGAGTGGATAGGTGAACTGAGCAAGTTAGGACACCTTAACTTGGCACATAACCAACTCCGAAGCTTACCAGAAGGAATGAGTAAGCTGACCGAACTGACCTGGCTTAGCATCGCAAACAATCAACTCCAAAACTTGCCGGAGTGGATAGGAAACCTAACTCTACTTACTCGTCTTGATCTCGAGGAGAATCAACTTCGGGATTTACCTGAGTCGATAGGTCAGCTCATTGGGCTGTCTTGTCTTGATATCTCAAACAATCAACTCCGAAGCTTACCAGAAGAAATGAGTAAGTTGACTGCGCTGACCTGGCTTAGCATTCGTGACAATGAACTCCAAAGCTTGCCAGAGTGGATAGTTAATTTAATTGAGTTAACGACACTGAATATTTCACTCAATTATTTTGAAATCTTGCCAACGGGGATAGAGAACTTAATCAAGTTAACCGTATTGGATGCTTCGTATAACCAATTGCAAAATCTATCACCCGCACTGGCACAGCTACCTAGAGAAAGTGTGATTTGGATAGTGGGGAATCGCATGTCTCAAGAGAGCATACAGCTCTTTCAAGAAGAAAGTGCAAGACAACAAGAGGCTAATTCTGCTCTAGGCCCTATGCTCGACTTACGCCTTCCTAGTAGTGGAGAAGCCGCTCCAGTTTCCTTACAAGAGGAAATCTTTTTTTGGCAAAAGCAGTTCCATCGTCATTTTCCTGTGGGAAGCGCTGCTCGGAGTGCATTTCCTGAGTGGTTACTTTCTACAATGGGAGAAGAAGAGTTACCTACAATAGTGTTGCAACTATTGTATCAACAACCTGAGGAGGAAGAAAATAGGCTTACTGAGGGTGAGATCTCTAATCTGATGAATTTTCTACGACGATTGCAAGGTACTCAGGATTATCTAAGAAAAGGAACACGCTCAAGAATTACTCTACGTGTTATGCAGATGTTACATGGTGTTGTTATTAAAGAAGCCTTTCGAGAGAAACTCTTTAGTATTATCGGGGAGGCTCTTACTTCTTGCGGAGATCGTGTGACTATTTATTGGAATATGGTTGAAATATATTGGCAATTGTATTGCCAACCGAAGGGAAATACTAAAACTAAATTGGCCAAAATTCTTATCGGCGCCAAACGACTCTCGCTTTTAGATGGGATTTCCAGACAGAAGGCCTTGGATAATAACCTTGGTGATGAAATTGAGGCGATGCTTTATTATCAAATAAAGCTAGGGAAAAATCTAGAGATTCCTATTTCTACAGAGGGTATGAACCATGAATCTATGGCAGGGGTCACCCAAGAGGATTTAGAAGAAGCTGAGGCGATGGTTTTTAGTCTGACTGGCTCTAGAAAACAAATCGTAGAGATTCTTGCGCCTTCAAAAAAATGGCTAGAAATACTACACTCGATAGAATTTACTATAGCTAAGGTGTGGAAAGAAAAAATCGAAGAAACCTATAAAAAAGAGTTCCTTGGTATTTCGGAGCGCATTGGCACTGAACTCGAGAAACTTTACGAACAATTTGAACGCCAAATGCAAAAAATTGAAGGTAAAAGATTACCTAAAAAAGAAGAAACTAAGCAAATGAATGCGTTGGTGGCACAAAGAGTAGCTAAAGAAAAACTCCTAGTACTTCAAAAGACAGCAAAGGAAACGGATCTATGTCTTCGAAAAACGAAAGAGTGGGTGCAACGACACTATTAAAAAGCGCCTTGTATCCCAGCCCTAAAGGACTGGGTTTTACGCCGTCATGGATAAATAAGCTATCTCTTAACGTTTATTACCAAGAAGCTGTAGCACTTCCTGACAATGCAAGACTCGGCTCATCAGCACAAAAACCAATGCAAAAACAACCGAAGGAAGAATAAGCTGCAGAGCTTGTATCCCTAGAGTATGGGGAAAGAAAACAGTTTTATTGAGTAAGATGCCAATAAAACTATCATCCCCCATAGCGCTTGAGATAAGAAAACATGCGAACCCAGCTACAAGCGTGCTTATACTCAATTGTCCAAGAGAGCGCCATTTAATGCTAAAAAAGTGAATGCCGTGTTGTTTCTTATAGAGGAAATACAGGATAGCGGCGTTGATAAGGGATGTGAAGCTCGTTGAGAGAGCAACACTAGTGGCTCCCCAGGAAAATGCAAAGATGAACAAACAGTTGAAGAGGGTGCTAAGCAGGATAGTTGCAAGGGATGTATACATGGGGGTTTTAAAATCATGCTGAGCATAAAAGGCTTGGCTAAACAGTAAGACGATTGTAGAAGGGAGAAGCCCAAGTCCGTAAGCCCACAAACATAGCGTAGTTCTTAGCGTGGATTCCTCTGTAAACTGTCCATGACCAAAGAGAAGGTTGATGGATGGAGCGCCAAGAAGCAATATGCCTATAGTACAGGGAATCATCAAGCATGAGGAGCGCATTAGGCCAAATTGCAAAAGATCTCGTACAGTGTCCAATTCATTATTTTTTGCAGCCCTAGAAAGAGCTGGAAAAATGGCTGTTGCTATAGCGATGCCAAATAGCGCTAGGGGAAATTGTTGTAAACGAATGGCATAGGTAAGATAGGCTGGGCCTTCAAGATCAGCAGTTCTGGCAAATAGCACGTCGATGAAACTATTAATTTGGATAGCACTGACACCAATAACACTTAGAGAAATCGCTGTGAGCATGCGACGGATTTCCGGAGAAAACAGCTGAAAAGAACGAAGGTCTGCAATCGAGAGCAGATGTTTGAGTTTTTTCCACGTAGCTGGCAGCAAGATCACCCATTGGAAAAGAAAGGCGAGATCTAGGGCTATTGCTAGATGAACGGTGATGGAGGCTGTATCTTCGTGGCGATAAAAAAAGAGTGTTCCGATCCATGCAAGGTTAAAGGCTACAGGTGCAATACCTGTGAGAAAAAACCGTCCTTGGCACTGTAAAAAACCGCTGTGTAGAGCAGAAAGACAAATAAATAACAGGCCTGGCAATGAGAGCATGATTAAGCGCATGATCTCCACATTACTTTCTTGCAGAGGTAGGTATTCTACAGACGCTAATAGTCCTAACTCTAAGCTTCCGATGAGCCCAAGTAGAATGACAGCAAGAGAGGCTAGAAGATCGCGGAAAAAAAAAGAGGCGCTCGTTTCGCTACGAGCATTCAGTTCTTCATAATGTGGGATGAAGCCATTGACAAGCGCTCCTTCACCAAATAACCTCCTCAGAAGATAAGCAAAACGAAAAGCTACAAGAAATGCAGCGACAGCGGGAGACGTGCCGAGAACAAAGGCCATGGTCATTTCGCGTGCCATACCAGAGACTCTACTGAATAGAGTGCCTATGGAAAATCGGACTGCCGATCGGCTGACATGCTTACTCATCGTAAAAAAACCCTCTATATGCGTAAGGTGGGTTAAAAACGAACTTTACCAGACCAACCGAGTTTAGTGCGTAGTGTAGAGAAATAGTCGCGACGATGCAGGCTAATGAGTTTAAAATGGCGAGAGAATTTACGGATGCTGAAGGTCTCTGCAGTGCGTAAGTCGTAACTTTCAAGGCCATCAGCACGGATTTCTACAGGATCGTAATCACTTAAGTACTCAATTTTGATCTCTTGATCTGTATTGAGGACGAGGGGACGGTTAGAAATCGTGTGTGGGCAGATAGGTGTAATGACGATAGCATCAAGAGTGGGGCTGATGATAGGGCCCCCAGCCGCTAGAGAATACGCGGTAGAGCCATTGGGTGTAGAGATGATGAGTCCATCAGCGACAAAAGTATTCACGTAGACATCGTTAATATGGATAGCAAGTTCGATGAGGCTTGGGTTGCGTCCGCGATGAACAACGATGTCATTAACAGCAAAAATGGTATCACCTTTTGCCGTTTCTGCCTGGATCATAAGCCGCTCATCGACGTTATAGAGTCCAGCAGTGAGATCACGGAGACTTTCATAGAGATCTGCTACAGGTACATCGGCCATAAAACCAAGATGCCCTAGGTTAATACCTAGAATAGGGCAGTCCCAGTCGGGGTATTTATGCACTAGTCTTAAGATCGAGCCATCGCCACCCATAGAAATCATAAATTTGATATCACGTAGAGGAACTCCAGAAAGAGGCTGTGCTCCAATTTCTTTTGCTTCCTCATCTTCTGAAACAACAGTGACTCCCTGAGACTGCAGAAACTCTCGCACTTCGATAGCTAGATGTTTTGACGGTTTTTTACGAAGATTGGGAAATAGAGCGATCAGCATACTTTACTCACGATCATATCATGAAATTCTCTTAGAAGTGTGGTTGCAATGCTTTCTGGATCAAGACCTACCTGCTTAAGGAGATCTTTATTGTTCCCATGCTCAAGAAACGTATCAGGGATACCGAGGTTTAACACGTGCACATGATTAAACCCATTACGCATGAGAAAGGTATTTATGATCATTCCTAACCCGCCATTAATAGAATGCTCTTCAAGGGTTACAATGACTTTATGAGAAGAAGCGATACGACAAAACAGCTCTGCATCCAAAGGTTTAACAAAAATGGGGTCGACTACAGTAATGTTAAATCCTTGGGAATGTAAGAGTTCTCGTACCGTTAAAGCAGTATCGCAAAGGTGCCCAAGAGCTACTATGGCAATTTCTTTTCCCTCAGCAAGGATCTCGCCGATACCAAGTTCACGTCGTTTTAAAGGTTCTTGATCATCACTTGTTGTAACATTAGGATAGCGGATGGCTGTGGGGTGCCCATAAGAAAAGGCACTTTCTAAGAGCTCTCTTAGGATTTTTCCATTACGAGGCTGACAGATCACCATATTAGGCATGGCATTTAAGAAAGAAATATCATAGATACCGTGGTGCGTTGAACCATCTGGACCAGAGATGCCTGCTCTATCAATAGCAAAAATAACAGGTAATTCCTGTAGGCAGATATCTTGGAAGAGATTGTCCAGAGCACGTTGCAAGAAGGTAGCATAGATGGAGGCAACGACCTTCATCTTGCGCCCATAAGCAATGCCTCCACAGAAAGTCAAAGCGTGCCCCTCGGCTATGCCTACATCTAAACACCGTTCGGGAAAACGGTTCATGAAAGCCTCTAGGCAAGAACCTGCTGGCATTGCAGGTGTAACAGCGACGAGACTAGGATCGTTTTCTGCCATGGATAAGATCTGCTTACCAAAGATTTGCGGAAAGGTAGGTTTAAGTGTTGTCGTTATGAGGAATTTACCGGTCATCTTGTCAAAGGGTTTACAGCCATGGTAGGTAATGGGGTTTTCAATAGCCGTTTCCATCCCTTTACCTTTGGTAGTTAGAACATGGAGAATGGTTGGACTATCAACATTACGCAAATCGCTTAATATACTGATGAGTCTTTCTAGGTCATGACCATCGATGGGGCCAACGTAAGAAAGACCGAACTGTTCGAAAAAAGGAGCTGTACTCACGAGGTTTTTTAGAGACTCTTTCACCTTCAGTCCCTGTTTAGCCAGCATAGGGCCTAAGTTGGGGATCTTAGCTACAAAATGTTCAAGATCTTGGTAGATTTTATTGGATGTAGGATTGCTGAGGATTCTACTTAGGATGTTGGTGATGGCTCCGACATTCAGAGAAATCGACATGTTATTGTCATTAAGGATGACAATGAATTTCTTAAGATGTTTAGGGATATTGTTTAGTGCCTCAAAAGTAAGACCACAAGTCAAACTAGCATCGCCAATGATCGGGATGATGTGGTCTTCTCGTTTGGTAAGATCTCGATTTTTAGCTACACCAAGCGCCAGTGAAAGGGCTGTTCCTGCATGACCAGCGTAGAAATGGTCATGAGGGGATTCTTTGGGGCTGCTAAAACCACAAAGTCCTTTAAACTGTCGAATACGAGGGAAAAACTCTTGTCTCCCTGTCAACAGTTTATGAGGATAGGATTGGTGACTGACATCAAAGATGAATTTGTCTTCTGGAGAGTTAAACACATAGTGCAGTGCAAGGGAGAGCTCGACGATACCTAGATTGGAGGCAAGGTGTCCACCGTTAATGGACAAGACATCAATGATCGTTTGTCGGATTTCTTGAGCGAGAAGGGGAAGTTCTTCAATACTCAATTTTTTTAAGTCTTCTGGAGAGTGGATTGCCTTGAGCAATGAAGTCATCGTGCCATTCCTGGCTGGAAAGCTGTTCGTTGAGGTTGACCTTGCTCATCTAAGGCTAATTCACCATTACGCTGTTTAATCAGAGTTTCAATTTTTTGCTCAGCAGAAGAGAGTCGTCCATGGCAAGAACGAAGAAGGATGTCTGCCTCTTCATAAAGCTTAAGAGCCTCCTCTAAAGGCACACTTCCACCATTCATTGTCTCTAGAATTTGCTCTAGTCGTTCATAGGCCTTTTCAAAACTCAGCTCGCTCATAGCGTCCTTTCTACTTTGAGTTTCCCATCTTGAAGAAGAATATCAAGACGATCTTTTATTTCTACCTCACGAGTCGAAACGATAACGGAATCACTGTTTTCCCGAAAGAGAATGCAATAACCCTTTGTTAATAAATTTTTAGGATTAATCGCTTTAAGATGTTGCTCGAGCTGTTGGAGCCGTTGTCGTTTTCGATCGAGTTGTTGCTGCACCGACAAGAATAGGGCACGTTGCACAGTTTTAAAGCGTGTGCTTTCTTGTCGAAACCATGTAAGAGGATTTAAAGCAGAGAGCGTTTGAGAGATTCTTTGAAGGTGGAGTTTTTGTTCTCTCATCCTGTTCTTTACTTGGTTATCGATATCTTCTTTAGCATCATCGAGTTTTTGGAAATAGGTCCCTAGTAAAGCATAGGGAGTTTCAAACATAGGATGTTTTAAAAACCCACGGCATTTGGCCCGATGTTCACTAATTCTCATTTTTACAGAATGCGTGAGAGCGCGCCTAGTGGTGTAAAGAAATTGAAGCTGGCTAGTTTTTTCCTCCATGACCATTTCGGCTGCAGCCGATGGAGTGGGAGCTCGCACGTCGGCAACAAAGTCCGCTATGCAGGTATCGGTTTCATGGCCAATGGCAGTAATCACTGGAATCGTAGAGAGAAAGATGGCTTCCGCTACAATTTCTTCATTGAAAGCCCATAGATCTTCTAGAGAGCCTCCTCCACGCCCAACGATGATGACGTCGGCTAAATGGAAATGATTCATTTCATAAATGGCTTTGGCAATCTCTTGAGCGGCGCCTTCTCCTTGCACCTTAACGGGGTTTAAAACGAGTTGAAAGCCAGAAAATCTGCGGCTTAAAACATGTAAAATATCTTGAATCACAGAACCTGTGGGACTCGTGATGACACCTACTATTTTGGGGTGCTTAGGTAGCTTTTTTTTGTGGGAGGAGTTAAACCAGCCACGCATTTCAAGTGTTTTTTTGAGTTCATGGAGTTTAAGCAGAAGTTCTCCGAGTCCAGCAAACTCGATATCTCGTACAATGATTTGATAGTTCCCTCTTGGGGCATAGACGCTAAGCTCTCCCTTAGCAACTACCTCATCTCCATTTTTTATAGGACGCTTGAGCCCTTTTACTGCATCGCCACGAAATAACACCGCGGAGATTTGAGCTTCCTTATCTTTAAGAGTAAAGTAGATATGTCCAGAGGTTTGTTCTTTTAGATTGCTGATTTCTCCACGCACAGAGATAGAGGTAAACTTGCTTTCAAGCAGTTTTTTGATCGTAAGAGTCAGTTCTTGGACAGATAGTGTTGTATACATCGTAAAATACTTGCGCAAACATTCTCAGCTTCGCTATCATAGGCGCTTCTTGTCAACAAAGAGTTAGCGTGCGCAAGAAAATCATTGCTGGTAACTGGAAAATGCATAAAACGATCGCTGAAGCGACCGTTTTTTTCCACACTTTAAAAGAAGAATTTCCAAAGAAGAGCGAAGCGCTTGTTTGGATAGCTCCGCCATTTACAGCGATTCACTCTTGTGCAACCCTTGTTAAGGAGTTGGGCCTAAGCATTGCCATCGGCGGCCAGACAATGCACCAGGCAACCCAGGGCGCGTTTACTGGGGAGATTTCTGGAGCGATGTTACAAGAAGCAGGAGCTAGTTTTTGCCTTTTAGGCCATTCGGAACGTCGGGAGTTATTCCACGAAACAGACGCCACAGTGAATGCTAAGGTGCGAAGGGCATTAGAACTCAACTTGATACCAGTCCTGTGCATTGGAGAAAAAGACTCCCAACGTGCAAATGGAGAGTATATGCATGTTGTTGAACAACAACTAGCAGCTGGGTTGACTGGGGTAGAGAGTCGGTTTTTTAAGCATCTCGTTATAGCCTATGAACCCATCTGGGCAATTGGAACAGGCAATATAGCAACACCTGAAATAGCTCAAGAGATGCATCAAGGCATTCGTTCTTTCGTTGCAAAGCGATGGGGGAATAGCATTGCTAAGCAACTTCCGATTATCTATGGGGGATCTGTTAAGTCAGATCATATCGATGCACTCTTAAAGCAACCCGATATTGATGGAGTCCTCATAGGAGGAGCTGCTTTAGATCCTAAACATTTTGCCGAGATCATTAACAAGGCTTCAAAGTCATGACTATTTTTTTCTTTTTGTCTCTAGCCGTTTTTATGGTGTTATGTGCGGTTTTGTGCCTTGTGATTCTCGTACAAGAAAGTAAAAGCTTAGGATTAGGAGCTTCTTTTGGGGGCGACCCTGGAGATTCGCTCTTTGGTACGTCTACAGCAGATGTGCTTAAAAAATTTACTGCATGGTTGGCTTGTCTGTTTATGCTATGTTGCGTGCTGCTTTCTCTATGGACGTCAGCAATGAGTCGCAATAAAGTTCGTTATGAAGAGCCTACTATAGAGCAATCCCCCTAACCGTCGGTTTCCCTATCGTGACTTTGTCTTTACGCTATTATGGCGATCCTATTTTACGCAAACGAGCCCAAGACGTTGTTGTCTTTGATGCAGAGATAAAACAATTTGCGCAAGCTTTAGTGCAGACGATGTACGGCAATCCTGCCGCAGGTCTTGCTGCACCTCAAGTAGGTCGTTCAATAAGAATCTTTGCTCGGCGCAATTTTATTGTAAAAGAGGATGGTTGGCTAGAATACACAGATGCACAGGTTTTTATTAACCCACGCATCACTATTTTAGACGATGAGCTTCAAGAGGACGAAGAAGGGTGTCTTTCAATTCCCAATCTCCGTGCTCAAGTGACCCGCCCATTGCGCATTCGTGTAGAGGCTTTCGATGCTGATGGAAAACCATTCACAGAAGAACTTGAAGAGTATAAAGCCAGAGTTGTCATGCATGAGAATGACCACCTCAATGGTGTGCTCTTTGTCGATCGTCTAGATCCAAAAGAACGTAAAAAAATAGAACCAGAGCTGCGTGCGATTAAGAAAAAATACGCATCCTAGCAGGTCGTAGATTTTCTAGCTCCTTCCTCTCAAGATAAGCCGATGGCAGCAAGTACTTGCTACTCATCGGCAAATCGTTCACTAAAGGCTAATTAAGACTAGCCTTTTTTCATTTTTCCTTTAGATGAGCAGGAACTTGTTTTACAAGATGATGCTTTCTTTTCTGGAGCTTTCTTTGCTGCTGCCTTTTTTGGTGCTGCTTTCTTGGCCATAGTCCTCTCCTTAAATTGAGGGTTTATTGATTTCACACGCAGTGCTACAAACTGTATTCAACATATTTATCTATTGTGCTGATGGGGCATTTAAAATCATAGTGGCTTAGAGAATTTTTTTCAGAAAAATGACGTTTTTGAATGATACTCTAAAAAGGAGAGGGCACAGGGGTATCATTAAATAGAGCGTTGCAGAAATGCTAGCTTGACATACTTATAATAGGTCGTTTGAGCGTTATACAGTGAAATGATCAATCCTTCTTTGCCTCCTAGAATGCCTTTCTTTAGGAAATAGTTCTTAAAAAAAGCTGCTACGGCATGCACTAACGCTGATGTTAGAGAGGATTGTTTTTTGTGAATATTTTGTTCAGCAAATAGTGTGGAATAGGTTTGCATTTTAGATAGAAAGGAGTCGATAGATCGATAGGGAGTGTGCAAAAGAGCACCTTTTAAATGGATGGTGCGTAATCCCTGAGGTATGATTTTTTCGTGAACAGCATCATCGCTAAAGCGCGTCTGTTTTCTATGATATAGACGCACGATTCTGTCAGGATACCATCCAGCACAGCATCGGATCCATTTACCATTAAAATAATTATGTCGATCTATGGCATAGATACAACTTGGTTGAAGTTGTGTTGATAGGATTTCATGAGCAAGATCGCTAGATAGCACTTCATCGCTATCAATAGAAAGAACCCAATCATGGGCTGCCATCGAGGAAGCTTTATTATGCAGAGGTCCAAAACCTTGAAAATGTTCTAAGATGATCCGTACATTGGGAAATCGCTTAGCAATATCAATGGTGTGATCGGTAGAGCCCGTATCAACAACAAGCACCTCTGGAAAGGCTGATAGCGATTCCAATGTTGCCTGCAGCGTTTCTGCAGAATTTTTTGTGAGGATCGTGACAGAAATCATGATGGAAGAAGATAATCAAACAATGAATTTAGGAATAGAACTCTTATGAGAACTGCTTATACGTTTGATGATGTGGCTTTAGTGCCGCAATTTAACAATGTTCCCTCTCGTACGGAACCTGATCTTGCTACTTGGTTGACTAAAGGGCGTAAAATCGAGATGCCTCTTGTTTGTGCTAATATGGATACGACGATTAGTGAAGAGTTGGCTGAAATTCTCCTTAAACATGGATCTGTGCCTATTTTTCACCGTTTTACGAGCATGGAAGAGCAGATTCTTTGGGTGAAAAAATTCACATCAAAGACCTATATCTCTACAGGGATTCTCAAAATACAAGAGGCGAGAGATTTGCTCGACTTGGGGGCGGCTGGTATCTGTATCGATGTGGCACATGGACACTCAGATCGGATGATTCGGTTCATTCAAGAGTTAAAACGTTCTCACCCAGATAAAGAGATCATTGCCGGCAACGTGTGTACTGCGATGGCCTACCATGATTTAGTGAATGCTGGTGCTGATGCGGTAAAAGTGGGTGTTGGTCCAGGTGCGGCTTGCACTACACGCATGGTGACAGGTTTTGGCATCCCGCAATTTACAGCGATTCGGGATTGTGCGCAGATTGCTGAAAAACTACGAGTGCCGCTCATTGCTGATGGGGGAATTCGCAATAGTAGGGATGTAGTGCTGGCTTTAGCTGCAGGCGCTAGCACTGTGATGATCGGCAAGCTATTTGCCATGACTAAAGAAAGTGCCGCGCCAAAGAGAAGTAACCCTCAAACTCCAAAGGGTCTCGAAGCGAAATTTCGTGGGCAGGCTAGTGAAGATTTTCAGAATGATTTTTATGGGGGACTTAAGGAGAAAACTGTAGCAGAAGGGATCGATTTTTGGTCTGCTGTTTCAGGAACTGCGGATGAGCTTATCGAAACATTGCTCGGTGGATTGCGTAGTGGTTTGACTTATGGAGGTGCTCGCAATATTAAAGAGCTGCAGCGTAAAGCGGAATTTATGCATGTCACGGGTACATACATTAAAGAAAGCATGCCGAGGCCAGCATGAGGAGGATTTTTGATCCTGTTCATGGGTTTATTTTACTCAATGATTTAGAAAGTGCTTTAATAGATACCGTGCCGTTCCAACGTCTAAGGTATATTAGACAATTGGGCAGCGCTTATCTTGTCTATCCAGGAGCCACCCACACTCGTTTCGAGCATTCTCTAGGAACGATGGAGCTAGCTTCTCGTATTTTTGACCATATGATTGTTTCCGAAGACAGCTCGTCCTGGTTGCCGGAAGCTACTTACGCCAAACAAATTGTCAGGTTGGCAGCCTTATGCCATGACCTTGGGCATCTTCCTTTTTCCCATACTGCTGAAAAACTCGTTCTTGGCGCAGAAGGCCATGAACGCTGGACAGTGATGATGATTAAAAGTCCGATTTTTAAGGAGCTATGGGAAAGAGTAGGCGCAAAATTCCCCAAGCAAGACGTAGTAGAAGATTTAGTCAAGTTAGCTGTAGGGGAGAGCAAGCTTCAACAACTGGGCGTTTCTTTCACATTCTCTAAGTGGCATCAAGCACTAGGTCAGATCATTGCTGGAGATTTTTTTGGAGCTGATAGAATCGATTATCTACTTCGAGATGCCCGTTATACTGGAGTTTCCTATGGTATGTTCGATTACCACCAATTGATTGAGATGGTGCGTATTCTGCCATCGCACCATTCATCTAGGTTGGAAATGGGTGTTGAGGAATCTGGTATAGAGGCCTGCGAAGCTCTTCTAGTAGCCAGGCATTTCATGCACCGAAGAGTGTATCAATATGGAAGCGTTAAGAGTCTCGCGTTCCATTTGGCACGGTACATCGCAGAAGTTTTAGGTCCTCACTTCGAACAAGCTTCGCTAGAAACCTATCTACAGTGGTCAGATAATGAAATTTTAAGTCTTCTGCGTTCCGCCCAGAACCAGGTAGATGCTGTAGGTAGAGAAGAAGCTCTTTGTTTAATGCATCGCAGCAAAAGATTTAGAGCATTCAGCATTCATAGTGTAGATAAAGAGCTACTTATATCGATAGCGTCTGAGTTGCCTAAGGGAGCGATATCTTGGGAAATGGGTTCTCTAAATGAAGAACAAGAAAAAGAGTTCCCCGTTTTGAGGCGTCATGGCGAGGTAGTCTCCTCAAAAAAACTTTTACACATGCATATCCCTAAACATCGAAGTACCTGGGTGTATGTAGCTCCCGAGTTTGCTTCTATGGTAGAAGGGAAGCTTTCGCAATATATGTAAATATCGAGTATCCTAGAGGCATGCGCAGCAAAATTCAATTTTTTTTTGGCAAAGGTTGGACTGGTTCTAGGCAGGAGAAGGTATTTATTCTGGCTGCGATGTTCTGTGGCTTACTCATCAATGCTGACTATTCCATCGTACGCCCTGTTTCGAATTCTGTATTCTTGAGTTTTTTTTCAAGCACCTATTTACCCTATGTTTGGCTTGGAGCCTTACCCATAAATTTTGCTGTCGTCAGTCTATATAATCGATACTTACCCAAGCTTGGGTGCTGGAGAATTTTTCTTGCTATAGCGGGTTTAATCGCCTTGGGCAATATCTTGGGGGCTCTATTTTTAAGCCACGCGCCCTACCTTTCCATTGTGCATTTTATCTGGAAGGAGATTTACATCCTGTTGCTATTCCAGACACTGTGGTCGTTAATTCACATGACGGTGTCTATGGAACGAGCTAAGGCTCTGTATGGAGTGATGTTTGGTTTCGGTGGATTAGGCGCTGTATTAGGGAGTTTTTTACCAGGTTTCTGCGCTACGGGTATGGGTTCAGAGACTCTACTGTTTTTTAGCTTGCCGATCCTCATATCTCTTAGTTTGCTGTACCGCAAAGCGGTGAATTTTAGCTCCCCATTACAAACACATCCTACATTTCACGATGGCGGGGGGAAACCAGCGCCTATTAGTACAGGCATTAAACTCATTACGAGTTCTAAGGTTCTCCCGTACATTCTTTTGCTCGTAGTATTCATGCAGCTTGCTTCTACGTTGATCGACTATCAGTTTAACTCCTTTTTACAAGAAACTTACCCGGAAAAGAATCTACGCACTGAGTTTTTAGGTAGATTAGGGAGTTTAGTTAGCTTATTGACCAGCTTATTGCAATTTTTAGGTAGTTTTGCGCTGATTAAACTTTTTGGTTTGCGTGGCACACATTTCTTGGTTCCCATCGTTCTTGGTTGTAATGCTTTGAGTTCTTTATTTTGGCCAGGTCTTAGGACGTTAGCTTTTTCTTTTGGATCGATTAAGGTCTTTGACTTTTCCCTTTTTGGGATCGTGAAAGAAATGTTGTATGTGAACCTTTCTCCAGAAGAAAAGTTCCAAGCTAAGGCTTTGATCGATGTTTTTGCTTATCGTGGGGCTAAGGCCTTAGCAGCATTGGTCATTCTTGGATTGCAAGCTGTTCATCTGGCGCAGCTGCACTTCTTAAGTCTCTCTTGTCTAGTCATTTTTATACTCTGGTGTTTTTCACTCGCCGCACTATTTCGCCGCGAAAAAGCCATGCATCGAGTAGAGGATATGGGTCAATCTCTTTGAGCTCATAACGTCTTGGATTGGTTGAGTAGTGCTTGACAATGCAACTTCCAGATCGCTAAGGTGGCCTTATGTTAAAGGGTAAAGCGTTACTACGCGATTCTATTTGTAATAAAGATCTGGCATTTTCTGATGAAGAAAGAGATCGATATGGCTTGCACGGTCTTCTTCCCTTTGGGATAGCAACGCCAGAACTACAGGTTGAAAAATGCTATAAACGTTTTTGTCAGCAACCAAACGACCTTCTTAAGCACATTTACCTCACAGATATCCAAAACCGTAATGAAACACTGTTTTATCGCTTAATTCTAGAACATCTAGAAGAGATGATGCCTCTTATTTATACCCCTACGGTGGGAGACGTATCTCTTCAATACAGTCATCTATACAACCATCAGAGGGGCCTCTACATCTCTTTTCCGATGCGAGACCGCATGGAAGAACTCATCGCTAATATTCCCAATAAAGAGGTAGATGTCATTGTTGCTACAGATGGGGAGAGAGTTTTAGGCCTAGGAGATCTAGGGGCTGGTGGCATGGCTATTTCCGTCGGCAAACTTTCTCTATACACATTATTAGGGGGTATTCATCCTGCTCGCACACTTCCAGTGATGATTGATGTAGGCACCAATCAAAAAGATCTTCTAGAAGACCCTATGTATGTCGGTTGGAGACACCCAAGAATTACAGGCTCTGAATACGACGAGTTTGTTGAACGTTTTGTGACAGCGATCCAACGACGATTTCCTGAGGTTCTTCTTCAATGGGAAGATTTTGGTAAGGAACATGCTAGACCACTTTTAGAACGTTATCGCCATCGGATTTGCTCCTTTAACGACGATATGCAAGGGACGGCAGCTGTTGTCCTTTCAGCGCTCATGGCAGCTGTATACTCTATAGGCAGCTCACTTGAAGAACAAAAGATCATGCTCTTTGGTGCAGGCACAGCTGGTATCGGCATCGTTGAGCAGCTTGTCAACGCCATGGTTAGACATGGAGTATCACAAGAAAAAGCGCGCGAACGTTTCTATCTGATCGACCAATACGGTCTTGTTCATGAAGATCTTGCATTAGCAGATGCCCATCAAAAACTCTATGCTAGAAAGCGGACAGAAATACACACGTGGAGTCTCCAAGATAAAGAAAAGATAGCATTGATCGATGCAGTACGAGTTGTGAAGCCCACTGTATTGATTGGTGTCTCTGCGCAACCAGGAGTATTTACGCAAGAGGTTGTAGAGACGATGGCTAAAGCCACTGCGCGTCCCATTATTTTTCCATTATCTAACCCCACTTCTCGGGCAGAAGCAGCGCCTCAAGATCTCATGAGTTGGACAAAAGGAAAAGCGATCATCGCGACAGGCACCCCGTTTCCTCCAGTACTTTACGAAGGAAGAACACATAAGATTACCCAGTGCAATAACTCCAATATTTTTCCAGGATTGGGTCTAGGTGCGATTTCTGTAAAATCGAAAGAAGTGAGTAATGAAATGTTCATTCAAGCGGCGGAAACTCTAAGTGCGCACTCTCCGCTTAAAAGAGGGGAGAGTGCGCTATTTCCAGATATTGCAGACCTTCGCAGAATTTCACGCGAGATCGCCATCAACGTGGCAAAAACTGCTAGAGACCAAGGATTCACAGCTGCCAAATATAGCGACGACGAGATTTGTCAGGCGGTCGATCGCAATATATGGACTCCTACTATTTAGCATGTAAGAGAGCATCTAAAGCTTGCTTATAGTTGGGCTCTTGGGTGATCTCCTCTACGAGTTCGTGGTAAAGCACCTTTTCCTTTGCATCTAACACGATAACAGCCCTAGCAGTCAGTCCAGCAAGCGGCCCATCGATGAGTAGAACGCCGTACTTAGTGGCAAACTCTTTAGAGCGCATCATGGAAAGAGTGAGAATGTTGTGGAGGTTTTCTAAGCCGCACAATCTTTTTTGAGCAAAAGGCAAGTCTGCTGAAACAAAGAAAACCAGGACATCAGGGTGATGCTTGGCAGCATCATTAAATTTTTTCGCGGACATAGCGCAAACGCCTGTATCTAGACTAGGTACAATGGAAATCAACTTACGTTTTCCATGAAAATCATGTAAGGTATGGTCTTTAAGATCACCATCCGTTAAGACAAAATCGGGAGCTTTGCTACCGAGCTCTGGAAGTTCGCCATTTGTGTGTACGATAGCACCTTTAAATTTGACATTGGCCATATGGGACATCCTTAATGAAATTTGATATAGTGTAACGCTGGTATTTTTCCTTTCGCCGGATTCCGACAAAGTCTGTTGGATTGGTTCGGCAACTACCCTCAGTCTATGTGGAGTGATTCACAGCTTTCTTCGAGCACTTATATCGAGAGTATTACTAGCAGGAATTTATTTTGCTAAATCTCGATTTCATCGCGCATCGACATGAAACTGTTGTAACACGCAAACTCTTTAAAGAAAAGAAGAGCAATCCCGTCTCTTGCTATGGTGGAATTTTTTTAACGACCTGCGTTAAAAAAATTGTCTTAAATGTTAAGGTTTGTTAAAACTTCGGATAAGAATTTTTAACAAATCGATCGTTGGCATGGATAAAACAGCGCTGTTGGATCTTTGTAAAAAGGTCCATTCTTCTAGACCGAAAGAAGATAATAGGTCTGATGGCGACATGCGGAGAATTCCCGTTTTTTTACTACGAGCTTATCCAGCAATAGCTAAACTCATTTTCTCTTCTAAGCAAAGATCCGAAAGGAAACCAACGGCCACCTTATTGGATAATAAAGAGTTTAATAGCGAGGTCGCTCATGTTCATAGATGTTCGATAGATTCTAAGCATTACCACCTCATGATCCATGGTGAAGCATTAGCACGAAGACGCATGGGAAATAAGCGAGTATTTGCATGTGATCCTAGAGAACAGGAGATTGCAAATTCTCATCTTAACCGTCTTGAAGTGATGAGAGCATGCTTGAAATATCGATCTATTATTCAGGTGCGTTTTGAGCAAGAAGACCTCAACTATGCCCATCCCTTAGACAAAGTAGAGCGTCATTTCTTACTTACCCGTATTCTCAACTATCATTCTAGATAGGCTAATTTAAAGCTGTTTTATCCCCGACGCCGTAAAACCCAGCCCTAGGTCTGGGATACAAGGCGCTTCCTAAGCTTCAGGGGGAGATTGTTGTTCAATGTATTGTCGAATTACGGTAAGAGGAGCTCCTCCGCATGACCCCGCAAAATAGCTAGGAGACCAAAGACTATCGCCCCATAAACCTTTTTGAATGCTCGGGTATCCTTTTTTTCGGATCAATCGAGAAGAAACGCCTTTCAAGCTGTTGACCAACTTCGAAATCGAGACCTTTGGAGGGTATTCGATCAACAAGTGCACGTGATCCCCCTTTCCTTCAAACTCCACAAGCCTTGCTTCAAAGTCAGAACAAACACTCGAGAAAATTTCCCTCAAGTCATTCAGCACCTGTTTAGTGAACACCTTCTTTCGATATTTTGCGACAAAGACCAAATGAACATGCAGGAGAAAAACGCATGTTCTACCTCTTCTAAAGTTAGTTGACGGATTCATAGGCCAAACTCTATCATGCCAGCATGATTATTCGAAAATCATTTCAATACCGACTGAATCCTACTAAAAAACAAGCTAGATCGCTTGATAAGCAGCTAGGTGAAGTCGGTGGCTTTACAACGAGCTTTTAGAACAGCGTAAGCTAGCTCATGAAGAGCTAGACGAGTCTCTAACCAAATATCAACAGCTCATGTTCTTACCCGATCTAAAATTAGAAAGACCTGGACTTGAGGAAGTCCACTCTCAAGTTTTACAAAACGTCGTGGATCGCCTAGATAAATCTTTCCAAGCATTTTTCCGAAGATGCAAAACAGGCGAAAAGCCTGGCTTTCCTAGATTTCGCGGCATGTACAGATACAATAGCTTTTGCTATCCCCAAAGCGGCTTTACCATCATCGGCAAAACCGTGAAGCTCTCTAAAATTGGAAGCATCCGCATTAAGATGCACCGTTCTTTCGAAGGGAAACTCAAAACTTGCACTCTGCGCAGAAGTCCGACAGGGGAATGGGATATTTCTTTGTCTTGCGAAGTAGAAGCAAAGCTTCTTTCCCCCAATGAAAAAGTCGTTGGTATCGATGTTGGCATAGAAAACTTTGCCGTTTTGTCCAGTGGTCAAGAGATCTCAAACCCTCGCTTCTTTAAAAATGGGCAAAAAGCTCTTGCCAAAGCTCTAAAAAAGCTCTCTAAAGCAGAAAAGGGAACCAAAGAACGTCGGAAGCGAGGGAAAGTAGCTGCAAAAATCCACGAGCATATTCGCAACTGCAGAAAAGACTTTTGTCATAAAGAATCTCGAAAAATCATCGATCAGTATCAATATATTTGTATCGAAGACTTGGACGTCAAAAAAATGATCGAAGGGTCTCATTTTGCAAAAAGTATCGTAGACGCAAGTTGGAATCAGTTTCGTCAATTTCTCACTTACAAAGCGGAAGAAGCTGGTAGGAAGTTAGGATTGGTGAACCCTGCCTATACAACACAGACATGCAGCCAATGCAAACATCGGGAAGTAAAAAAACTTTCCGAAAGAGAGCATAGCTGTTCTCAATGTGGGTATAGAGTAACAAGAGATTTCAATGCAGCGCAGAACATTTTGGCCCTCGGATTAGATGGCCTGGGAGCAATCCCTAGAAGCCTTCGCCTTTAGGCGAGGGAGTAGTCACTGCATACCCACAGTACCCTGTAGACAGGGAGTTCACAAAACGGAATCGAAAATCCGGAGTAATGCGTCCTTTCGAGAAAAATGCTTTCCAGGCTTTTTGTCGAATTACGGGGCGAATGCCTTGCCAGAAAGAATCTTGCAAGCCATGGGTGCTAAGCATAGCTTTTAATTCTCTTGGCTTTATGAAGAGCGGGTAGACGTGAAGATTTTTAGGGGTGTTAGCCACAAACCATTCTAGACCCTTAATGACGGTGAAATAACTTAACCAGTTCCGATTGAAAGTATGAAAAAAGAAAAGCCCCCCTGGCTTAAGGACTCGAGAGGCTTCTTTAATGACCATTTCTGGGTCTTCAACATGCTCTAGGACATCCATAGCGCAAACAACATCGAATTCCTCGTTATCAAAAGGGAGAGCATTTGCATTGGCTTGTTTATATAGTACTTGGGCTGTTTGATCATGTTCTTTAGCTTCTTTGAGAGCACCTAGAGAAAGATCTATCCCAACTACACGGCGTATGTGGCGTTTAGCCAAATCATTTGTTAACAATCCGGCCCCGCATCCAATGTCAAGAACACTGGAATCTTTGCTAATCAAGCTAGCAATCCAAGGGTTGCGTAAAGCATTTTCTGCGCGAAGAAGGGCTATAGGATGGTCACAATCTGTTCCCCAACGGCTACCTAGCTCATCGTAAAAGGCATTATTGATCGTTGACATAGAAATTCCAGTAGATGGTTTGGTAGAACATGAAAAAGATAGCGAGAAGCCATTGGATTTGCAAAAAATGCGTAACCCAGGAGAGAGAGGAGATCCATAAAAATCCCGCTGCTGTCAAAAGAATAGGATGGTTAAGAAAGAGCATCGCATGAATCCAATGTTCTGCTGCCGGGCAGTGATGTTTATGGACCCATTCATCTTTTGTGACCATTAAGCAGGAGATGACAGAAAGGATAATATAAAGATTAAGAAAAGCAGGAGAATAGGGGAATAACGAAGGAATTGAAAGGCAAAGGACAACGCTTAAAGTATCTAGAGGATGCCCAATTTTTTCCCATTTCGGCAATCCTCTTTTCCGATGAAAGAACCATTCATCAAAGAGAATCAATGGCATCTGAATCAAGAAAGGAATCAGCCAGAGTGTGGTCATAGCAGAGCCATCTCAGGTTCTGACACGCACTGTTCTTTATGGGACGGCACATCAAGATACACTTTTTGGAAATGGGTGAGAGCTACCGTAAGGCCAGGCCCAAAAGCTAAACTTAAGATAGGCGTTCCATGAGGTACAGAGGGATCAGAGAGAATACTTTCCCAAATATGGGGCAGGGAAGCTGATGACATATTGCCATATTTAGACAAGATAGCTCGACTATGTTCCACTTGATCAGGTGTTAAATGTAAGGTTTGAGCCACCTGATCAATGATTTTTGGCCCTCCTGGGTGGATTGCAAAAAGCACGTTTTGAAGATCAGGAATCACTCCATGGACGATATCAGGGAGTTGTTTTGCAATCAGACGAGGAACTTCTCTATCTAAACTCATTTTGAACCCCCAACTCTCAGGGCTCCAGCTCATGCTCTCAATAGTTCCTTCTAAAATCACTTCTTGTAAGTGGAGGATTTCTAAACAATGTCGCTCAGCGCTATTTTTCAGAGAATATTTGATAAATCCATCGGCAAAGAGTGTTTGCACTACGAGTTGTTCTACAGAGTGCAAGAGGGGATTCATGTGCAAGCTACACATTTCCGTATGAACGATATCGACCTGGTTTTTTCCAGAGAGCAAGAATCCTTTTGCAATGTGTAAAGCAGACACAGCTCCGTAGCAGCCCATATGGTAAGCGTGAGTTACTGTTGTTTTACGACCGTTCCCACGCCTTGCCACAAGTTTTTGTGCGCCGCTTGGTGCAGTGTATCCAGTGCACGATACATGTATGAGATCATCGGGTAGGGGCAATGCTGGTGGATAGAATTGCATAAAGATCTCGTCGACTATTTTTTCAAAATAGCGAGTTCTTGTTCCCAAAGAGACACCTTCTGCATTAGGGAATAACTCCATGGTTTCCCAGGACATATGTTGAAAATCAGGATGGTGGAAACCGCGAGATTTGATTTTGCCAGGACCTGCTCCAATATGTAACAGCAGTTTTAGCAATTGCGCTTGAAAAGCTTCTTTATCAAAATCAGAAGATGCTTTTTTTGCCTCCGCTATGGCGTGAGCATGACTAATCCATTGCAATGCAAACTCCTGAGGAGTCTCAAAAGCTGGTCGAAGGATCGTGAAATCAGTTAAAAAGCGGCTCATGGTAGCCATCCTAGATCAATCCTAGATCAACTTTCAATAAGATCCTTGAGAACTTAAACTCATGCCTATGCATCCTCCTTCTTATGGGATTTTGATAAGACTCAAGGCTCTATAATTTTCTATATGATTTGATTTTTCTTAACCCAAACTCCAGTTATGTACTTTGAAATGGTATTTCATCGGTTATAATCTGTTGGTTTCTGTTTTTAAGCTTTTTCTAAAACTTTTCGTAGGGCGTGTTCCGTCCCCCTAGCCAGTTCTTTATCATTTGGAATTGTGACGGTAGGCTTACCCTTTTTTCTTTTTATAGGCTCTATGCTTCCCTTTTGTTTTTTCCGTGCTACCCATCGATAAACCGTAGCAATACCAACTTGGAAAAGTTGACTAGCTTGCATTTTGTCATTAGGTTCTTTCAGATATTGAAGTACTCTTTGTCTCAGATCGATCGAGTAAGGTTTTGCCATTTTTGCCTCCGTACAATTTTCCGGAGAATAGTATACGCAATATCAATAAAAATTTAAATCACTATATCAATTGGTTTGCGGCGTGATATAAAACCTCCTTAAATTTAAGGTGTTTACTATGCCATGTTACCTGATCTGCTATCAAAAATTTTTAGTTAAATCGCCCTGATTGTAGGGTAGGCTAGTGCTGTTCTTTCACTAGACCTGCGCAAAGCTCTCTGCTTTGTCCCGCTCCACCCATTCCTTCGTTTTTTTATGGATCAAAGCCTGTTCTTCAAGACGTTGTTGTTTAGCTAGACGGTCGATATCCTCTGTTTGTTCTTGCTGTTGAAGGTTCTCATTGTCACAAATCTCCTGGATTTGATCGTCAAGGCGCTCTACGATAGCATCAAACTCTTCTGCATAGCGCTTTTTGATCTTTTCTCCCCACAGGGTAGCTACGGTGCTACCTATAGTTTCTTCTATGGGTGCTTGTAAAGGCGCAAGAATTTCGATGATTTGCTCTGACGAGCCTGTTTGGCTAATGACAACTCCCTGCGCTTC
>JAGXTH010000034.1 GCA_018333475.1 Simkania sp. | reverse complement strand
AAGTTCTTGGTGCTGCAGGTTGCAAAGTTCTTGGTGCTGCAGGTTGCAAAGTTCTTGGTGCTGCAGGTTGCAAAGTTCTTGGTGCTGCAGGTTGCAAAGTTCTTGGTGCTGCAGGTTGCAAAGTTCTTGGTGCTGCAGGTTGCAAAGTTCTTGGTGCTGCAGGTTGCAAAGTTCCTGGTGCTGCAGGTTGCAAAGTTCCTGGTGCTACGGGAGGTTCTACTGATTTCATAGGGGGGGGGATTTTTTCATCTTCTCTTGTTGGAGCAGATGCTGTCTTCGGGCTAGTAGTCACAATGAGTTCTGCATTAGAAGGAGAAGGAGGCATTGGAATTGCAGGTTCTTCTTTTTCTGGGTGCACAAAGGAACCCTCAGACGTTGTCGGAGCGGATTCTGGCTCTTCAACGTGTTTTTTTGCCTTTGGGGGCGCGGGCTTTTTTACTTGATTTAGCTTAAGAGCTTCGGCAAGTTGAGCGTTTTTGATATTAAGTTTGAGATTTTTGGCCAACGCTTAGGTCCTCTTTTTTCGGATTTGTTCCAAGATCTTATCGGCCATTTCCAAGCTGATCTCAGGAATCGATGACAATTGTTTCGGATTAGAATTCAAAAGTTTACGGGGAGTATCATAACCTGCACTAATCAAGCTCGCTAGAATCATCGAACTCATCCCTTCAACATGCAAGGGTTGATCTAGGGTCGGATCATTTACTAGGGCCAGTTGAGCTTGCTCAATAGAAAGAGCATTTTGATAGTCACTCATTTTTTGGACCAACAGTTCCCCATCAATTAACTGTCCATTGAGGCGGGCATTCATGCCACGTTTACCAAGAACAGTGGGATAATCTTCATCCGCCACGACAATCGAAATAGTTCTAGCAGCGTCATCAGAGACGTTGATTTTCTTAATTTGGATGGGAGAAAGGGCGTTTTGTAGTAGTTGGACTGGATCTTCGTTAAATGGGAAGATATCAATCTTTTCATTGTTAAGTTCGCGAATAATATTCTTAACACGTGTGCCTCTGATGCCGACACAAGCACCAACAGGATCTACTTTTTCATCAAACGAACGTACAGCTAGTTTAGTGCGATAACCAGCATCGCGTACGATTTTCTCTATTACAACAGTTCCATCGGACAGCTCGGGAACCTCTTGCATAAACAATTGAGCAACAAACTGCGGATGACTACGGGATAGGATAACTTCTGCACCACCATTTTCTGTATCGTGAACTTCGAGTAGAAGGGCCTGTACTCGATCACCGACATTGTATCTTTCTGTTTTTGGATAGTAGCGTTCTGGAAGAATAGACTCCACTTTGCCAAGATCGACGATGAGCGTAGCTCCACGCACAACGCGTTTTACCGTTCCAGAAATAATTTCACCCTCACGGTGGCGATACTCCTCATAGATCACATCTCGCTCGGCTGTACGCAATTTTTGAGCAATGACTTGACGAGCTGTCTGCGCAGCAATACGTCCAAAGTCTTGTGGGGTGACCGTGATATCGATCCACTGTCCAAGTTCTGCTGTAGGAGTTAACAAGCGAGCTTCTTCAAGGCTAATCTCTTCTTCTGGGATTGTGACCTTATCCACTACTTCTTTTTGTGCCAGGACTTCAATGATACCGGTTTTAGAATTGACTTGAACGCTTACATTAATAAGTCCTCGGATACTTTTACGCGCGGCTGCCTTGAGAGACTCTTCGATTGCAGAGATAATGATGTCTCGCTTGATCCCTTTTTCTCTTTCGAGATACTCAAAAATGGCAACCAAATCTTTGTTCATGAGTATTCTAACCTTAACGTTAAAAATTTCTTATCGAGGCGAGGAAAATCTCTCGCCTCATTGGAAAAAGTTGTTTTGATGAGTTTTTTTACTCTTCTTCTGCTTCTTCCTGGTCCTTTGCAGCACGTTTCTCTTTAGTTTTTTTCCCTGCAGAGCGTCCCTTGCCACCGACGACAATGTCATCGCGGCTAAACTTATTTGTGTCGATAAGATGTTCTTTGATCGATAGAGCAATTTTCTTATGCTCAGGGTCGAGTTTGATCACCTTAGCAGTAATTTCCTGCCCTTTAGAGATGACATCTTCTACTTTGCCAAATGGCTGGTCAGAAAGTTCTGAAACATGAACAAGAGCTTCAATGCCATTGTCAAGCTCCACGAAGGCTCCAAAGGCCGTAATCTTGGTTACAATTCCTTTAACTAGAGCTCCCACTGGCATAAGGGTTTCAACATTTTCCCAAGGGTTTAAGCTCAACTGCTTGACTCCCAAGGTGATCTTTTTACTCTCTTTGTCAACTGAAAGAATAACTGCTTCTACCTTATCACCTTTCTTCAGGACTTCGGATGGGTGCGAGACTTTCTTGATCCAGCTTAGGTCGGAAATATGGATTAAACCATCAATGCCTGGCTCAAGTTCTACAAAAGCTCCATAGTTAGTGAGATTGCGGATTTCGGCTACCACACTAGAACCAACTGGATACTTATTGTCTACATCTTCCCAGGGGTTTTTCTCAGTTTGTTTGATGCCAAGGGAAATCTTACCTTCTTCTTTTTGAACGGAAAGAACGATAGCTTCGAGTTCATCCCCTTTATTCACAACTTCTGCAGGATCTGTGACATTGCGGGTCCAGGACATTTCAGAAACGTGGATCAAACCTTCAATACCAGGCTCAATCTCTATGAAGGCTCCATAAGGAACAAGGTTGACGATCTTCCCTCGAATACGGGTACCTGGTGGGTACCTCTTCTCAATTTCTTCCCAAGGATTGGACTCTTTTTGTTTCATGCCAAGAGCAACTCTTCCTTTTTCTTTATCAACATGGAGAATGACTACCTCGAGTTCCTGACCTAAGTGCACCATTTCTGAAGGATGTTTGATTCGCTTCCAAGTCATGTCAGTGATGTGTAGAAGTCCATCGACTCCGTCCATGTCGAGAAAGACACCAAAATCTGTGATGTTTTTGACAACGCCAGTATGAACTTCACCTTCGTGAATGCTTTCTAGCAACTCCGCCTTGCGTGATATGCGCTCTTCTTCAAGAAGCTCTCTACGAGAAACCACAATGTTCTTTCTATCTGTATTGATCTTAAGGATCTTGAAGTCGAAAGTTTGATCTAAGTATTCGTCAAGGTTTTTGATGCGCTTATTATCGATTTGAGAACCAGGAAGAAAAGCCTCCATCCCAATGTCAACCATGAGTCCGCCTTTAACTTTGCGAACCACTTTTCCTTTGACAATCGAACCTTCCTTGCAATGGTTGCAAATGTATTCCCATTGACGCAATCGCCCCGCTTTCTCCCTAGAGAGAACGATCTGACCATCTTCGCCCTCAGCTTGGTCAAGAAACACTTCAACCTCGTTACCCAAAGAGAGCTCAGACGCTTCCGTAAATTCCTCAATAGGCACCAACCCCTCGGATTTCAAACCCACATCAACAACGACGTAGTCTTTGGTGATTTCTACGATTCTTCCTTTGAGGACTTGACCTGTCGTCATTGAGGAAACGGAACCTACTCCTTCACCTTCTTCTCGGTGATTCAATAGGCTGCGAAATTGCTGAGCATCTTCTTCCTGGAAAGCAATGTCATCAATGATATTGCTTTGACTCCAGTCTTGTTTAGGGGTTTTGGACATGTTAAAGGTTTCTCCTGAATCAATATAAAACTCTGAAAAAGCCCCCATAAGATCATCGATTTATGGGGCAGTCTCCTCGAAAATGAACATGATAACTTTAGCGAACGGTATCGAGGAAAAGACGAGCCATTCAGTCAACGCAGAAAAGGTAGCAAAAGATTAGTATTAAAGCAATCGCAAAAGAGGGTTCTGTAACAAACTTCTTTTTGAGAGTGTTTTTAACCCGCTTGAACAATGCTCTAGCAATGTTGTGACGGCTTTATTTGTGCGTTACTGGAATCTTCTCTTGATAGGGTTGGCTGATTTTTTGATATAGCAAGAGCTTCTTTGCAGACTGGAGTATTTTTTTAAACGCTTTGTTTGCTCCTTCCAGGGTCTCCGATGGGGTGATTTTTAATGGAAATGTTTTCTACTTTGCAAAATATTAACATTTTTTCTAAAAAACCTAGAGCCTGGAACGGCTCCGATTGCAGTTGGGTTTTAAGAAAAATCTTGATTGCTCGTTAACCAAATATTTAATATCATCCGTCGCCTTATGCAAACTCTCGTTCTTAAATTCGGTGGTGCTGCAGTAGCAACGCCAGAGTGCTTTTCTAGTATTGCTCGTATTATTGAGCAACGACGACGTCTCTACCCTAGGATTGCTATTGTAATTAGCGCTATGGGGACAACTACGGATGATCTCCTGAAATTAGCCAGACAGGTGCATCCAAATCCTCCTCGTAGAGAGGTCGATATGTTGATTTCTGTTGGGGAGAGAATCAGTATTGCCCTCTTAGCTATGGCTTTAGATTTGAAAGGGATTCAAGCAATCAGTTTTACAGGGAGCCAGTCAGGAATTATCACCAGTGATGAGCATTCAGATGCAAGGGTGATTGATGTGCGCCCTTGGAGGCTTTTTCCTCATCTCGAAGAGGGGAGGATTGTTATTGTTGCTGGATTTCAAGGTGTGAGTAAAAAGGGGGAAATCACAACGTTAGGAAGAGGTGGATCAGACACTACAGCTGTAGCTCTTGCAGTCGCTTTGCATGCTGAAAAAGTGGAGTTCTACAAAGATGTGCCAGGCATTTGTGATGTGGATCCAAAGGAAAATCTACGGGCAAGAGTATTTCCCCATCTTAGCTATGAAGAGGCAATTAAAATCACCGAAAACGGGGCGAAGGTATTGCATCCTCGATGTATATATATAGCAAAGAAAAATGAAGTGCCTCTGCAGATTTTATCATTTCACGAAATGCAAAATGTTGAGGCTTTTTTTGAGTGTGAGCGGTTAGGTACTTGGATCGGTGGGCCAAAGGGAATGCCCAGGGGTGATTGCATTTACGAAGAAGAAGTCGCAGATTTAAACGCTATGTCAACGGTATAAACTCAGGGTGGGTCGGATGGTCAAGGAAATGGGTTTTTATCTTTCGCGTCATCAGGTGTTTTCAGGTCAACAGGATGAAGAAGGTCTTACTCAGGAAGAATATATGCTTTCTAAGGGAGCGAGGTTTCCTGAAGTGCAAACGATTTTTAATGATGCAACAGATCATCCGAATGCTTTTTTATATAACAGTGTAGTGGCTAGTGCTTTGAAGAGGATGATGCCAGCAGAGGGGATTCTTGGAAATTCCTCTTTTGAGAGAATTAGAGAAGAGTGGGAGAAGTTTCAATGTAGTTTTCCTTTATTCCGCTGGGTAGTATGGGATCCGGTGACTCTAAATATTTCGATTTTTCTTCTTAGCACTTTTCGTCCAGGTGCGGGAAAGTTTTTTCATGACATGATTCATCGTTGGTTATTGCCTGGTAAAAAGGTGAACATTAGTCTCTTTTTCGGAGTCGATTTTCGGATTCCGGATTTTGACGATAGGATCTATACCTTAGCAGAGATCGTAGTCCATCTCAGTGATCTGGGAGAGTTCGATTTGGCTTTGAGAAATCTGCCAATTCTTGAGACTGAAGTGAGGTTGGGGGTTAGTTCTGTTTACCATGCAGCAAAAATTCTCGAAATCAAGGGGCTTCTGGTTGATGAGAAAACTGTATTGATCCAGGAGAAAATCGCATCACTTTTGCACAATCGTCCAAGAGATTTTGATTCTGATATTTTTACGCAAATGCAGCATTTTCTTGTTTCAGGAAGAGCAGAGTTTAAAGCTGTTAGAGAAGTGCGGCAGATGTTGCGTTTGATTTGCTACTTTTACTTGATGAGAAAAGAGGTCAGGCAGCGTATGGAGGTGTTGCCAGAGAGGCGTCATCTTAAGTTGAAATTGGGATTTACAAGATTGCACTTGCCCTTGGGGACCAGACGAGTGTTGAGCGTTTTTGTGTCTATGAATTTTCTTAGAGAGAATGAGGTTTTTGAAGATAGACATTTGTTAAAGGCTCTCCAAAGATTTGTTCCTATGACCCAACTCGTTGCAGATTCTGTTTTCACGGAATATCGGAAAGAAGAAAGGATTTTGACCCTCTATATTGAGGTGACAAAAAATGATGGGAGTGGCTTTGCTCCGGAAGAAATTAGATTGTTACGCAGAGAGCTGGGAGAAGATCTTAAAAAAAGGGTGCAGCAACTCATTCGCCCCGTTTTCATGCCTAGGAATGAGGAAGAGGTCATGCGCAATATCGTTACTCTAAGCCAGGAGCTTCGCTATTTACGTGATATTCCACAGGTGATCATTTCTTTTGACGAGCATACGGACAGCGATATTTCTTTTACGGTGATTATGCTAAGAATTATTCTTCCTCATGCTAAGTCTTTACAAGAGCTTTTTGAAAATGCGGGGCTCGAATATGCATTTGCAGTGGATCGTGTAAAGCAAGTAGGGACAGTATGGAAAAAATACCCTAAAGAGGCGACGGTGTTCCGTATTCGGTTGCCAGCATATCAATTTGTTCGTGGTGATCAATCTCTGGATCTTTTTCGTGCAAGGCAGGTAGTGCTTACAGAGCTTCAGAGGGTTGTTGGAGAAGTTAGGGATTATAACGGCGGGATGATTTCCAGGCAGCTCGAGGTGTTTGAAAAACTGCAAACGGCATTAGGTAGTTTGGCTCAGCAGCAGGAACTGTTGTTGGAAAATTTTTTCCATTCTATTTTGCCCGTTGAGCAGAAGGGATTGCTTGATCCAATGTATATTAAAACCTTATTTATCATGTTTCTCGAGATGCTTGACAAGGAAAGTGTGAGAGGAAAATCAAATGCGATGCATACTCTGGCGGATACAAAACTTCTTTATGTTATGCTGGCTGTTGGGGATTTTTCATTGAAAAATGGAGTATTGCGAGCCCTAGAGCCTTTAGACATCGCTCCAGCTCAACTTCCAACTGTTGCAGTGCAAATGGTCGATACGCTTTACTTCGGATTCTTGTATTTTAGCGAGAGTCAGGAAGCGAGGGAAAAACTTATTCTTACGCTTCAACAAGCCATTATGTAGGCTGTGTGAATGCTTGTGGAGTGGTTTTGACGACTTCTCTTCAGTGCTCTATTGTTTCCTAATTTTAGAGCTTTATTCAATCACATTGGAAATGTAGAGAGGTTTGAGTGAAAAGATGATATTTTTTAGTTTAGCCGGGTCGGTTTGTTTTGGATAACTTTGTGGGGGATAAAAAAATCTCACTTTACTAAGGGGAAGCTTGCTGAATAGTGGCTAACATCCTCATTTTTGTTAAGCTTACTTGACATTGAGCTGGTTTTTTGTTAATAATTACCTATTGATTCTTCTTTATTAATTCTTAAGAATAGATTTCGGTGTTCATGACTAAATGGCCAGTCACTGTAAATCCTTCGATCTTGGCTGCCGATGTTGGTCGATTGACCGAGGAAGCACAACGTTTGGAAGCTGCTGGAGCTGATGGAATCCATATAGATGTTATGGATGGTCATTTTGTTCCTAACCTTGCTTTTAGCCCTCAGTCTGTAGCAGCAATCAATCGAGCCACGAATCTTTTCCTTGATGTACATCTTATGATGTACAATCCCTATGACTATATCGAACCCTTTATTCAAGCTGGAGCGGATAGGGTTATTTTTCATTTTGAAGCGACAGAAGATGTTGAAGATACGTTGGATTATATACGACGTTGTAACATTCAGGCGGGATTGGCTTTTCGACCAGAAACTTCGGAATCTCTCATTCCTAGATTTTTACCATACTGTGATGTTGTGTTATTGATGACCGTGAGCCCCGGGTTTGGTGGTCAAAGCTTCATGCCTGAAATTCTGCCAAAGATACAATTTGTACGAGAGACTTGCAATAAACTTGGCATCCGTCAAGCTGGCAAAATAATAAAGCCCGAAGAGAGTGGAAATCCATTATCGCCCCCTTTTTCTATTGAGGTGGATGGTGGTATCGATAAGAAAAATGCGGAATTATGTGTACATGCTGGTGCCAATCAGTTAGTGGCCGGGAGCTATGTTTTTAGGCAGGAAGACCTCCGCCAAGCGATTGCCTCCCTTAGAGTTGGAGGAGTTGCATGAAAAAAATTGTCGTGATTGGTGGCGGGACTGGTAATTTTGCAGTTCTTAGAGGACTCAAAAATTATGAAGTAGATCTAAGTGCTATTGTTTCCATGGCAGATGATGGTGGCAGTACGGGGATTTTACGTGATGAATTGGGGGTTTTGCCTCCTGGAGATGTAAGACAATGCCTCGTAGCTCTTTCTGACTCTTCGCGTTTGATGCGTAGTTTAATGAACTATCGTTTTGAAAATGGGGGGCTAGAAGGCCATAGTTTTGGTAATTTGCTTCTATCTGCTTTGGAAAAGGTAACGGGAAGCTTTGAAAAAGCTGTCGAGGAAGCTGGAAAGATCCTTAATATCAAGGGAAAGGTCATTCCAGTGACGACGCATCAAGTAAGACTCAGAATGGTTTTGAGCAATCGTAAGATTCTTGAAGGGGAAAAAGAGATCTATCTTTCCCAAGAGATCGACTTGGGTTACAAGTCGATTTTTCTTGAACCGTATCCAAAAGCGAATCCCCAGGCTATACATGAAATCCGCAATGCGGATCTCGTTGTTCTAGGCCCAGGGGGATTGCATACGTCATTGATTCCTAATCTGCTAGTAGAGGGTCTTATTGATGCACTTCGGGATAGTCAGGCAAAAAAAACTTTTGTCGTTAATTTAATGAATCGAAGAGGGCAAACAACGGGATATAGAGTAAGCGATTATTTGAGGGAAATTAATCGGTTTATTGGGCACGATATTTTCGATTATGTTTTAGTCAATGATCAAAAGCCTCCTCAGCACCTCATTGAAGTGTATGCTGAAGAGGGAGATCTCGTGGAAAATGATATCGAGGAAAGCCGTATTCTCTCAGCACCCCTTCTTGGTGAACTTAAGGAGCTACCAGCTAAAGATTTTATTAAGCGCAGCCTAATCCGTCATGATCCCAGAAAACTTGCTCAGGAGCTCATGAAGATTGTTCATCATCTTTGATCTCGACGATACGCTTATAGATTCTTCAGGGAGCATTATACCGTTTCAACTTAAGAGAGCTCTTAAGTTAGCAGTTCGTGTTGAATTGCCGATGGAAGATTTTTCTTCTCTATTTAGCGAGTTGATGGAAGTCAATAGAGTAGCCTCTAGTGGGGAGGTAGCTCTGCGTAATTTTCTGAATAGTTATGGGGTTTCCAAAGATCTTACTGAACAGTGTGTGGAGGTATTAGGGTCAATGCCGGATCCTGAATTGGCTATTGAACCCGTAGAGCATGCAAAAGAAGTTCTTGAAATGCTTGGCCATCATCAAGTTGCCATTGTGACTATAGGTAAAGAGGAATTACAGCTCTATAAACTGAAAAAAGCTGGCTTCGATCCTCGCTTTTTTAGTAAGATCATTGTCGCTGCAGAAAAAAATAAGAAGGCCCACTACATAGCACTTCTTGATGAATTCAAGCAAAATCCTTCTGAGACAATAGTCATAGGGGATCGCGTCGTAGTGGATCTAGCCCCGGCCAAGGCATTAGGTTGTCAAACTGTGCAGATCCTCCGAGGAAGGGGCCTTGCTGAGCTGGAATCTGGCGTGTCTGAGGATGTTGATCACAGAATCCATGATCTTAGCGCGCTAGTTGATATCGTTGATCGCCAAAAAGTGAGAAGTAAAAGGTAAGAAATGACCACTAGTAATCAGATTGCCCCGGGAATGACACTTTCGCTAGATGGAAAGATTTATCGTGTAGAATCTGCGGTAAAAGTTACCGTTCCTAAGGGAACCCCATTCATCAAAACAAAATTAAAAGATTTAATGTCGGATGATTCGATTGAGAGAAACTTCAAACTTGGGCAGCCTGTTCAAGATGTATCTCTTTCGGAAAGGCGACTCGAATTCCTTTATCTTGAGGGGAAAGATTATCTGTTTCTAGATATTGGGAGCCTTGATCAGGTCATTGTTCCCCGTGATGTAATCGGAGATAAAGTGAATTATCTCAAAGAAGGGATAGAGATCAAAGCGATGTTTTACGGAGACTCTGTGTTTTCAGTGGAGCTACCACAATTCTTAGAACTTATGGTAGTGAAGGCAGAAGACAATGAAAATGAGAATCCTATGGCTAATACTGGGAAAATCGCATTACTTGAAACGGGAGCAAGGATAGAAGTCCCCTTGTTTGTAGAATCTGGAGACGTCATTAAAGTCGATACTCAACTGAACGAATATATCCAGAGGGTGTAAGGAGAAATTTCGTGGAACTCAAGCAGATTAAAGAATTGATGGCGGCAATGGAGCGAGCCGGAATCAAGAAGGTTAGTATTAAGGAAAAAGACGGTTTTGAAGTGCAGCTAGAGCGTCATGAAGAGGCTGTTAACCATCCTATATCAACTCAACAGACCGTTTTTCATCCAGTTTATCATCCTCCTTTTGAGACGCAGCATCGTTTTCCTTCAGTATCAGGGCAGCATCAGCAGCATCCTTCTTTTACAGAAGAAAAGCCTGTAACAAGAGAAGAGGTTAAGGACGTTGGTAAATCAATTTCTTCACCTATGGTAGGTACTTTCTATTTGGCGGCTTCCCCAGAAGATCCTGTTTTTGTAAAGGTAGGAGATAAAGTGGATGAAAACACTGTAGTCTGTATCATCGAGGCTATGAAGGTAATGAATGAAGTAAAAGCAGGGATGAGTGGCATAGTTGTTGAAATCTGCGTTGATAATGCGCATCCAGTGGAGTTTGGTACCAGATTATTTCGAATTCAGTAGTAAAGAATGAAAAAAGTACTTATTGCCAACCGCGGAGAAATAGCACTGAGGCTTGTTCGTGCTTGCCGTGATTTAGGGTTACAGACTGTTGCAGTGTATTCTCAAGCTGATGCAGAAGCATTGCATGTCTTACAGGCTGATGAAGCTATTTGTATTGGAGAGCCTCCTTCACAGAAATCATACCTCAAAATAGCTAATATTTTGTCGGCTTGTGAAATCACAGGGGCAGATGCAGTGCACCCAGGCTATGGGTTTCTTAGCGAAAATGCGGGGTTTGCTTCGATTTGTGAAAGTTGCGGTCTTAATTTTATCGGGCCCTCGCATGAGGCGATTGCTCTCCTTGGTGATAAATCAAAAGCTAAAGCTATTGCAAAGAGCGTAAAGTGTCCGACAATTCCAGGTTCAGAAGGAGTTATTCAGGATGTTCATGAAGCGCTAAAAGAAGCTAAACGACTTGGGTTCCCTATATTTATTAAAGCGGTTGCTGGCGGTGGTGGAAAGGGGATTCGTATTGTCTATGATCCGGAAGACTTTGTTCGTCAATTTTCAGCTGCGCGGACCGAAGCCGAGGTGAGCTTTAATAACCCCGAAGTGTATCTTGAGAAAATGATTATGAATCCTCGTCATATTGAGATTCAAATCGTAGGGGATAAGCATGGTAACTACATTCATCTTGGTGAAAGAGATTGCACTGTTCAACGTCGACGACAAAAGTTGATTGAAGAAACACCAAGCCCGATACTATCGCCCGCGTTACGCAAGAAAATTGGTGAAGCTGCCATCGAGGTGGTTCGTGCAGCAAAATATTATTCTCTTGGCACCGTGGAGTTTTTGCTCGATCAGCATATGAATTTTTACTTCATGGAAGTGAACACAAGAATTCAAGTGGAGCATACGATCACTGAAGAGGTAACGGGAATTGATCTTGCTGTATTACAGATCAAGATTGCTCAAGGGGAAAAACTAAAGATTAAGCAGAAGGATGTGGAATTTAAAGGGCATGTGATCCAATGCCGGATCAATGCAGAGGATCCGACGCATAACTTTGCGCCATCGCCAGGGCATCTTGAATATTATATTCCTCCAGGAGGTCCTCATGTCCGCATCGATAGTGCTTGTTATTCTGGATATCGTATTCCTCCCAATTATGATTCAATGATTGCCAAACTCATAGTTAAAGGTGGATCACGAGAAGAGGCCATTATGATCGCTAAGAGGGCTCTTCGTGAATTTCATATTGGTGGAGTGCATTCAACGATTCCATTCCATCTTTATATGTTCGAGGATAGACGTTTTCTAGAGAATGAGTACACGATCACCTATATCGACCAGCTCATTTCTGAGGGGTGTATATTTCATGAACACCGTGAGTAGGGCTTATGAGACTTTTTTAGAGCTTGTGATCCCTGAGGAAACCATTGTCGAAAGGATTATTGAAGTTGCCGAACAGATCGATCGCGAATATGAGGGAAAAGAGCTTCTTATCATCACAATTCTCAAGGGGTCCATTTGTCTTGTGGCAGATCTCATTCGGCAACTTAATGGACCTAATATTGTCGAGTTTATCCGATGTTCAAGCTATGGTGCCAGCGGGCATGTCCGTGGCAGATTGAGGATTACGGGTCTTGATCAGCTTGAGGTAGAAGGCAAAGATATACTCCTCATCGATGATATTTTTGATTCGGGTCATACACTCACAGCGGTGTTTAGTCGTTTGCAGGAACTTAAACCTGCGAGTTTGAAAACGCTTGTGCTTCTTGCTAAGCGAGTCCCTAGAAAAGTTCCGTTTCAACCTCATTTTGTCCTTTTTGAAATTGAAGATCGATTTGTAGTGGGGTATGGTCTGGATTATAAGGAACGTTTCCGGGGGCTTAAAGGTGTTTATGCTCTTCTTTTGGAAAATTTGCCGCAAAAAGTATAATCACTAGGGTTTATAAGGAGTGGAATCAATTTGAATTTAGCTTAAGCCGAGCGCGTATAGTGAAAGGCCAAGTCTATCCAAGTGGCTAGGCCAAAACCCATAATCATAAGACCTGCAGTACGGTTAATCCAAACCATTGTAGAGCGGCTTACTTTTTTGCGAAAGAAGGCGATCCCCTCGCTAAGCATTAGCCACCAAAGCGATGAGCCGATGAATATGCCTAAGATAAGATGCATCGCATAGTTATTGTGCAACTTTTCTAGTCCAAACCCAGAGAAAACAGCCACAAAGGAAAGGATTGTCAGGGGATTTGTGATAGTTAGAAAAAATGTAGAGATAAAGTCATTCAGCAAAGTCTTATGAGTAATATTAGATGCATTACCCATAGGCTTAGCAAAAAAAGTCTTCCCCCCCCAGGAGATCAAAAAAGCTCCGCCCACTAATCGTAACCAAAGTTGATATTCTACGAGAAAGCTAGAAACTAAGGTAAAGCCAAAAGCTGCAATGATACCGTAGATCATATCGGCAACAGCGGCCCCTAGACCGGAGAACAAACCAGAAAATCTTCCAAACTGGAGTGTTTTTCTGATACAAAGAATCCCAATAGGGCCAACTGGAGCTGCAATTGCAAGGCCAATGAGTATCCCTTTAAAAAAAAATGAGCTCATTGATAGTTAACAAGCTGGATTAGAAGAGGTTTTTAAAAGTTCTTCTTGGCTTTTAGCAATAGCATGACTGAGCTTTTGGCTAAATTGCCTTGCAGAATGAATCCCCATCTCTTTGAGGCGGTGGTTTCTAGCCAGTGTTTCGATAAGCAGAACAACATCTCTCCCAGGTTTTACAGGAAGAAGATAGGAGGGAAGCCGAAGCCCCATCATAGTGAGTGTCTTATCTTCTAACCCAAGACGATCATAGGTTTTATCATTATCCCAGTTTTCTAATTCGATTAACATATCAATACTCTTGGTATCGCGGACGCAGACCGAGCCATACAGGAGTGCGACATCAATCATACCAATACCCCGGATCTCAATCATATGACGAGTATTATCAGTACCTGTTCCCTCAAGGTAACTTCGGTGTTTGAGTTTAATAACGATGGACTCATCAGCAACAAGCCGATGTCCACGGTCGACAAGTCCAAGAGCCGCTTCGCTTTTACCAATACCATCTTCCCCTTGAAGGAGAATCCCAACACCAAACACTTCTACAAAGGTTCCAAGGAAGGACATGGTAGGAGCAAATTCTTCAGCAAGGTGATAGTTGAGTTTTCCAAGTAGAGTCATTCCTGGCATGGAAGAGAGAAAAAGTGGGATATGTTCTTTTTCACAGATCTCAACCAATTCTTTAGGGGGTTTAAGACCTCTAGCTACAATCACAGTAGGAGTGTCTTCATGGAGGATTGAGCTAAGACGTTCAAAGCGGGTTTTATGATCAAGCTCCTCTAGATAAAGAATTTCAGAAGCCCCAAGGATTAGCAGTCGATCACTAATATAATTTTCTAGGAATCCTGTGAGACCAACGCCGGGTAGTTGAACTTGTGGATTATGAATAAAACGCTGAATTCCTTGCGCTCCTGCTGCTAGTTTTAGATCAAGTTCAGAGCCGAATTTTTTTTTCAGATCTTCTACAGAAAAGGAGATGATCGATCCATGAATGGGGAGTTGATTGATTTTGTCCATAGGTGTCTCAAAAAATTTCCAGGGTTTGAGTTCGTATATAAAATCGGCTATCCCAAATGCAAAACATTCCCCATGCACCGATTTTTACAAGAGTAAGGAGGTTTGCATTACGCATACTATTTGCCTTTAAGTAATTTAGCACGGCTTCGTTTAGTATAGGGTAAATGGGAGTGTTTACCATAGACAACTTCATGTAAATTTTCGATCGCCATGAAGGCATTAGGATCTTCCTTTAGAACGATCTCTTTTAGATCAGCAAGGTCGAGGCGTTCAACGATGATAAAAAGAATTTCTCTGGCGTCTCCAGAAAATCCTCCTTTCCCATGCATCACTGTAAGACCAAGTCCTAATTCTCTAGTGATAACTTCGCTTAAATCCTCAGGCTTAGAGGAAATAATCATGACAGATTTTAACTCGTCGAGACCAACAATGACCATATCCATCATTTTAAAAGCAACGATATAGGTCATAAGAGAGCGGACTGCAATATGCCAATCTTTAAAGATCCAACCATAGGCGGCAAAGATAAATACATTAATAAATAAAACTACCTGACCTACTGTAAAGCCTTGGCGACGGTTGATGATAATCGCTAGAATTTCAGTGCCATCAATGCAACCGCCGTTGCGGATGATGAGTCCTATTCCTACTCCTAATACAGCACCACCGATAACGATGATTTCTAAGGGATCTCCTATAAAGGGGGGAGCTTTTTGTAGTAAAATCATGAAAAAAGCAAAAAGCAACACGGCAGCTACCATGTGAATAACAAAAGTGCGTCGGATAGCTTTGTAGGCCAAGACAATAAATGGAAGTGTTAATATTACAAGAAAATAGGAGACGAGATTTTCACCACAAAGACGAGCAAGGATCAAAGAGATGCCCACAATACCACCGTCAATGAGTTGGTTGGGTAGTAGGAAAATTTTGATTGCAATCGCAGATAAAAGTGCGCCGATAGCTATCCACCAAAAAACAACGCAGTGATGGATAGTGCGTTTTAGAGTAGAGGTGTGTACTGGCATAGGATACTCTTGTAATAGGAATGCAGAAAATAATCGTTTGTCAAAACAAAGTACAGAGAAAAATACTTAGACCTAAGCGCATAAGATGCGCGGGAGACGGGGCTCGAACCCGCAACTTCCGCCGTGACAGGGCGGTGCTCTAACCAATTGAACTACTCCCGCATTCTAAGACGTTGGGCGCAACAGGACTCGAACCTATGACCACCTGTGTGTAAGACAGGCGCTCTACCAACTGAGCTATACGCCCCGCGAAGAAGGACAAGTCTACTCTGTTGGTCTAAATTTTCTCAAGTTTTTTCATATCCTATTAACAAGAGCTTCCTAAGAAGCTGTACTAAAACCTGGTTCTGTCGATTTTAAACAGGCTCTAAAGAGTGTAGGGTATGTATTTCTGCGTAATCTGTATTTAGGTGTGATTTTGAGGAATTCTCTAGGAAATTCTGGGAATTTTCAAGAGTATCAACTAAATTTGTCAGTTAAATAAACATGTGATAGACTCCGCAAAAGATAATGGAATTTATACCATGACAGTCAGCGATAAGCCCATCCATATTTCCGATACTTGGCAAGGTGTATCTGGTGCACCTTCGCGGGTTCTTCTCCTAACAGCCAGCTTTGGAGAGGGACATAATGCTGCAGCCCGTGGCTTAAAGATGGCCCTGGAAGAAAGAACGCATTTAAGCTTAGGGTTGTCCGCAGAGACGCGTCTTGTTGATCTTTGTACCGAGGCATATCCTCGTCTTACCGGAGTTGCTCGTTGGGGATATCTTAAGGCAATTCACCATGCCCCAAGGTTGTGGGAGAAAATTTTTAATCATTTTGATGCTGGACCTCTTTTAGAAAAACGATTGCAGACTCTTGCGTCCTTGCGCGATCATATGCGGCGGGAAATTGATGCATTTGCTCCGCAGGCAGTGGTAAGTACCTTTCCTTTCTATAATCAGATCATTGATAGTTTATATCCCTCAGAGAAAGGAGCGCCTTTCCTTAGGTTTACAGTTGTTACAGACTCTATTAGAATCAATTCTGCTTGGGCTAGAGGGAAAAGCGATTTCTATATTGTTCCTAACCGTCCCACTCTCGATGCATTGAAACAGCACGGTGTATCGGTAGCTAGTATTTTAGATCTTGGTTTTCCTGTATCCCTAAAATTTGCTAATTGTCAGATTAACCGTGGTAATCCCCCTCCCTGGCAAGTCACATATTTACCTGGAGGATCTTGGAATAAGATTGAGGAGAATATCCGAGTCCTTGCAGCTTTCCCGAGACTTGAGCTTACGGTGGTAGCAGGGAAAGATCTAAAACTTTACGAAATGCTCAGTCGTTTTTGTGAAAAACTAGCGGTACCTATAAAAGTTCTCAGTTGGGTGAACGATATGCCAGAGCGACTGCTCGGTCAGCATCTTGTCATTGGCAAGGCAGGGGGGGCAATCGTACAAGAATGTATTGCTGCAGGATGCCCTATGATCATTACACAGGTAATTCCAGGGCAAGAGGAGGGTAACATTGCTTTACTTAAACAACAAGGGATTGGAGCTGTAGCGGAAACGCCCCAGGAATTGAAAATATTGATGGTTCGCCTAATGCAGGGAGAAGCCGCTCTTTGGCGCACTTGGAAAAGTAATTTACTTTCTCTACAAAGACCCTTGGCTGCGCAGACCATCGCTAGATTTATTCTTGGACGCGTAGCTATCCGCAGATGATCGATTCAATATTTATAGATCTTGAGTACTTGGATTCAAGTATAAAGCTCGATATTCGCTATGCAACAAATGATAATTTTTTAGGCAGACCCGTGTATCCAATAGCTAAGTGCTTTCTAAGAAAACCGGTGGCTTTAAAATTACAGAAAGTGCACCAAATGCTTAAAAAACAGGGGCTAGGTATTAAAGTATACGATGGGTATCGCCCTCTGAGTGTGCAGAAGATTTTTTGGGATTTTTTGCCAGATGAGCGGTATGTGGCTAACCCTGTTAAGGGTTCTAGACATAATCGAGGAGCCGCAGTAGATGTAACAGTGATCGATGCCAAGGGCCAAGAACTATTGATGCCAACAGTTTTTGATGATTTCACGGAAAAAGCGCATCGCGACTGTATGGATATGGCTCAAGAGGCTATTCAAAACCGAAATTTTCTTGAAGAAGTGATGTCAACAGAGGGGTTTATAGGGCTTTCAACGGAGTGGTGGCATTTTGATGATGCCGAATGGGAGGCCTATTCCATTGAGGACATCTCTTTTATGGAGTTGGTTTATTGAAAAAGGGGATTTTTTTTCTAGGCCTTTGGCTACTAACTGCCGCCTGTGCCCCAACGTCAATCGAAGAATATCGTAAGGAGGGGGAGGCAATTTGTTACCAGTTTACAGAAGATTTAAAAAAAATTCATGCAAGAGAAGAGCTTGTTAAAGCCATACCCAATATTAAACATCGATATGAGGAAATTGTTGATTTACTCATAGGGGTTAAGGAATTCGAAAAAGAACATTTTGGTGAAGCTTCAGATCCTTGGAACACGGCGAATTTTCTAGCTAGTGAAATGCTCATGGTTGAGATGAAACGTATCTACCTTATAGAAGGTGGAAGAGAAATCATGGAGAGAGCGCAAAGAGAAGCCCTTTTTCGATTAGATGCCGCATTACGCAAAGAATCTATTAGGCATTAAGGGAGTGGTTTTTCATAGGGAGGTGTTCAATAAACCAGCGTTCAAAGGATTCTTTGCGATCTTGAAATTGAATGTGGTCAGTCAGTTCCTGCACTCGAATAGGAACGGCAGTAAGCCACCCATTAGCAACGAGTTCTACATCGCTTTCCAAATGTTCTGTGTCACGGTGTCTCTGGCCCCCTAGCCAATAATAACGATGACCTGTTGGATGCAAACGTTCTTCTGGATCATCAACCCAGTAGCTACGACCTTGGCGAGCTAATTTAATACCACGAATAGGACCTTCGTGGTCAGGAAATGTGACATTGAGAAATGTTCCTGGAGAGAGTGGGTGATCGAGAAGATAGCGGACCATTGGATAGACAAATTGTTCAGCCCGTTCATAATTTGGAGTGTCGAAATCATCACAAGAAAAAGCTATACCAGGTACGTTACGCATTGTTCCTTCAATCACTCCAGCTACTGTGCCGCTATAGAGGATGTTACGGCCAGAATTAGCCCCCCGGTTGATTCCTGAGGCAATCATATCTGGAAATTTTGGGCAAATCACTGCAAGAGCTAGTTTAATGCAATCGGCAGGTGTGCCGTCAACCTGATAAGCTGCAGTCTTTCCCTCCCAAGGTACTTGTTGGATGTGAAGGGGTCTTTGTGTTGTAATGGAAAGTCCTGCCCCAGATTGTTCGGTCATGGGAGCGACAATTGTGACATCGCAATGGTCTTTGAGTCCACTCCACAACCGATAAAGGCCTGGAGCATGGATCCCATCATCATTAGTAAGTAGGATATGAGGACGATTATGCGACATGAGGTTTTGTTGGTATCGATTCTCGATGTTTCGTCAAATAAGAAACAAGAAGAATCATTACAAAACTTAAGATAAAGCCAGGGACAAGAGGGGGGATTTGGATTCCAGGGGTCGGAATAGCTTGACTTAGGAATGGCCAGCAAGCAGAGACGACTCCCCCTACAAGAATTCCGGCCCAAGCGCCATAGCGATTCAGTCTTTTAGAATAGAGAGAGAGAAGAAGAAGAGGACCAAAAGAAGAACCTAGGCCAGACCAGGCGTAAAGCACAAGTCCATAAATCGTACTGAATTGTCCCAAAGCGATCGAATAGGCCAATAGAGCTACGAGTAAGATTCCAATACGAGAAACTAGGAGAAGTTCTTTTGATGCCGCTTTACGTTTAAAGAAACGCTTGTAAAAATCTTCTGTCAGACTTGTGGAAAGCACGAGCACTTGAGAACTCATAGCATTGATGGTTGCTGCTAAAACAGCGCAAAGAAAAAATCCGACGATAAAGGGGTGGAAAATTTGACGTACCATCGTGATGAAGACTTGCTCATTATCGTGAAGAGGTTGGTTTTTGAAGAAAGCAATACCTACAAGACCGACTAATGTTGCAGCTGTTAGAGAGAGAAGCATCCAAGTCATGCCGACTCGTTTGGATTTTGAAACTTCCCTAACATTTTTAATCCCCATGAATTTTGTCACAATATGTGGTTGGCCAAAATAGCCAAGTCCCCATCCAGCGGCGGTAAATAGAATATTGATGAGGGTAGTGGACTTAAAATCGGGGATGAAATCTAAAGGGAGATTTTTTTGGTGGATCACCTCTAATACGTTATCCCAGCCTCCCAAGTAATTGATGGAAAAAAATGGGACAAAGATAATCACACACAAAAGAAAAAGACCTTGGAAAAGATCGATCCAGGCTAGAGTGGTGTATCCACCAACAAAAACATAGGGGATGACGACTATGATTCCGATCAAAATTCCCCAATTATACGATAGGTTAAAGAGCGTTTCTAGAAGAAGCCCAAATCCCACTAGTCCGGCTGAAATATAAATCGTATAGAATGCAATCGCCATGATGCCCGTAGTAGCACGAATCCACCCACTAGTATCTGCAAAGCGAGTTTCGAAATATGAGGAGAATGTGAGACTATTGTATTGTTCTGTGGCAACGCGTACTTTTGGTGCGATGAGTTGCCAGTTAAGGAACATAAAAACCAGTAGTCCGATAGCAGTCCAAGAGCCGACAAGCCCAGTTGCATAAATCACAGCAGGGTAGCCCATGAACAGCCAACTGCTCATATCACTGGCGTGAGCAGCAAGAGCTGTTAACCAATAATTTAAACCCCTTCCTCCGATGAGGAAGTCAGTATCAGATTTTTGTTTGCGTAGCGACAGCATCCCTATTATCGTCAGTAGGACGAAGTAGATGATGATCGCGATCAGTTCCCAGCTATATTTTGCAGTATTCATTAAAACGAATAGTATCGGTGATGCTAGCCGTTCGTCAAGAAAATCATTTGCTAAGTTCAGGTGACCCGGTTTCTTTATGAAAAGCGGGTTAGTTAAGAGCGACTACAACCAGCTCTTATCTAAGGTTTTAGGGCTTTTGTTGACCCATATATTAGGGCAGCCTGGGCCAAATTAGCTCTTGCATTGGGATACAACTCTTCCATGTCATGTAAAAGTTGCTCGGTTCGTTTCCTTAGGGAAGTTTGTCCCACGGGGCATTGACAGGTGATTCTAGCAAAGCCATAAAGTTTGGAAAAAGAGCGAATCTCTTCTTCAGAGATATGAATAAGAGGCCTAATGATCGTTACCCCGTAATCAACCATGGGCACTTTAGGTAGATTTGCTGCGAATTCCCCCTTGTGTAGAAGGTTCATTAAAAGGGTTTGGATACTATCATCACGGTGGTGTCCAAAGGCAATTGTGCGAGCCCCAGCTCTTTTAGCAGCCTCAAAAATGAGTCTGCGTCTATCACGAGAGCAACTATAACATTCTAGATTAGCCTGTCTTTGAGGAGTTTCACAGGCGATATATTGGACGTCGATCTCTCTGCAAATACCTTCTAGGAATCCTTTGCCCAAGCCAGCTCCACAAGAAAATGCACCTCCAACATGAATAGCGACAAGGTCCATTGCTGGGAACCCTCGACCTATAATAGCCTTAAGTAAGAATAGCAAGGTGAGGCTGTCTTTGCCACCGCTGAGCGCTACAGCAAGTTTATCCACGCCTTCTAGTAGTTGGAATTCATGGAGTGCTTTGCGGCACATGCTTTCCAGCTTGCGCCCTAATTGACTCCATGGAGGTCGTGCTATCGGTAAATGGATTTTTATTGTTGAGTTCATCATAGAGAGGAATGATAGCGCAAAATGGACATCTCTCTCGACATAAAATAAAATGCATCGATACAATTCATGGCTTGATAATTAAAAATAGATTGTATGAAAAAAGCTGGCCGCAATGATCCTTGCCCTTGTGGCTCAGGCTCTAAATATAAAAAATGTTGTGAAATAAAAAAGGCACAACCAAGGAAATTCAGTGCACAGATCCTCTCTGCTGGGAGTGAGAAAGTGACAGACAAAGTGAATACTCTTTCCAAGATTTTTCAACGACCAGTAGACTCTGAATCTAAAGAGACTTAAGGGAAGTTCTTGAATCGAAAGAACTTTTTTTGTATAAATGCACCCTTTGTCTGAGCTGGCGTAGCTCAATTGGTAGAGCGCCCGACTTGTAATCGGATGGTTGAGGGTTCAATTCCTTTCGCCAGCACATTGTTTTCCCATTTTTGTGGGGGTGTCGCATAGCGGCAATTGCAAAGGACTGTAAATCCTTCGTCTTATAGACTACGTTGGTTCGAGTCCAACCGCCCCCATTCCTCTATAGAAAATCATCCAAAAACATAAGCGAAAATTTGCTCTTTCTCCTTAAATTGTTCACATGTGTGTATGAGAAGGTTTTTTTCGTCTGGTTTTAAGTTTTAAAACACTAACTGAAAGACAGGTAAGCCACTGGTTTGACCAGTGGACTCCCAAGGCTTGGCCTGCAGATTCAGTGAAAAAGGAGACGATGCTGTAAATTCTTTGTTGGCTTGACGGTCAACAAAGGATATTTATGAGTGCAACATCGTCTTATGAAAGTTTAACCCATTCGAAATGGGATTGCAAATAACACATAGTGTTTATCTGCCTAAGAACTTTCAAAGATTTGTCTAGCTCTGTCGGATAGTCATTCCAATGAAAAACCTTCCTCTAGCTTTTGAAGCTGTTGAGCTGCAGCTTTCATCCACAAGATTGGGAAGCTGGATATATCCTTTTTTTCTCAGGATCTCAAGGAACTTTCAAGGCCTTCTGAGCGATTACATTGATGGTATGAAATTTTGTAATTCCATCTGAAACAGTCGGAACCTCTTTGATTTGTTCTTTGATCTCTAAAATTGAAAAATCTTGAGAGGATAAAAGAGATTCTAGTTCTTCAACGTTTAAAATGCTTAAGTCTTTATTAACGGCCCATGCATGTTGTTCTCCAAAGAAACCTCCTGCAAAATAACCATTTTCACTGACTCTTTTAAGGACCATCTCATTCATTGTCTGCTTAAAAAGATGAGGAGGGATAAAGGAAAAGGCATAGGTCCCAACAACAGCTTTAAAGGGGCCGTATTTAGCAGGCAAATCTTCGATTTTTGAGACTATACTATCTTGAATTCCATGGTCTAAATTTTCTCTTTTAAGATTTTCTACAGTGTAGCTAACTGCATTAGAGGCAATGTCAAGCAGTACAACTTTATGTCCTTTTTTTATAAGACAAGCCGCATTTTTTCCTGTCTCACAGCCGATATCTAGAATAGTGCCAGGCTCTTTAAGATATTTTGATGCTAATGTTTCCACAGGTTCAAATGGTGGAGGGATCTTCCCATTAGTTTGTTTTTGTAGTTTTTCATTAAAATCGACCCATCTTTTGACGCTTTCATCATCTTTACTATCCGTCTTCTTCTTCGAGTATGCATAAGTTTGTTGAAGGCAAACTCCAGTAAATACACCAGCGCATAAATAAGCCCAGTATCTGGTTTTTTGAGATACCTGTCTCTGACTTGTAGTGGTGAAGGTTTTTGCAAAAATTGGCGATAAACTACCTCTTGATAAGGCATTACTATAACGACCATTGTGAAGAAAAAAACGACCCAAATGCCCAGGTGATATATCTTTTGGGGCAAGAGACCTATAGGTTTGCATAGATAAATTAAGCATCTAAATTCTTCGGCATAAAGTAATAAGATATTTACAGAATCAAAATTAAGATCTTGAATATGATAAAGGTATCATTAAGCAAATCTACAGTTTTTTTCCAGCCAAAAGTTCACGAGTTTTTAAACTTTTTTTGTGAACACTATGCGCTTGAGAAAAGTTTTGACAACGGCTGAAAAACGCTCGGGCTGATCATAGGGAACTCCATGACCAGCTCCTACAATCTGTACGACCTCCAGGCATTGATTGAGCTTGGCAAGGTCTGCAGCTGCCCTAGGGGAGACTATTGCGCCAACATCACCGATGATGAGCAAGCTCGGAATATCGAGGGTGTTGATCAGCTGCTCATAATCCGGATTCGGCGGTGTCAAAACTCCGAATGCATGAATGCTGGTTTGAAATCTTGCCTCAGCGAATAATTCAATGAGTTCGGATGAGCGGTGTTTGTGTCGAATTCGAAGTTCGGACAAGAAATTCTCCTTTGATCGATCGAGAATTCGGCGGTGCTGAGCCGCGACATCACTTTTGTGAACTTCATGCTGATGTTGTGGTGTTAGAAAAGTTGGATCAGCCAAGACAAGCCCTCGCAGTTGTTTGGAATTTTGACTAGCGGCCAAGGCGGCTGTCATACCTCCCATAGAATGACCAATGAGTACTGGGGAGACAAGTCTAAGAGCTTCGATAAGGCTCAATGCATCGGCGGCGAGGTTGTCATAGCAGTAGCCCTGATCCGGGGCGCTGGAGTTTCCGTGGCCCCGGGCATCCGGCATGATAACATCGTAGTCCTCCTCTAGCGCCCGTGCCAAAGGAGTCCAGCATGCTCCATTCGTCATTAGTCCATGCAGCAAAACAACAGGTGGTTTATCGCCGCCGGTTCGAAGATAATGTATGTTAATTCCATTTGCTTTACAGGTTCCTGTTGTCCACATATTCATCGCTTCCTTGTTCTTCTCGATGATTTAAGAGAATTTTCTGAAACTATGAGATTGCCTCAGCATCCAGAAGAGATTTGACTAAAAGCTGTGCCAGGTGTTTTTCGTACTCATCTGGCGTCCATTCTCTTTCTATAACAAACATTCGATACATATCGCGGCCTGTCAGAGCCCATAGGATATCTCGTGCTTTTTCTAGAGTTAACCATGTAGCCAGATGCTTTTTTTTCATCATCTCTTTGACATATTCCCCCTGTCTCTCATAGCGTCGTTTTTCTCTTTCCTGTTCGAGCTCTTTTAATTCTGGTGCTACTACAGAGGCGCCACGTAAAATGTCCATCAACTCTCGTTCAGCATCATAGATTTGTCTTGCTAACTTTGCAGTTATGCTAAGACGCTTTTTGGGAGAGTTTTCTTGCATAGAATCGTCCACAAGTGCCGTAAATTGTTCAGGAGGGAGAGCTTCATCGATTAGGGACTGTAGTACACCTCGTTTAGATTTAAATATGGCATAGATAGTTGGCATGGACACTTTGGCAGCTTCTGCGAGCTTGCTTATCGTCACGCGATCAAACCCCTCGGTCCGAAAGAGTTTTTTGGCAGCTTTCAGAATAAGGGATCTGGTCTTAGCCGCCTGCTCATCCCTAGTGTCAGAAGTGTAGGTTCTTTTTTTTTCTCGTTTCATATTGGATATACCTTGATGTAATCAATATAGTTCGCTATAATGTAATGATCTTCATTGAATATATAATGCTATATTTAATGGTAGGTGTCAAAAACCTAAGAAGGAGGTTGTTGTGGAAACAAATCATTTGGCACGAGCTGAAGAGTATTACAAGCTAATAGGAGAAAAAAATGCAGAGGGAATAAAAAAATATATACACCCTGATGTGAAATTTTATAGTCCTATGGCAACTTTAAGTGGGAAAGAGTCGGTTATTGAGGCGACTAGCAACTTTATGAATGTCTTTAAGTCTCTTACAATACGAGCTAAATTTAGTTCAGGAGACCAGGCGATGATTGTTTATGATGTGGATATTCCGGGGATTGCAAAAGACTTTCCAGGTGCTTCATTGCTAAGTTTTTCCGAGGACCTGATTGTCAGAATTCAGTTGTTTTATGATGGCAGTCATCTTGCAGAAAAGAGAAAAGAGGTTTTCTCAAAAAATTAAAATTTCATACAGGTATCCAGTTATATCAACTGGGTACTTGTACTACCTGTTTTTGGAATAGGGGGATCTTTAAATCAAAAATTTTGCATGCTTCCAGTTGTTTCAATTCCCAGTAGAAAATCAGCCAAAAGTGCTTGAGGATTTGAAAGAGGAAAATTCGTGGTTAGATCATGAAGTGGATCGACAAGTTGGATCAAAAAATGACAAGTTCACGTTTTTATGTTTTTTGCTTTAGCCAGGTATAATCTTGGCCTAGGACTACGCTTTCTGGAAAAAGTTCATTTACAGCTTTAATCACTCCAGGAAAATAAGAGGGGTTATAATCATGCCCAGACAGCATCCCCATGGGGCACACTTTTGGAAACCAATGCTCAATATCTTGTTTGACATGGAAATAGCTATGATTGCCATCGATATAGACAAGATCAATCCCATCTGGGACGTCATCTAGAGCCTCCATAGAGGTTTTTCGAAGGATTTCGACTTTTTGGTCCTGCTTAAAGGTCTCTTTCACTTCTCTGTAAGCATTTTCATAATCGTCTTGCATTTTGGATATGGGACCTGCTTCTGCAGAAAGATACTCATCGTATAGTTGCCAAGGATCGATCAAATAAAGAAAAGCATCTGGAAAAAGAGCTCTGAAGAGTTTTGAAGTTCTGCCATCGAAAACCCCTATCTCCACAATGGACCGAACTTGGACACCCCAGACTTCACTCATTATTTTTAAATATGCTGCGGATGCCTCGATCGATTGGAGAAAAAGAAGATTCTGCCAAGAAATCTGAGAATTCATTATGTGCCCTCTAATTTTGAAGACTAGTGTTATTTGATTTTTATAATTTTATCCAGTTAAACCACCAAAAAATATCAAGATGCATATACCTAAGTAAACTCAAAAATCAGTTTTTGTCTTCGCTTGCATTGCCATGTGTCTGCATGGGTGTTACCCCAACGACTGGCATTTTAACCTACTTAGTATTCAAGTGGGGTTGTTTTGCCGCCTTCTTATCAACTTCTCAATATGTTTTGGTATATATTTGAATAAAATAATTATTACGTGTCGGCCTAGTTGTTTCTAAAATATGTAGGAGAAAAATGACGTCTATACTGATAATATTTTCTTATTAAAGTGGAGTGAACAGAGCAATTAAGACACTCTTTGAGAATTCTTATTCTGGGATGGGATGGATGTTTAGAAGATGTTTCGCATGTTTAAAATATGTCCTCGTTCTTTTAGCCCCCTTAGGCAATGCCTTAGAAGCTAAGGTATATAGGGAACCCTCCGCTCAGTTTAAACCTCGTATTGAAATCGTTGCTCTTTATATCGAACAAGGGAACAAAATCCTTCTTCTCCATCGTCAGGAGAACAAATCTCAAGGAAACAAATGGGGGATTCCTGGGGGTAAAATCGATAAAGGGGAGACTCCGTTACAAGCTGTCATTCGAGAAGCTTTAGAGGAAACAGGCTATGATTTTTCTCATCAACCTATCCAGCACTTATCTACATTGTATATCGAGTACAATCAAAAAGATCACTTTGTCTACCATATGTTCCGCACCCAACTGACCTCTGATCCTGGGGCTGTCAAAATTAACTTTAATGAGCATAAAGGATTTACATGGGTGACTCCTCAGGATGGCTTGGGGATGAATCTTATAGAGGATGAGGATGCTTGTTTTAAAATGACGTATGATCTTCATTAATGCAAAAAAAGGTCGACATGAAGCAGATTTTTAGATGCCTACTCATCACCATGCTGTTGGCTTGCTGTAACTGTATCGCTCGAGACGCCCCTTCTTGTTCAAGAGTATTAGACTATATTAACAAACAACTTCCGCATTGTGGTGTATTAAAAGAATCTAACGGGTTTGTCTACTTAGATGTGACTGATGACTATATCCACAAACTAATCTCTATTATTCAAGAAAATGGTTTTGAGGAGCCACCGTATTTTGGGAGCTCAGAATTAGTGGGTGCCCATATCACTGTTGTGTACCAAAATGAAGCTAAAAAATATGGGGTTGGGGAGATTCAAGAACAGGGAGAAACTATTTGTTTCACTCCAAAAGGGTGTAAAGTAGTACATCCCCCTCATTGGCAAGAAGTGGATGAAATTTATTTGGTTGTTATAGAAGCTCCAGAACTTGATCGAATTAGAAAGAAATATGGGTTGCCAAGACGAGAGTATGATTTCCACATTACCATAGGGGTGAAACCTAAAGCGATCAAAGCTGCTTAAAGAGAGCCATTCTCGATGAAGAATTTTCCTAGAGGAAAATTTTCATCGGGAAAATAAATTACCCCAAAGCGCCTCTAGGACCACAGGTCTGAATTCCTAAAAACCTCAAAATTCACCCCATGACAAAAAAAATGCCCTCTGGGGATTACCCGAGGGCAAAATCCTCCAGTATTTCATGGAGAAAATAAGCAAAAACCTGTTATAAGTGTCTTTGCAAGAATAACTTAAAACTGGAGATCGCTTATGGCCATTATACAAGAACTCGGATTATTTTCATGGAAAGATTTTCAAGACGACCTGCAACATCTCGGAGATCTCGAAAGATTCAAGCTCGTCATTGAAACAATGCCAGATCAAAAGCTCATCAAAATTTTACGAGATTTACGAACCAAA
>JAGXTH010000033.1 GCA_018333475.1 Simkania sp. | reverse complement strand
CTTTTTTGGCCTGTTTGGATGCTTGATCTAAAAGAGACTTAGGATCTTGGTAACGATCTCCTTTGAGTGCTGCAAGGCGTGTTTCTATTGCGCTTTTCTTCCGGAGCATGGCTGTGTCGGTGCAGGTTGTTTGCTGAGAGCAGGTTACGCTCAAGAGTCGTTTTCTTAAAGAAGCGATCCTCTGGTCAATCTGGGAAAGTTCTCTAGGTAGGGGTTGGGCTAAGCCGGCATTAGAAGAATCTGCACTCATTGTGTTTTGCACTGTTGACATAAACAATCCGTTATATTTTTTATATTGAATGTAGTTATTATACAAAATAATTTGTAATAATATCAATGTGTATTTTTAATTAATTATGCAACAATCTCTATACAAGAGACTTATGGTTAATTGCTTTATATAGATAAACAAAAAAAACAACTACATTAATTAACGTATTTAATTTTATTTCAAATTTTGTTAGACTTTCTGAGTGGTTATTATAGGTGTAAAAAAGCTAGGCTAGTATGAGTTTTGAGTTTCCAGAGCTACCCCCATCAATTTTTGCTCACCCAAATATGGGTTTCTTTGTCCCTGCGCGTCCTTTTGATCAGCGCCAAGCTTTAGCCATGGATATTTTAAGATTCATGCATAACCTAGACCATCCCAATCTCAATGATTTACGACCTCGGATTTGCCCCCATTAACCTATACGTAGATGTCCCAAGAACGCCGCGTTCTATTGCTGCAGATGATCCTTTACATGCTATGGCAGCAGAAAACCTACCTCATCATCAAGAAGGGGGAGAGATAGCAACCCATGACACAAGCAATACAAATCTTCAGCCTCAGATAAAACCGCTTGATGGAAAGGCAAGAGACATAGCATCTGGCCATGATAAGGCCCCAGCAGAAGGAGCTGTGACTTGGAATCAACAAATGTTGGCTTTCTTTATAGGAAGACTACAGATCCTTCTCAAACAAGGTTTAGACATTTCAGAGCAAGAGGCTCCAAATCAAGGAGTCAGCAATCAAATAACTCAGTTAAAATTGACGTCACAGCAACAAAAAATTGTCTCCATGACAAGCTGCAATCTTTCCAGATCCCCGAGAGTTTGTAGGGTGTCGTGAAAGGTTTTCCAGGAAAATAAATATAGATCCGATATAATCGGCCATGAGCAGACTCCTACGTTAAGTGATTATTGCTAAACACATTATGTTGGTTTCTACTCATTTTTCATAGGATACTCTGTCAAAAACGCCCTCAAAACACACTCTGAGATTATTTTTTTGTGAGCTGGGGTGGATTTCGTGTGTTTTTTATTTTATCGACTGGTTTTCCAAGAGAGAGTTTGGGGTAATTTATACCAAACGCAACAAATAACTTCACATTTGAGCCACGTCAAAGCGCCGAAAATCGGCGATCGTAAACGGCATTGTATTGCATTAATACTATGCTGTTTATGATCGTCAATTTGTCGACAGCTTCCACGCAGCTCAAATATGAAATTATTTATTGCGTTTGGTATTACTTTCCCGATGAGTAATTTTCCGCAGGAAAATTACCTCATCGAGAATGGCTCAAAGGTACTCAGAAACTAAGAATCTGTACTAAATTGTCGCCAAGTCTTCCATCGTTTGGAAGTGTGTTTCCCACATCAGACGGAACTGCGGGCAACTGACTAACAACTCTTCTCTGGTGCCCTCGGCAATTTTTTCTCCACGCTCTAAGTAGATAATCCGGTCTGCATGCTCAATAGTTGTAAGTCTATGTGCAATGATAATTTGGGTAATCTCTCCATGCAACCCTGTAATAGCCTGCTTAATTTTAAGCTCACTTAAAGCATCTAGTGACGAGGTTGCTTCATCAAGAATCAGCACAGGAGCATTTTTGAATAGGGCTCGTGCAATGGCCAATCTTTGCTGCTGTCCTCCAGAAAGATTTTGCCCTCCCTCCGCTAACATTGTATTATACTTTTGAGGAAGCCTTTCGATGAATTCATCCGCATTAGCCCTTTTAGCCGCTCTTTCAATATCTTCTTCTGTGTGCTCACATCCGTAGCTAATATTAGCAAGCACTGTGTCGTAGAATAAGAACGGTTTTTGTGCCACAAAAGCAATCTGCTGCCTTAATGATTTTTGGGTATATGCAGAGACTGATCTGCCATCGATTTTTATGTCTCCTTTTTGCACATCGAATAATCTCGGAATGAGTTGCACAATAGTAGACTTACCAGCTCCAGTAGGGCCAACGATAGCAACTGTTTCCCCTTTTCTAACGGTAAAACTCACGTCTTTAAGTATCCATTCACCCTCATAGCGAAACCAAACATGATCAAATTCAATGGCTTGGCTAAAATTCGATAGCTCAATTGCTTGGGGCTGATCTTCGATATGCGATTTGAGATGGAGAACATCGAACATCCTCTCTGCTGCTACAATACCTCTTTGGATATTCGTGTTTTCCTCTGCAAATTTCTTAACAGGTTCATAGAGTAAATGCAATAGACCGCAAAAAACAATGAGCTGCGACATCGTCATATGCAATGTGTGTAAACCAACGATCACAACACTCGCTAGGCAAAATGTAGTGATCATATGCAAAATGGGACGTGTTAGAAGACCATACTTGGCATTTTTGGCTTCTAGCATTGCCATTTTTTCGTTCTGTTCCTGGTATTTTTTTAGAGAGAACGGCTCCATCGAAAAGATCTTTACTGTCTGGATGCCTGCCAAAAAATCTATTAATACAGAGGCAAATTTTTCCTGATTAGTCTGTAGCTGACGAGAAACCCTTTTGACCCTCTTAGCTAAAACGATGATCGGCAGGATAATCAATGGAACACCAATAAAAATCACTAGAGATAGTTTCCAAGAAAGGTAAAAACAGAGGCTCAAAGTACTAACTAATGTGAACGGCATCTGCAACAGATTTGTCGCCAATGAGTTCATTGAGGAAGAAATCTGATTAGCATCTACGACGACCCTAGAAGAAAGACTCCCGATGTTGTATTCCTGATAAAAACTCATCGGCAATGATTGAATATGTTTAAAATACTGCTGACGTAAATCTCTACTAACCCGAATCGCCAATAATTGACTTGTATACCGACTAAAAAATAACCAAATCGCTTTAAAAAGGGCGACACAAACAAGCACAAAAATCAACGCCTGGAAACTACTGTCCAAATTAAAATCAGCGCTTAACTTACCCATGACCCACTGCAAAGGATTCCCCTGCTTTTGTGCTGCCATGTATGCAGAAGCCGCTTTTTTAGTAATTAGCCCGGTGCCTTCAACATCAATACTAGACCATTGAGTTTGAACATCGCTAAGAGCTACCGCACCCTCTTGGGCATGGCTAAAGAGAGCAAAAAAATCAGCTCCTGTATTAGAAATAATGCCAAGAGCGAACATTTCAAGTTGGTTGGCAACCGTAAGACCCAACAATGTAAGTACGACAAAAATAAGAAGGGGAAGATGCGCCTTACTCCGTAAAGCCGCTTGAAAAAGAAGCCTCATGACATTAGGGAAAGTTCATCAGCATGGAGAACTCGCCCCATACGACGAAATTTTTGATAACGCATTTCGAGCAATAGATCCATCGGGGTATGCTTAAGTAATCCCCACTGTTCAAGAACAAAGTGACGTACAGAATTATATACTGCCTGTGGGTCATGATGCGCACCCCCCATCGGCTCTTCTATAATGGCATCGATCACTTCCAGTTCGAGCAAATCTTCGGCCTGCATTTTCAGCATTTCAGCTGCTGCTGCGTTTTTACCTGTATCTTTCCAGAGAATCGAAGCACACCCTTCTGGAGATATCACAGAATAATAAGAATGCTGAAGCATTCCTATGACATCCCCAACGCCAACGCCTAGTGCCCCACCAGAACATCCCTCTCCAATAAGAAGTGCAATAATAGGGGTTGGAAGTCTCGCCATTTCCCAAAGATTATTTGCAATAGCCCAGCCCTGCCCCCTTTCTTCAGCTGCAAGCCCAGGATAAGCCCCTGGAGTATCGAGCAAGGCTAATACAGGTAGGTGAAACTTTGCAGCAAGGCGCATACAACGCATAGCTTTGCGATACCCTTCTGGGTGTGCCATACCAAAATTACGTTGCAGACGGCTCTGCGTATCATTGCCCTTTTCTTGCCCAATCAGCATAAATTTAACACCGCCGATCTTGGCTAACCCAGCAACAATCGAGGGGTCGTCCCGATACAATCGATCGCCAAATAGTTCCACAAAACTATCGCAAAGATGTTTGACATAATCCACTGTATGGGGTCGGTTAGGATGACGGCTAATAGCAACACGTTCCCATGGTGTAAGTTGAGAATAAACTCGTTTCTTAAGATGCTCCAATTTAGTTTCAAGTTTACCTAATTCCTCTTCTGACCAAAGCGAATTATTTTTATTTTGATCTTTGAGTTGTTGGACCGTTTTCTCGTATTCCTGGATTTGTTTTTCATGAGGAAGCATAGTCATAATTTGTCCTCGTTAACGGCTAGGTGTCGTCACTTCAACACCTGGTAATTTGGCTTGTCGAAAATCTTTAACGATGACTGCAAAAGAGGGCTTGGTGATTACAATAGAAAATATCTCTTCAACATCTTCAGAATTAAGCCTTATACATCCATCACTATCATATGTACGAATACACTTACGGTTCTCAATAAGTAGAGAGCCTGGGGATTCTTCATAATAAGGGGCCCCGTGAAATCCAAGACCTTTAGCTGGGGCTGTACAACCCTCAAATTCCTGTTCAAAAGGAATCCATCGAGTGCCAAAGACTCGTACCATTTCCACGGACTTGTTCATGAACTGCCCGATAACCCCGGGCTTATAAATGGCGATCTTGCTCCCGAGAGAATAAATTCCAAGAGGGGTAAGGCAACCTGAAGGCGACTGAGCATCGGGTCTTCCTAATCCAACGTCATAGGTCTTAAGTAATACCCTTTCATTAATCCCCACATCAAGATAATAAAGCCCCATCTTGCAACGAGAAACATCTACCAAAAGGTAAAACTGAATCTCTTTGTCACGACGAAACACATTAAAACGACTAGCTGTTGATACTTTTTGAGTAAAATAGTCTGAACGCCCATTCAAGCTTCTTGCAATAAAGTGGCGTGAAGTGGCGTAATGCGTAGCATAATCCGCTATCCAGGCAGGCCTGCCTTTTAACCAATCCACCCTACTCGTATAGGAAATTGTTTCGACAATCGGTAACTTATTACCTGTGGTTCCAAAAAGTTGTTGCATCCGGTCTACTGAAGGGAAATCTTCTGTCGATACAGTCCCTGCTTGCTGAAGCTTTGTATTCGTAGAGGTTTGTACATCTACCTTTTGTGCAGTAGCTGTAGCTAAGGCTGGTTGAATAGGTTGGGTAGCCGGTAGAGGGATTTTTTTTTGAGGCAACGGAGTCTTTAGCTCCGTCGCGAGAGCTTTAGCAGACTTCACATCCTGCTTGCCGTTTTTTTTTATGATCGCCACGGTTCCGATCCCAATAAACAGAATAACCGAACCTAAGATAATCATTCTCGGTAATGACAAGCGACAACTCCTAGTCATCTCAAAATATGACAGCGATTATCTACAAACGAGAATATTTTTTCAATAAAACTAAGCATGATGGCAAATTTAAATCTTTTAGAATCAATATAAACTGCCTACTTGAGCCATTTGATCAAGCTGCTGAGTTTAAAACGGTTATGAATTTACTCTACCAGAGCGGATAAGCCATCTTTATATCAACATTCTAATCTGCAATTAGAACATAAAGAATAAAGAAAAATCCTACCCTATCCAAACAATACTTCTAATGAGAAGCATGTGAGATGTGGTAAAATTTTACTTAACAGTCTGGGTCGTGGGTTTAGCACCTTTTTCAATGACTTTACGCATCTTCTTTCCAGGTGTAAACTTAACGGCCGGACGGGCTGGAATAATAATGGGCACACCTGCATTTTTTGGGTTTCTGCCGATTTTTTGCTTACGCTCAACAATCTCAAAAACTCCAAAATCACGAAACTCGAGGCGATCTCCCTTTGCAAGACAGTCCGTCATAGCATCAAGAAATGACTGCACAACATTACGCACGTCATTTGGATGCACTGACCTACTCTGAGAAATTACCTGAATCAACTTCTTCTTAGTGATCGTCGCCATACCTGCAACTCCTATGATGTTAGCCGCGGCTTCGTAGGTGTCTTGTTGTTAACCCTATTGTTGTATCGTACTTATTTTCAAGCAAGTGCTTTTTAGTAAAATTTTAATTTTATCTCCTGCAAGAGGTGAGCAGCCCTTCACAGACGGATGAAAACCTCATGCATCGAAGATGCAATATAAGATATTCAGATAACAAATCTCGTTGTTTTTTTCATAGAGTACATTATACCCTGCCTACAACTGATCCTTACCCACTCCTGTTTCTAGAGGGAAACGTAAAAAGTCCAAATGGTGAAGTCCATAGATAAAAACAGTATATGGCAAATCCGCAGTCCCCTATGGAAATGAAGGTTGTGGATAAAGATCAGCTGCCCATATGGAGGTGCTTGAAGTGCAACGCAAACGCAAGACTATGTCCAAACAGACAGCTTTGAATACCATTGGCACTCTACTCGCTTGTGCCATCGTGCTTTTCAGCAAATCTTTAACAAAAAGAGCTACAGATGGGTTTACGATCCATGCTATTCAGAGCATCTTTCCAAGCGATCCACAATGGAATGTATCTTTTGCGGATAAGCCTCCACTGGAATTCCATACGATCTTAAACCAATCATTCCGATACCTCGCCAAAGGTGCACAATGCTATGTCTTCATTTCGGAAGATGGGCAGTACGTCCTAAAATTTTTTAATCAGGTTCTCTATAAACGGAAAGGACAGGAAGAACGAAACAAGGATTTTTTAAGCTATACAATAGCCTATGACCATTTTCGAGAAGAAACAGGACTGGTCTACTTACATCTGGCCCCTGAACAGACTCCATTAAAAAAAATTACATTGATAGATCGTTTAAATATCGCCCACGATATTGAGCTGGGATCTTTGGAGTTTCTCTTACAAAAACGTGCACACTTAGCTGTATCTTCTATTACAACCGCCATGATTGCACACAAGGAGGACGACGCTAAAAAGGTTCTTAACGCCTTGTTTGATCTAACTCGCAAACGCCTAGAAAAGGGAATTCTCGATCGTGATCCCAACATAACGAAAAACCTAGGTATTCTCGAAGATAAAGCATTGCAAATCGACGTTGGCCGTTTTTATCTAGCTACCTCACCAGACCAATTTAAAACTGATCTAGCCCATTTTAAAACGAAAAATGCCGGATTCCTCCAGTGGCTCGAGAGCAACCACCCATCTCTTTTACCTTTCTACCTAGAACAATACTCACTACTCGAACAATACTACCTGGAAAAATTCTCTATTGAATCTCGATCAGCCCCTTATTTTTCTTGCCCACAGCAAGAAGAACAAAGCGGTCCCCAATAAGATCTTTTTCGGAAACTTTCTGATGAGGATCCTCGATTTTTTGATTATTCAGATACCCACCACCCCCCTGGATCAATCGATGTGTTTCTCCTTTACTGGAGGTCAACCCTGCCTGCACAAAAAGATCGACAAGCTTAGCACCGGTAACACTAGCCCGAGGCAAAGATGTATGTGGAATGTCCGCAGCAATTTCTCTTAGCACTTCGATATTGAGAGCCGTTTCAGCACCTGGAGCAGCACCCTTAGTCGCTTTTAAGGCTCTATCTAACCCTGTGCTACCATGGATCAAGCGAGTTAATTCTTCAGCCAATTTTCTCTGGGCTGTATTGGGAATATAATCTGATTGCTGCATGCTTCTTTCCAGTGCATCGATCTCAGAAAGATCTAGGAAAGTGAGCATTTTAAGCATTTTGATAACATCAGCATCCGGAATGCCGATTAGATACTGATAAAATTGGTATGGGGAAAATTTTTCCGGATCAAGCCAAACAGCTCCCCCTTCAGACTTACCAAATTTTTTACCATCGCTACGTGTCAGCAATGGAAATGTGAGTCCATACGCAGTTTTGCTCTCTAATTTGCGAATAAGGTCCAGCCCAGCGGTAATATTACCCCACTGATCACTGCCACCAAGCTGTAATTCAACATCCAAATGCTTGCAAAGATGGTAGAAATCATACGCTTGGAGCATCTGATAACTAAATTCAGTAAAACTAATCCCCTCTTCCGATTGAATACGAGCACGAACACTTTCTTTGGCTAGCATCGACCCTACACGAAAATGTCTGCCTACATCACGCAAAAAATCTAAAAAAGAAAATTTCCCGAGCCACTCATAATTGTCTATCATTTGCGCAGATGCGGGCCCCTCGGAAAAATCTAGAGCTCTCTCAAATTGTTTACGCAAAGAAGTCACATTATTAGTCAGATCTTGTTCACTGAGTAGAGGACGCTCTATACTTTTACCCGATGGATCTCCAACACGTCCGGTAGCCCCACCCAAAATCACAATAGGAGTATGACCATAACGCTGAAACCACCTCATGACAACAATGCCCAACCAATGGCCTAAATGAAGACTATCCGCCGTAGGATCAAAACCCAAATAGAAACGAATAGGCTGTTTGACACGTTCACAAAGGTCTTCTGAAGTTATCGCGTCAATCAGACCTCTTGTCTTAAGGCAATCTATTATTGTCGACATATCGTTCCCAAAATAAATAAGGCAACGATCTTATCTCTACTCATCAATCTTTATCAAGGTTGTTACCAAGTGTTTGGGCAATTTTAGCAATACGCAAACTCTGCTTAGCAGTATTTTGATTCTCATCGAATAATGAAATTGTCTTACTGCGCAGAACAACTCGGTGGTGAGCATGACGAGCGATCCAGCGGTGAATTTCTACTGATTTTTTTTCGAGCGCTTGTCTCGTAATTTTTTTATCAAGATCATCAAAATATCTGCGCAACTTCTCTCTGGCACGTTGTGTTTGAGCACTTTCTGGTGCGTGGTCTTTTAAGTCTGTATCTTGTTCTGTCTGTTGATCTAAACTCATTCTTCTGCCCTCTTCTCTAGGTGAGGAGTGTAGAAATATCAAGAATATAATTCAATTCCAAGTAAAAACGAAAATGGTTTATTGTTTGTTAAAAAAAACGTTATGAACCACCTTTCTCAAAAGCAAGTCAAACAACGGTTAGGAACAGCAGCGGCAGCGCTTATTTCCTCCGGTATGAAAGTGGGCCTAGGCTCAGGAACAACCTCTCATTGCTTTATCGAAGCTCTAGCTGAACGCTGTAAAAAAGAGAGCTTATACATCACAGCCACAGCTAGTTCAACAACCTCTTCAGACCTCGCTAAACAATTAGGCATTCCAATCCTAAACGTTGATGAAATTGGTTTTCTAGACATTACTGTAGACGGCGCAGACGAAATCGACTCTGACAAACGAATGATCAAGGGGGGTGGCGGTGCCCATGTCCGAGAAAAAATCGTGGCCACCATGAGCCGAGAACTAGTCATCATCGTCGATGAGAGCAAACTAGTAAGCAAGCTAGGAGCTATCAAGTTACCTGTTGAAATTCTAGGTTTTGGTCGAAATACTACCAAGCAACATCTAGAAAATCTTGGCCTTCAAGCTGACTGGCGCCTTTCCGAAAAAGGAGAACTCTTCCTTAGCGACAATGGCAACTATCTTCTCGATCTTCATTTCCCCTCTCTTATCGACAACCCCGAATTTTGGGAAAAAGAGATCAAATCCATTCCCGGCGTTATCGATACGGGATTCTTTTTCCATTTAGCCGGACGTGTTATTGTCGGCTTTTCTGATGGACAGATCACGATCCGAGAGTGACGGAAAATCGCTACTTCGTTAAACCAGGAATTATGGAAAACGAATTAATTCCAGTAAGTTTTAGCAAGATCATGCAATCTAAATCCTATACAGCCATCGTACTAGGAGATGAGCACAAACGATTTGCGATCTATACAGAACCGCAAGTAGGTCGAATTCTTCAGGGATTCCTTACTGAGGAAAAGCGTCAAAGACCTATGACGCATGAACTTTTTTTTTCTATTCTAGAAAATCTCCAGGCCAAAGTTCTTCAAGTTGTAATCCACGAGCTTGAGGGAACTGTGTTTTTGGCTCGTCTATTCATCGAACAACAAATCAATGATAAAAGACATATTATAGAGATCGATGCACGTCCAAGCGATGCTATCACCTTTGCTTTGATCACAAGTTCTCCTGTTTTTTGTCGTAAGGAAATTTTCGATAAAGCGATCGCTTACCAAGACTAGTCACTATATCTCCGGAATAGTAAGCAAATACTATTGACTGACAAAATCTGCGCACTTACTATCTTCGCGATGCGTTATTATTTTGAGGTAAATCATGTCCGTTAAATTTACACAAGATAGACTAAGTGATATCTCAGCATTAGCTCTTTTCCATCCGGAGAATCTAAGTGGGAATAGATCTCCTAATCCCACCCCTCAAAATTCAGTTCATGATCCATTCTCTCCAGAACGAATTCTCACTCCACCTAACTCAGAGGATCATGCATCAGCATTAGTGCCCCCCCTTCAAGGTCTCTTTGCTCAGGAAGTCGACCCATTGACTGCCCGTAAAGAGCATATCCACGGCTTGTTATACAAAACACTTTTCGAACCGAAAGAACAAGAATTGTATCGAGAAATACAACATATCTTATTCCAATTAGACGCACTACAGAAGCAAACTCTACCCCCTATGGGCTTTTATCTTGTACCCCCCCAAACACAAGATCCTTCTGGACGCACCCCCCACACAATGCCACCCCCATTAACTGCCGAACAAATGATTCAGAGCGCGATCTTGGCATGGCAAAATAGACTCCAACAGGTAGAATCCCAATTAAGTAAATTGCAAAAACAACGCGAGCGATTTGATCAATTGTTAAAACTCTATACAGAGGCCGATCGAGCACTACAAACCGCTCAACTTCCTAAAGATTGAACCCAGAGCCTAAGAGAGACCCTCTACGTGTATAAGGGAAGTTATACCAAACGCAACAAATAACTTCACATTTGAGCCGCGTCAAAGCGCCGAAAATCGGCGATCGTAAACGGCATTGTATTACATTAATACTATGCTGTTTATGATCGTCAATTTGTCGACAGCTTTCACGCAGCTCAAATATGAAATTATTTATTGCGTTTGGTATTAAGAAGCCACTAGTTTGACTAGTGGCTTATCTATCTTGTGGTTATGCAAAACCCCATCTAGCTAGTAGTGGATATTGAACTTATTGCGGGCGAGGTCAATGATACTAGCAACAGCCTCCTCCGCGTCCTCCCCTTCAGCTTCAATGCTGAGGCGAGTGCCTCTAGCTGCAGCGAGCATGAGGACACCAAGCAAGGACTTTGCATTGATTGTAAGATCCTGATGAATAAGATAAATACTAGACTTAAACGAAGAAGCACATTTCACAAGCTCCGCAGAGGGACGCGTGTGGAGTCCCCTTTCATTAGAGATAATAAAAGACTGCTTCACCTTACAACTCGTTTTTTTCCCAGACATCGCGATTCAATCTTAAAGATTTTTTTAGGAAATCGATCTAAAAAACTGAGAAGCTCCCAGTCACTTCTCCAGCACAGGTCTCATCAACTTTTTTCTAGACTCCAAAAGAAATACTGCTCGCTGGGATTTTGGGCAATCTTTTTGTGGAATCTGTTTTTTTCTTAAAGATTTCATCAAGCTCATTAACCAAATAATCAAACCTATGGATCAATGCCTCGACAGCAGCCGGTTGTTTCATATCAACACCAGCTTTTTGTAAAATTTCAATAGGACCTTCACTAGACCCTGAAGAAAGAAACTGCAAGTATTTCTTCACTGCAGGCTCCCCTTCATGCTGTACTTTTTCAAAAAGTGCAAAGGCAGCACTAAGCCCCGTAGCATACTGATAAACGTAGAAGTTATAGTAAAAATGAGGAATGCGAGCCCACTCCCAATCAATCTCTTCATCAATCACAACCGTCTCGCCAAAATACTCTTGGTTTAGACTACGGTAAAGCGTTTTAAGAAGGGTTGCAGTCAAAGGAACTCCCTGTTCTGCCAGCTCATGAATCTTAAGTTCAAATTCTGCAAACATTGTCTGCCTAAAGAATGTTGCTCTAATATCATCAATCCTCTGGCAAAGAAGGAATGCCCTTTCTTCAGGCTGATTCAGTCGATGCATAAAGTGCTCCATCATCAATTCTTCATTGAATGTTGAAGCCACCTCAGCAACAAAAATAGAATAGTTACTGTACTGATATGGCTGATGTTTATGACTCATGTAACTATGCATACTATGTCCACATTCGTGAGCCAAAGTCCTTGCGTCATTAAATGTACCGTTATAATTCATGAGGATATAGGGCATGCTATCGTAGCATCCGCTGGAATAGGCACCACTACGTTTGCGAGAATTTTCATATTTATCCACCCACCCCTGCTCAAATAGCCCAAGCTTAATAGCCTGCTGATACTCTTTGCCCAATACCCCTACAGAATCTGCTACTGTCAATGCAGCTTCGCTAAAATCCATCGAAATTTTCACATCTCGCATCACAGGAGCATATAAGTCATAAAGATGAAGTTGATCAACACCGAGCCACTCTTTTCTTTTCTGCATATATCGATGTAAAACAGGGAGATTGTTTCGCACTGCCGCAATCAACTGGTAGTACACCTTAGGATCTACTTCGTTGTAAAAAAGAGAAGCCTCCATACAAGAACTAAACTTACGCGCCTTCATATCAAAAAGGTGTTTTTGTACTTGTCCATTGATGAGCTCCGCAAGCATATTTTCATACGAGGCAAAAGCTCGATGTACTGCCTTAAAGGCATTTTCTCTAAGAGTTCGATCCTCTTCTCTTAAGTATTTGATGAAGCTACCGTGCGTTAACTGACATAACTCCCCCGCTCCATTGAGCACGGGAGGAAATTTGAGGTCTGCATTGTTAAAAGCACTAAAGGCTTTCTGTGCAGTATTCAATGCTTGATCACTAAGAGCCAAAAGTTCTTCCTGCTTTGCATCCAACGTATGCTCTTTTTTACGAACAATCCGTTGCAAAAAAAGAGTATACTCTCTTAAGCAGGGGTCTTCTAAAAAAGTATTTATAGTCTCTTGTGGTAAAGCGAGTACTTCTGGATCAAACCAAGCTGTTTGCTGCTTAAAAAAGTAGCAAAGCGACATGATCTTTTCGTACCTATCTTTGTTTACCTGTTCGGCCAAGTCTTCATCATGACGCAAATGAGCATAGGTATAAAGTCGAGCAAGTTTGCGATCGACGAAAAGAATTTCTTCAATCGCTTTTGCCAAGGTATCCGCAGACTCCCCTAAACGTCCCCTATAAGCTTCAATATGAGACCATTGTGGGGTTTTAGAGCCACCCTGAACCGCCTCAAATTCTCTAACCCAACTATCCGAATAGGGGTACAAAGCTTCCACATTCCAACGATCGTCGGCAGGTACAGATTCACGTTCTACAAGCATAGGTTCCTCCGCTAGAGCTAGAAGGGTCATCTTGCCGTATTAAATATTGACTGTCAACTGGCTCGAATGAAATTTAGCAATTGCAAAACTTTAGTGCTAATTTATTGCAAAAAAATGGAGTCGTCGAGTACAATTCAACACATCAAATAGCAACAGATTTCTAGCAACTGAAAGGAGACCAGGTATGACCCAACAAGCTGCAAAAAAAATAACCTTGAAGCCGCTTGGCAACCGCGTACTTGCCAAGAGAATGGAACAGGAGCAAACCTTAAAAGGTGGCATTATCCTTCCTGATACCGCTAAGAAAAAACAGGAAAGCGCTCTTATCGTAGCGATTGGTACCGGAGCGAAAACACCTGAAGGCAAATTGATCCCAATATCTGTGAAAGTGGGCGATACCATTCTCATGGATAAATATTCCGGTCAAGAAGTGACGATCGATGATGAGGATTTTGTGATCCTACGTTCCGAAGACATCATTGCGATCATTGAATAATTATTTTAAGGAGTTGAATCATGGCTTCAAAAAACATCCTATTTAAGGAAGAAGCGCGTCAGAAGATCCTAAAAGGGGTTCGTACGCTCGCCTCTGCTGTTAAAGTCACTCTCGGACCCAAAGGTCGCAACGTTCTTATCGATCGCTCCTATGGTGCTCCGCATGTCACTAAAGACGGCGTCACAGTAGCTAAAGAGATTGAGTTGGAAGACAAAGAAGAAAATATCGGTGCCCAGATGGTCAAAGAGGTCGCCAGCAAAACTGCAGATAGAGCCGGTGACGGAACGACTACTGCAACTGTTCTAGCTGAGGCGATCTTTAGCGAAGGTCTTCGCAATGTGACCGCTGGAGCTAATCCTATGGAGATCAAACGCGGTATTGAATATGCCGTGAAAGAAATCTCCTCTGAGCTCAAAAAAATGAGCAAACCCATTCAAGATCGTAAAGAAATAGCCCAAGTAGCCACAATCTCCGCAAATGGCGATGTCGAAATCGGTGAAATCATCGCTAAGGCCATGGAGCGCGTTGGAAAAGACGGAACCCTCACTATCGAAGAAGGGAAAGGTTTTGAAACCACGCTCGATGTCGTAGAAGGTATGAATTTTGATCGTGGCTATCTGTCTGCATATTTTATCAATAATGCAGAATCACAAGAAACTGTCTTTGAAGATGCTTTCGTTTTGATCTATGATAAGAAAATCGCTGCAATGAAAGAATTTTTGCCCATTCTGCAAACTGTTGCGGAAAGCGGTCGTCCTTTCCTGATCATAGCTGAAGATGTCGAAGGTGAAGCTCTAGCAACGCTCGTTGTCAACCGTTTACGTGCTGGCCTTAAAGTATGCGCTGTTAAAGCGCCTGGCTTTGGCGATCGTCGCAAGGCTATCTTACAAGATATTGCTATTCTTACAGGTGGTCAATTTATCAGCGAAGAAATCGGTCTTAAACTCGATAACGTTACAATTGACATGCTCGGCAAAGTCAAAAAAGTCGTTATCCGTAAAGAAGATACTACCCTTGTTGATGGTGCAGGTAAAAAGTCTGCAATTCAAGAGCGCATTGCTTTGCTCCGCCGTCAAATTGACGATCCAAACGTCTCTGACTACGACCGAGAAAAACTTCTCGAACGTCTTGCAAAACTTACAGGTGGCGTAGGAATCATTCGCGTTGGCGCGGCCACTGAAGTCGAGATGAAAGAGAAAAAAGATCGCGTTGATGATGCTCAGCATGCGACAAAAGCTGCTGTTGAAGAAGGCATCCTTCCTGGTGGAGGCGTAGCTCTTATCCGCTGTATTCCAGCTCTTGAGAAACTCGCTTCTTCTCTTACAGGTGATGTGAGACTCGGCGTTGACATTATCATTAAAGCAATCGGATGGCCTCTGCGTCAAATTGCTGATAATGCTGGGAAAGAAGGTTCCATTATTGTTCAGAAAATTGCTAGCATGGATCTTAATGATGGTTGGGATGCTCAAAACGACCAATTCGGCAACATGTTCAATATGGGAATCGTCGACCCCACAAAAGTGGTAAGATTAGCTATTGAACTTGCAGCTTCCATTGCATCGTTGCTTCTCACAACAGAAGCCATCATCACTGAAGACGCAGAAGAAAAACAAACTCCTGCAATGTCTGGGGCTGACTACTAATATCCATACATTGATTTGAAGTTAAAAAGACCTCTTGGGTTACAACACCAAGAGGTCTTTTTTTTGGAGATAGCCTATATAAAGAGTTCTATTGATGTATAAACAGATAATCTATATGGTAATAATTTAATAGAACGTTAACTAGTTAAGACCTATTTAACACTCTCTAAATAAAGACAATAGGAGCTTTTCTCATGAAGCGCTTTCTCATGAGTATTTCAGGAATCATCGTCCTTATCCTAGTTATAGCTACTATCGTGATCGCTATGAGTTGGTCTCACATCCCTAACATCATCTCTTCTAAATTGTCTGAAACAATGAAAGTACGCGTTAACATCGATGATATGCAGGTTGGTTGGAAGACTATTAATCTACAAAAAACAGAAATCGGCAATCCTCCCGGTTCTATTTTATCCAAAGCTTTCTCAGCCGAACAAATCCTCGTAGAGGCGCCGCTTACGAACTATCTCGATAACCATATTGTTATCGATAATATCGAACTCCAAAATGTCTATGTTGGCTTAGAATTTGATTCAAAATCGAGTCGCAGAGGCAATTGGTATACAATCATGGCACCCTTGCAAGCACCTAAACACGCAACTGGAGCCAAGCCAGGAAAAACTGTACTCATCAAAAAACTAGTTCTTACGAATATTAGCATAGACCTCGTTTACCGCCAGGGCGGTGCACCTGTTAAGCATTTAGCTCCTATTAAACGCCTTGAGTTTGATAACCTAAATAGTGAAGAAGGCCTTCCTTATGAGCAAATTTCAAATATCATTTTCCAGCAAATGCTAAAACAAATCTTCTCTATCGAAGGACTCCAAAATATGCTTCAGGACCTCGTTCCTTCTCCTCAAAATGGGATCCAGAAGCTGCTACAACCTTTTAAAAATCTTCTTAATGACGCTACACCAGAAGAGCAGAACGATCCTGCGGCATGAGATCAGGCAGCCGTCCAGTCCAGATATGAAATTGAGCGGCTGCTTGTGCTAAAAACAATTCCCTTCCGCTAATAACTAGACACCCCTTATCTAAGGCTGTAGCAACGACTCTAGTTTTTATTGGAGAAGAAATCACTTCAAGTACGAGACTGGAGGAGAGAATCGCCTCCTTAGACACCGGCATTTTTTCCTCTTCCGGAGACATCCCAACATTCGTTGCTTGGATCAATACGTCATATTCCTTAGGTAGCTCTTCAAGAGAAAACACTTCTCCATCTACTTCTCTGGCTATGTTTTCCGCAGATTCTTTGGTTCGGTTGGCTATTGCTATCTTAGCACCTCGCATCCTACAAGCCATAGCAATAGCATAGGCAGCCCCTCCAGCCCCAAGAATTAGACACTTCTTATCCTGAAGAAGAAAATGCTCTTCCAATAACGCTACAACGGCTCTTCCATCTGTGTTACTACCTATCCAAATACCCTTTTCTATGGAAATCGTATTGATGGGCCCCTTAGGCATGACATCCAGAATACCTCGAATAGCATTCTTTAAAGGCATGGTGACGCTAAAGCCTCGAAAAGGCAAGGTACTGGCCAGCAGACGAAATGTCTGCAATTCTTTCTCCCGTAATCTTAGCTTCAGATATACACCCGGGAGTTCAAAATCTTCTAAACATCTGTTATGTGTTGTATGAGAAATGCTATAACATACCGGATCACCTAGAAGAGCATAGATAGGATCCCCTCGTCGGAGCTTCCGATAGCGATAGACAGTGCATAGCTCCATTACTTCGATCTGTCCAAGAGCAGGATCTGCGTTTCCTAAGGAAGCATAATCTAGGACATTACCCACGATAGGTCCCAGAATTCTAGAAGCTTGTCCCTCTTCCCCCATCGAAATCCCGATCACTCGTTCATGAGTGTGCACAAAAACTAACATCCTAAAAGCGTCTACAACAGAATGTGCTTTCGCAGCAATTTTGTAAGCATATGCTGGAATCCTCTGCATCTTATTAAATAAAAACTCAAGGTCGTCAGGAGTTTTATCAAAGTCATGCCAAGAAAGAATGATCTTAGTATTAGAGAATGCCTCTATGATTTCTTTTACCCAATGACTCCCTTCACGGAAATCTATATCAAAAAAATCGGGTTGTAGAGTTAACCACTGCTCCGTCGTCTTTTTAGACGCGCCCCGAAATGTAAATACTGTCCACTTAGGCCACTGTTCTACAGCAGCACCGACTTCTTCCATTTCTAAGGAAGAAAATAAATCTAGTCGCCACTCCACTCCGTCTACCCATGGAAGAGCTTTCTGCATCTGCTCTAAAGCTTCCTTTATGGTAGGGCCTGTAAGAACACCTATTAACATATTCCTCCTTGAACATTGAATAAGAAAAAAAGCATTGTTCTATTTTCAAACTCTGAAGTATACTTTTTCGCTGAAAAGAGAAAAAAACAATGTAATCTACTCAATAACCCCTTTTTCTACTTAGAGATTTTCCATGAACTCGCTGTCAGTAGGGGGTTTATCCCACGATTTCTATTTGTTGAACTCTGAACTTATGATCCTCAATCACACTACTTGGAGAACCTTATGACTGTGCATCGACCTAGTTTATCTGATTATCCCTTGAAAGATTCTTTTCCACCCTGTCTAGGTCATGATGACTGGGATCATCGCGTGTTTGTCTGTTCTAATGAAACGAATCAAGAAAACACTCTCACCTCGCTAGCTAGAAAAGCCATAGTGGGGAATACAATAGCAGGTGTCTCTGGGTTTTGTCTTCTGAATATGACTGCCGTACGGGGTACTAGATCAGAAAGCCCTGCTGCAATTGAAAACGTCGTCATTATGGACCGCAGTATACGCATGGAACATTTCTGGAAATCGATACAACCCATCATACAAAAAAGCAACACTCGCCAAGAAGTTCTGGAAAAAACTAAGCAACTCATTCTTAAGGAAAAAAGTCGATATTTTTCTGGAGGCAGTTGCGCATACTGTCAGACATCTACTAAAATTGCCGAACATTATTGCACGTTGCTAGATCAAGAAGTGCAAAACGGAATCAGTTGGCTTTCAGATGATCTTAAATTCGTTAGAATCAAACGGATTTTCGATCATAGCCGTTTTCACTTTGTGCTGTTGGATATAGCTTCTTTAGAAAGAGTCTTTGGGCTTTCTCAAGAGTTCAAAAAGCGTGGATTCACTATTGATTCTCTTTATTTATCTAATGTCGAGGAGTACATTAATCCTGATGAAAAGGATGCTTATATTTCATCTGTAGATTACTTAAGCTCACCAGAAACGCTCATTGTTCAGACACAACAACGCATAGACCAGATGACTCAACCAGTAGTGCAAGAGATTTTATCAAGAAAGCCGCCCGAAGGGAACTTTCGAGAAAAACGATTAAAGCAAGATACACAGTAAAAATGCTTGTTTTTCTAAATAGACTTTTTTCGGAACTAAGAGATCCTCTCTGAATTAAAGTTTCGTTGATTTTAGGAATTATTTCGGCCACTTTTCGATTCTTTTTTTTGGGGGTATATGAATGTTAGTATACCTCCAAGAAAAAAATCGAAAAGAGCCTCTGAACACTTGCTACAGATAGCATCGACAGTGAGTATTCACTACATACCAGAGGAGTTTTCTTTGAGGATTTATTCTGTTCTCCCTATGATCTCTCCATATGGATTTAGTCGATTCCTCATGTTCTTCTAGTTCTACTATACTCATTGGAGAGAGTCTTAATCTTGCAGCTCTAATTAAGGCATATCTACCTAAAGAATGTCATCGTATAGCCATTATCACTGATGCCAATGTCGCCAAGATTCATGGAACGTATTTAAGTGCATCATTAGACCAAGAAGATCTACCACATGTTCTTATTCCTTTCCCAGCCGGAGAAGAGTTTAAGACCCGCAAAACAAAAGATCGAATAGAGGATCTTCTCCTTTCTCAACAGTTCAATAGAGATTGTGCGATCATCGGATTTGGAGGTGGTGTAGTGACTGATCTTGCAGGATTTATTGCTGCAACTTATGTCAGAGGTATTCCCTTCATCGCGATTCCCACTACTCTTTTGGGGATGGTAGATGCATCTATAGGTGGTAAAGTAGCAGTGAATACTCCTTTAGCCAAAAATGCTATTGGTAGTTTCTACTCCGCTAAGGCGATCTTAATTGATGTTAAGTTTTTAGAGACACTTGATCATACTTCTTTTCTCAATGGGATGGCCGAAGTCTATAAGTATGCTTTTATAGCATCTCCACAACTCATCGAGGACATTCAAGATAATCTACCTATCCTCGAGATCATTCGACAAAGTTGCTCTATTAAACAAACGATTGTGGAGAGTGATTTTACAGAGAAGGGGCAAAGACGGATTCTAAATTTTGGGCATACTATTGGCCATGCACTGGAAATTGCAAGTGACTATCGAATTCCTCATGGCTTTGCTATTGCCGCGGGTATGCGCGCTGAAAGTTGGCTTAGTCATCGCCTAGGCTATCTATCTCGTGAAGAGTTCGATACTATTGAACATCTGTTAACTCGCTTTCCCTCTCCCCCATCCCTACAAACCAAAAAAATCCATCAGGCACTATTTTCTGACAAAAAATGTCTAAGATCCAAAATTCGCTTTGTCCTTCTTGGAAGTATCGGTCATCCTTTACCATTTGATGGGCAATTCTGCCGTACTGTTGAGGAAAAGTTGATCGAAGAGGCTATATCCATACTATGCAACACATAACGATCCCCCCGTCTAAATCTCACACTATGCGCGCTTTATTGTTTAGCTTAATGGCTGAGGGACGATCGACTATCCGTAACTTTCTACCTTCTCCAGATACTGAGGCCATGATACAAGCCATCTCTTCTTTAGGAGCTAGAGTAGAAAAAAAAGGCGATACTCTAGTTGTTCAAGGAACAGCAGGGATCTTATCCCCACCGCACTGCACCTTAAACGTTGGTAATTCAGGGCAAGTGTTACGTTTCATCACAGCTATAGCAGCCATTTCCCCTTATCCTATCGTTTTGACAGGCGATAATTCTATTACATCCAATCGCCCTATTTCTCCTCTTATAGATGCACTCCATCAACTTGGTGCTACAACGCATTACTTAGGAAATCCGCGATTTGCACCAGTGAAAATCTGTGGACCTATCCACTCAGGAACAGCCTCGCTTACAGGTACCGATTCACAACCCGTTTCTGGATTATTAATGGCTCTTTCATTTTTATCTGGATCTTCTGAACTCTTTGTCCATGACCCTTGTGAACAGCCTTGGATCGATCTCACATTATGGTGGCTGCAGAGGTTTGGAACTGTGATAGAACGTCTTGATTACGGATATTATCGTATTCCTGGCTCCTTACGTCTTAAAGGTTTTGATTTCACCGTCCCCGGAGATTTTAGTTCTGCTGCCTTTCCTATGGCAGCCAGCCTGATCACCGGGCATCCTACTACTTTGCATCATCTTTCCATGGATGATCCACAGGGAGATAAAGAACTCTTTACCCACCTCCAAAAACAAGGAGGTTCTTTTCATTTTACAGAAAACAGCCTCACTGTTTCCCAAGGCACTATTTTATTAGGGGGTGAAATCGATGTGAACTTATTTATCGATGCTATACCCATTCTCTCTGTTCTTGCCTGTTACGCTACTTCTCCCACTAAGCTCATCAATGCGCGTTCTGCTAGATACAAAGAATCGGATCGTTTATTAACGATGAGCCAAGAGCTCTCTAAAATGCGTGCAAAAATCAAAATGACTCATGATACACTAACTATTTATCCTTCTTGTTTAGAGGGAGCTTCTCTTTTAAGCCATAACGACCATAGAGTTGCCATGGCTCTATGTGTTGCTGCATTAAGAGCACATGGGCCATCAACTATTGAAAACACCCACTGTATCAACAAGAGCTACCCACAATTTGTTCAGCACTTACAGGAGCTAGGTCATGCAATCTCTGCACCCACCCCTAATTCTCTTCGGATTTCCGGGGTCAGGTAAAAGTACCCTAGCTAAACGTCTTGCTGAACATTTAGGGATTCCCTGTTTTGACACAGATGCTTTAGTTGAAGCATTACATGGGACAGCGCTTTGTTGCAGGGACATTGCACAGATATACGGTGTACAATTATTTCGAACTCTTGAAAAACAGATCATTCTTTCACTTAAAAATCGTTCTCCAAGCATCATTGCTGTCGGTGGAGGTGCGTTGCTTGACCAAGAGAACCTTATCCATCTTCAAAATCTAGGAACCCTCCTATTTCTCGATGTAGATCGCTTAACCTTAGAAAATAGATGGCGAATAAAAGGTCTCCCCTCTTTTGTCAAAAATCCTGAACATTTCTATGAGGAAAGGCTATCGCATTACCTTTCCATCGCAAATTACAAAATTCGTGTTGCTCATCAACCGATTGAGGATATCATGACCGAAATCTCTAATGTATGGGGTTTTCATGGCTAGTAATTCCTTTGGCAACCTGTTTAAAATCACTACTTGGGGCGAATCTCATGGTCCTGCCATTGGCGTTGTGATCGATGGATGCCCAGCTGGGGTCAATATCTCTGAAGAAGAGATCATGCAAGATCTTGTTCGTAGACGTTCTGGCCTGTCTCCCTATACATCCCCAAGAAAAGAGTCTGACCAAGTGACAATTCTCTCTGGTGTATTCGAAAATATCACAACGGGTGCACCCATCTCCCTTCTGATTTCTAATGAAACAGCAGATCCTTCTCAATACACTACCCTCAAAAGTTTGCTTCGACCCGGTCATGCAAATTTTACCTATCTCACTAAATATGGCATCTTCGATTACAGGGGTGGAGGTAGAGCCTCTGCTAGGGAAACTGCAGCAAGAGTTGCTGCAGGAGTTATCGCTAAAAAACTACTCTCTGAAGAAGGCATCACACTCTATGCCTATCTAAAACAAGTAGGTCATATCCAAGCTCAAACTGTTCTCTTAAAAGAAATTCATAACAACCCGCTATTTTGCCCAGACCCTAAAGCTGCCTATGAGATGATGTCTCTTATCGACGCTGTGCGTAATGATGGAGACTCTATCGGTGGAGTCGTCGAACTGAGCAGCTCGCCACTCCCTGTAGGCCTTGGCGATCCTATCTATGAAAAACTTGAAGCAAACTTGGCCAAGGCCATGCTCTCTCTCCCCGCATCCAAAGGCATCGAGTTTGGTGAAGGGTTTGCATCTGCTACAATGCGAGGCTCGCAACACAATGATCTTTTTGAAACTGATGAAAATGGTTCCATTACATTAAAAAGCAACCATGCTGGAGGCACCCTTGGTGGCATTTCTTGCGGTCAACCTTTGTTATTACGCGTAGCTTTTAAACCTCCTTCAAGCATAAGAAAAAATCAATCCACGCTCAACCTTAACAAAAAAGAAACCATTCTTACACTACCGCAAGGCGCACGTCATGACCCTTGTGTAGCCATCCGCGCTGTACCTGTTGTAGAAGCAATGGCAGCTCTTGTTTTAGCTGATGCACTTTTGATGCATCGATTATCCAGATTACATCAATCACCAGCAGCTCCTGAGAAAACTCTGCATGACTGATCCCCTTCGTTAAGGAGCTGAGCTTCGCGTCTTTTTTTTCTCCATAAAAAAAATATTTTCACTCAAATGTTCATATTGACTATAGAAAAGTTAAAACCATAACTTTCATGGAGGAATATATGGCTAAGAAAAAAAAAGCAGCACCAGCTAAAAAAGCCACTGCAGCAAAAAAAACAAAGACAAAAGCAAAAACAAAAAAAAGCTCTTGCTCTACTTGTAAATAAGTCCGACCCATTTCATAAAAAGGTGCTTAGAAGAGATTTTAAGCACCTTGATCTTTAAAAAAGCACTTTAGACATCTTGCACATCCTATTCACTCTCATAATGCGCTCTTGGCGTGGAATGAAGGCTCATCCGAACCACACACTCCACATGCGCGGTTTGTGGAAACATATCAAAAGGTTGTACAGCATCAATCTTATAACCCTTGCTGCTAAGAAATAGCAAATCTCTAGCCAATGTAGCTGGATCACAAGAAATATAAACAATGCTTCGAGGCTGTAATAGGATGACTTTTTCTAAAAACTGGCGCTCACAACCCTTTCTAGGAGGGTTGAGTACGGCAACATCGATTTCAGTAAATGTAGAAATCCATTCCTCTGCTTCTGTACAGGCAAAATGTACATTACGTATCCCATTGCGGCGCGCATTTTCTTGCGCATCCGCAATAGCTTCTGGAACACACTCCACACCAATGACTTCTTTAGCCTGGCTGGCAAAGATCAATGATAGGGTACCTACACCGCAATAGGCATCTAGTACAGTTTCGTTACCCGTCAAAGCCGCAAATTCAAGAGCCTTCCTGTACAATTTTTCTGCCTGAGCAGGATTGACTTGAAAAAAAGATGCCGAAGACACTTTAAAACACAATCCGAGCAGTTTTTCCTCAATAAAATCTTCTCCTGCAAGAGTTCGATATTGTGTCCCTAAAACGACATTATTCTTGGCTGGGTTTATGTTCTGCACAACACCACGGATCTCAGGCACAGCTTCCATCATCTGTTGTGCCAACATGGGTAAAAATATCGGACCTTCTGTCTTCGTCACTATAGTCACTAAAACCTGCCCTGAATATACAGCTGTTTTAATGAGCACATGCTTCAGTTCACCATTTCCTGTGTGCTGGTCATAGGCACTAAACGAGGAGGTCTGAAGAATGCTCTGAATCTTTTGAAATGCCTTTTCCCCTAAATGACAATGAATATAGCACTTGTCAACTATGACAAGATCGTGTGTGTTACGCGCATAGAGCCCTAAGCGAATCGTCGATTCTCCAGATGTGCAAGGCAATTGAATTTTATTTCTATATGCAAGCGGAGATGGGGAAGGCTCACAAGGCAAGACCTCCACATCGAAAATCTTTCCTATACGTTCAAGTGCATCCACCACACGCTCTCTTTTTGTTTCTAGCTGCTGGGCATATTCTAGGTGCATTAACTGACACCCCCCACATCTAGAAAATAGAGGACAAGGAGCATCAATCCTATGCGGAGAACTCACTACCTGTTTGATGAGTTTAGCTCGTCCAAACTGTTTTCGTTTTTCGTACAAAGTGGCAAGAACCGTTTCTCCAGGTAGAGCCCCTTCTATAAAAACTGTGAAACCGTGCCAATGCGCAACCCCTTCTCCATTGATGCCTAAACGTTCAATATACAATTCAATATTCTGCCCAAGTTGTATATTAACTACATTCTCTGTCTTTAACGTATGCATGGCCATATAAATCACTTAAACAAGATGGTTTTTAAAACAACTCTAAACTCTTTTGCTAAGGTATACTCCTGAAATTGTTTTTCCCTAACGAGAAATTCTCGATGATGGATATGCCTTCTCCCCTTCTTTTTTTGTATAGGGGGTAATACGTGATGTAACATTTCATGATACACAACAAAAGACACGGCATATTCAGGAACATGCGCTTGATCCAACACCCGATGGACCTTAATCATCCGATGTTGCGGATGATACGATCCTAATCTAATGCGTGAACGAGGCCTAAATTTCTTATTCCCAAACCATGTAATATGTAGATCTACTTGGTTACAAAAGTAGCGCTCGTTGAGTTTATCATAAATCTGCTTTAGGTCGTATAGATCACCACGTGGATAGAGGTTGATAGTTCTAGATCTTTTTTTTACAGAAAATAATCGCGACAGTCTTTTTAACAAAAAATCACCATGAGATCCCATCTATGTCTTTAATAATGAAGGATAAATTCCCCCATTCACCACACACCGAAATTAGCAATAGAGTGTGACAATTTTTTCTATTTTTTGAATAGTTTATTTGACTATTCCATCCTTATTTTATATTTGAATGGATACGACCTAATTCAGTACCGCGCCTCTTGCTGACCTGGGATGATAATAGAGCTCTTTTGAAACTAAACTTCAGTCGATTTTAGGGTTCTTTTGAGTCTTTTTTCGACCCTTTTCTTTGGGGTAATATATGAATGTTGATATTACCCCAAAGAAAAGGGTCGAAAAAAGACTCAAAAGAACCCTAAAATCGACGAAGCCTTAGTTTCGAAAGAGCTCCAATATAAAGGATCTCCATGAACTCAATAGATGCCCTTATCGTAGGAGCAGGTCCATCAGGATTACTGATGGCGAGTATGTTGGTTCGTCACGGCCTCTCCTGTCGAATCATCGATAAAAACCCTTCTCCTTCTGCGCTCTCCAAGGCGATCATTATTCAAGCTAGAACCTTGGAAATCTTTCAACATATCGGCATTGTCAAATTCTTTTTAGCTGAAGGTCTACCATTAAGAGCCGTCAACGATATAAGCAATTGTCACCTTATAGCCCATATGACCTTTGATCATATCGACTCCCCCTTTCGTTTTGCCCTTAGCCTAGAACAAAGCAAAACTGAGCAAATCTTAACCAGGCACCTCTCTTCTTTAGGTGTACATGTAGAACATAATATCGAATTACTCGCTGTACAACAGGACCCACTCGGGACAGTGGCGACCCTTCGCTCTTGTATTTCAGGAGAGGAAGAAAGATTAAGAACATCTTGGACTATCGGTTGTGACGGTGCTCATAGTACCGTACGCAAAGCCTTACATCTCCCCTTTAAGGGAACCTTTTTTTCAGACCTCTTTTCCCTAGCCGATGTACATATTGATTGGAATTACCCACATAATCAGCTCTATATCTTCCTAAATGCAGATGGAGTTCTGGCTGCCGTTCCTTTGCCAGAAAACCATCGTTATCGCCTTATTTTTCAACTCAAACGATGCCGTAATTTTCTCAAACACCCCGACCAACCACCCTCATCAGAGAGCATTCCCGATCCTACTATGAAAGAAATTCAAGCCATGCTCAGCAAATACGCAGGTTCTCATGCCGCAGTCAGAGACCCTATCTGGATGACGCACTTTAGTATCAATAGCCGCATGTCAAAAGAGTACCATAAAGAAAGAATCTTCCTCGTAGGAGATGCCGCTCATATCCATAGCCCAGTCGGCGGGCAAGGAATGAATACTGGCTTGCAAGATGCCTTTAACCTTGCTTGGAAGCTAGCCTTAGTACATCAGGGCAAAGCAGATCCAACCCTTCTAGCAAGCTACAGTCAAGAACGACATACCGTCGGCAAGAAGCTATTAAAAACCACAAAATTAGCCTCTCATATGGCTACTCTAAAAAACCCTGTAGCTATTGTTCTTCGTAATCTTCTGATGTCGTGGATCATGCGTTACCCATTCATTCAAAAGCAACTCACCAGAGCCATCTCTCAAATTGCTATTTGTTACCGTAAGAGCCCTATTGTGATCGATGCTGGTCCCTTCTATTCAGGTCCTAAAGCTGGGGTACGCGCTCCTAATGCCCAGTTACTCGATCAAAACATCGCAACAGATCTCTATACACTTTTGGCTAATACAACAACTCATCACCTACTCTTATTTAGTGGCCCCCATTCAACCCCTGCAGAATTACGACGTCTTCTATCGATTTCAGCTCAGGTAGCTACTCTTTATCCACAGCAAATCGCCTCGCTACTGATCATGCATGAGCCACTCCCTGTAGAGCTCTCGTCCAATATACGCGTAATGCTGGATCCCTCTTATACAGCCCATAGGATCTATAGAGTGAAAAAAACAGCGGCTTACATTATCCGACCAGACACTTATATTGGATGTCGAAGCATCCCATTTAAAGAGGCCTATATAGAGAAGTACTTCAAACAATTATTTACAGCCCCTATGAAAAAGGACTTCCCATAGATCCTCTCCTTACGTATCCTAGTTAACTCAAGACATTCCTATAAAAAAAGCTTAAATCAATACACCATGGATGAACAATCTTCTATTCAAGAAGCAGTCGCTAAAAGACGTACATTTGCCATCATCAGTCACCCCGATGCTGGAAAAACCACTCTAACAGAAAAACTTCTTCTCTATTCTGGCATGCTTCTCACTGCTGGTATGGTTAAAGGGCGTAAGGGGCGTAAGGCTGCAGCTTCGGACTGGATGGCTATGGAACAAGAAAGAGGGATCTCCATCACCTCTTCAGCCATGCAATTCACCTATAAAAACACAATTATCAACGTTCTAGACACACCTGGCCACGAAGATTTCTCAGAGGACACTTATCGGACGCTCACTGCTGCTGACTGCGCTATCATGGTCATCGATGCTTCTAAAGGCGTCGAAAAACAAACGCGCAAACTCTTTGAAATATGCCGTCTTAGAAAAATTCCCGTACTCACATTTATGAATAAAATGGATATGCCAGGACGCGACCCTCTTGAACTCATGAATGAAGTAGAAAACGTTCTGCAAATTCACTCTTCGGCCATGAATTGGCCGATTGGAACTGGAAAAGAGTTCCAAGGTGTTGTCGATCGAATGACAAATGAATGTCTATTTTTTACGAAAACTTCTCACGGAGGGGCCCAAAAAGCAAGTATTGCCCGTTATCCTTTACACAGCCAAGAAACTAAGGATAAGCTAGGTGATGAACACTATCAACAAGTGCTTCAAGAATTGGATCTATTAGAACTGGCAGGCAACCCCTTCTCTACTGAAAAATTCCTAGCTGGAGAAGTGACTCCAGTGTTCTTTGCTTCTGCTTTGACAAATTTTGGCGTGGAGCCTTTCTTTGATGCCTTTATCCATCTTGCCCCCTGTCCCCATGCCCGTTTAGCCACCGACCTTAATGGAAAAGAGATCACCATTGATCCCATAACCACACCCTTCAGTGGCTACGTATTCAAACTCCAAGCGAATATGGACCGCCGCCACCGAGATAGCATGGCTTTTATACGTATTTGCTCTGGTCGTTTTGAAAGAGATCTTCTTGTAAAAAATCACCGTCTGGGCAGAGAACTCCGTCTCACGCGACCTCATGGTATGTTAGCTGGAGAGAGAACCACCATCGATTTTGCCTATCCAGGAGACATCATCGGAGTGATTAACCCAGGATTATTCGCTATTGGAGATACGATCTCGATGACTGGAGGATTTAATTTTAAACCTCTTCCTCAATTCCAACCTGAGATTTTTGCAAAACTCCATCCCAAAGATGTTGGTAAAAGAAAATCTTTTGACAAAGGTATCTTACAGCTTTCCAATGAAGGTGCCATTCAAGTATTCCATTCCACCGATCGAACAGGGGATCTTATTTTTGCAGCCGTAGGGCAATTGCAATTTGAGGTCATGCAATACCGCTTAAAAGATGAATATGGTGTCGAGACAGTCCTTTCTTCTCTCCCCTACCAGTGTAGCGCTTGGATTTTAGGAGATATCAAAACGTTTGCGAAATCCTCCGGTTCCGTCATCGTACAAGACAGACAAGGCCGCCCTATTGCACTATTCACTAGCCAGTGGGACAAACAATACAGCATCAAAAACAACCCTAAACATGAACTAGTCGATGTTTTAGTTTAGGGACTGTGAAATAATAAAGTAAACCATTTGAGCTGCGCGAAATCGCCTAAAATCGGCGATCGTAAACGGCATTGTATTGCATTAATACTATGCTGTTTACGATCGTCAATTTGTCGACAGCTTTCACGCAGCTCAAATATGAAATTATTTATTGCGTTTGGTATTACTTTATTATTTCACAGTCCCTTAAATTACGCTAACTCCTTAAAAAGTTAGCACGATCTTTATTAAAGACTCTGTTCTATTGAGAAAGTTACTCTAATGAAAGAGTATAAATACCTTCTAAACCTCGGTACCTTTCCTTGTAATCAAGACCGTATCCTACAACAAATTCGTTGCCGATAGTAAATAAGCAGTAGTCGGGAACATAGGAAATCGTTCGAGGAATCTGTTTGATCAAAAGAACTAAAGTTTTGATGCTCTTTGGTTTTTTGTTCTTAAGGATATTTATGATAGAAAACATCGTGTGACCTGAATCAAAAACATCGTCGATAATTAGAATATTCTTATCTGTCAAATCTAGGAAATCTACCCCCTGGAGAGTGAGCTCTCCGCGTTGTGTACCATTTTTCCCGTAGCTGCTAGCTTTTACATATTCCAATGAACAAGGAACTGTAATCTTTTTTGTAAGATCTGTAGCAACATAAACCGCCCCCTTCATAACCATAATCACGGTAAGTTCTTCCCCTTGATATTCGTGATTGATTTGGGCTGCAACCTCTGCAATTTTTTCCGCAATCTCCTCTTTGCTAATGAGTAGATCTACCTGCTCCTTAGCAAAACAGCTAGAACTCAACACTAGAAACGCACACAGCAATTTTTTCATAATTTCCATCTTTTTGAAAACTCGCAAAGTGAGCTAGAGAACCATAACCTGCAAAAGCTTACAACTAAAAACTAATACCAAACGCAACAAATAACTTCGCATTTGAGCCGCGTCAAAGCGCCGAAAATCGGCGATCGTAAACGGCATTGTATTGCATTAATACTATGCCGTTTACGATCGTCAATTTGTCGACAGCTTTCACGCAGCTCAAATATGAAATTATTTATTGCGTTTGGT
>JAGXTH010000032.1 GCA_018333475.1 Simkania sp. | reverse complement strand
CCCTGCCTATACAACACAAACATGCAGTCAATGCAAGCATCGGGAAGTAAAAAAGCTTTCCGAAAGAGAACATAGCTGTTCTCAATGTGGGTATAAAGCGACAAGGGATTTCAACGCAGCGCAGAACATTTTGGCCCTCGGATTAGATGGCCTGGGAGCGATCCCTAGAAGCCTTTGCCTTTAGGCAAGGGAGTAATCACACTGAAGATGCTCTTAAACGACCTATCACCCTTGCTCTCATGAAAATGACACGATCCCAAGAGACCGTCCGCGAAGTCGACTGACATCTATTTTTTAGAGGGCAAATGCGCCTGGTTTTGTGTTTTACGAGAAATGAGATCTCTTTCCTTAGTTTCATGAAGGTCGGCTGTTTTTTTAGTTCTTTTAAAACAGGATAACTTTTTATACTTGTCTCTATGTCTTACTTACGCAATGCGATCTGGTTTTGTATTACGGCTGTTTTTGCTGTGGTTCTTGCTGCTTTTGCAAGGAGAGAAACGTATCATTTCTCTACAGATCGTCTTGTTTCGGTGCTTCCTTATCATGCAGAATGGGAATTTGAAGAGGCGCCAAATATCGAAGAGATTTTATCTCAATCTTTTCATTATTATGATAAGGGGGGGCAGAGTTGGGTTTTTTTAAGTGAGGATAGTAAGTGGGTTCTCAAGTTTTTTGACTTTAGGTCCACGTGGCATGACGTAGCTAAACATTTACATTGTCCAACATCGCTTCTCCCAGCTATGACAGAAAGACAGCTTCAGTCAAGAGAAAGTCCTGTAAAATCCTATGCACTAGCTTTTCAGCGTTTTAAGGAACCTTGTGGCCTTGTAGGGGCCTATCTCAATGGCAAAAAATCTGGTATTACATCGTTGAATGTTTTTAATCCTATTCATTGCAAGCACACCATTGATCTTAAATCAGCAGCTTTCGTCGTACAAAAAAAAGCAGATACGATCCTTCCTAAACGGATCAATGATCTATTGCAAAAAGGGGAGATGCAAGAAGCTAATATCTTGCTTTCCAAGGCTTTGATGCTTATTGCAGAGCGCTGCTCTGTTGGAATAGCTGATAATGACCGGTGGCACTTGCATCGCAATATTGGATTCATTGCGGGAAAAGCTATCTATCTCGATGCAGGTGCTTTTCTCGAGGATACGAATTTGCTGCTTCCAAAAAATGCTGAAACGGAAATTTTGCATTCAGCAGAGCTTCTCATCGACAAAATCGCTAAAGACAAAGCAAAGTTTTCTTAAGTATTCCTGTAATAGCAGGTCTGTTATGGGCCTGTTTATGCCTTGATGGATTCAAAGACCTGTAAAAAAATGATCAACCTCCCTAGGTGAGGGTGAATTCAAAAAAAATCTATTATAAAACCCTTAAATTCACCTTTGAGGCTCAATAGAGAAATGTGCTACCTTCTTCGGCATGTTGAATGAATTTTTATTTTTTTTTCATCTACTGCTTATTGTCGCTTTTACCATTGGCGCTCTTCGATTGGGCAAAGAGGCTTTAATCACCTGGATTGCACTGCAGGCAGTGTTGGCTAATCTTTTTGTCCTTAAGCAAATTCCGCTGTTTTCTTTACAGGTCACCTGTTGTGATATCTTCATTCTTGGGGTGGTTTTAGGACTCAATTTGCTGCAGGAATATTTTGGAGCCTTATATGCCAAGCGGGCTATTTTTCTTTCTTTTGCCTCTATGCTGGCTTTTGCAGTCCTATCCAAAATACACCTAACCTATCTACCCTCTATGAGTGATTGGTCCCAGGGTGCATACAACACGATTTTATCACATAGCCCAAGGATTCTTCTTGCTTCACTGGCCTCATTTTTTATTGTGCAGCAATTCGATGTTCGTTTTTACGGATGGCTACGCAGGTATTTTCATGGGAAATATCTTTCTAGAAGAACGACGATTTCCCTTATTGTTTCTCAAGCCATCGATACTCTGCTCTTTACGTTTCTTGGGCTTTCCGGAGTGATCGATCACTTAGTATCGATTATGGTGATGAGCTTTTTTGTTAAGGTGATTATAGCGGTTTGTGCAGCTTCTTGTACTGCATTGTTTAAGAAATTTCTGCCAGTTAGATCAGAAGAGGTTGCATGAGCTTTTTTTTTGAAGTGCTTCATACATCGAAAAAATCGCGTGCACGGGTGGGTAGAATCCATACCCCTCATGGCATTATCGATACACCTGGATTTGTAGCAGTCGGAACGAATGGCACTTTAAAAGCGTTAGATAACCATGTGGTGAATGAAAGTGGTCTTCAGCTCATGTTCTGCAATACTTACCACATGTTGCTACAGCCAGGACCGCATGTTGTCAAAGCTGCAGGAGGCTTGCATAAGTTCATTCAAAGAAAGGGTCCTATCATCACGGATTCAGGGGGATTTCAGGTCTTCAGCTTGGCTTATGGCTCTGTAGCAGATGAACTCAAGAGTAGAGGCACAAGAAAAACCAATGGAACTGTGCTTAAGATCACTGAAGAAGGGGTATTTTTTCGTTCTTACCGAGACGGAAAAAAAATCCTTTTAACGCCTGAAAGTTCCATCGAAGCCCAGAAGGATTTGGGGGCTGATATCATCATTCCCTTGGATGAATTACCTCCTTATCATATCGATCCAGCTGCTCTTAGGCGTAGTTTTGAGAGAACTCACCGCTGGGAGGAACGTTCTTTACAAACACACTTAAAAAACCCTCAAGGACAGGCTATTTACGCGGTGGTCCATGGAGGCACAGACCTTGCGTTGCGTAAGGAAAGTTGTGAATTTTTAGCAGCGAGACCTTTTGATGGATATGCTATTGGAGGGAGTTTTGGAAAAACTAGAGAGGAGATGATTGCTATGCTTGCTCTCACCCTTCCCCATTTGCCTTTGGATAAACCTCAGCATTTGTTAGGAATCGGGGATCTCTCTTCGATTGAGCGATGCATTCCTTTTGGACTTGATACGTTCGATAGTTCGTATCCTACAAGAGCTGCTCGTCATGGAATTGTTCTAACAAAACAAGGTCCTCTGAATTTAACGAAAACGTGTTATGCTCAAGATTTTACGCCAATAGACCCAGCATGCACTTGTCCTACCTGTAGACGGTTCCATATCGGTTATTTACATCACTTGTTTAAAGCGAGTGAAATTCCAGCCCAGAGTTTAGCTTCTGCCCATAATCTCCATTTTATGATCGAATTCATGGCCGGTTACCGGCAGAAGATTTTGGATAACGAGATTTAGAAGCTGTACTAAAACCTGGGTTCGTCGCTTTTGTGGATTATACCAAACGCAACAAATAACTTCATATTTGAGCCGCGTTAAAGTGCCGAAAATCGGCGATCGTAAACGGCATTGTATTGCATTAATACTATGCTGTTTATGATCGTCAATTTGTCGACAGCTTTCGGGTGTATAGCCAAACAGTTGGGAGAGGAAATGGCATTACGCTGCCGGCTTTCCCATTGCCCAAGGCACAATAACGATCCGGAGAAACGATCGGCAATCAAGTCGCCGAGAGCTCCCTGTAGGAATCAGAAAAATGCAAACGTAAAAATGGCCATTTT
>JAGXTH010000031.1 GCA_018333475.1 Simkania sp. | reverse complement strand
TAAGGTTGCATTGGTAGCCTGCTGTCTTGCAATTTCTTGCTGAAACGCTTGGACCGCTCCTAGGGCAAGATGATTACCTTCTGCATCAATGGTACAAGTTCTCTGTAGCCGTGCCAATATTGCCGGCAAACTTTGGAGCTGGTTTCCACCGACATAGAGTGTAGTGAGCTGCACGAGTTGGTCGATCTCTCTAGGGAAGCTTTGGAGCTGGTTGAAAGAGAGCACGAGTGTAGTAAGCTGCACGAGCTGGCCAATCTCTCTAGGCAAGCTTTGGAGCTGGTTGAAAGAGACATTGAGTGTAGTGAGCTGCCCGAGCTGGCCGATCTCTCTAGGCAAGCTTTGGAGCTGGTTGCTAGAGAGCATGAGTGCAGTGAGCTGCCTGAGCTGGCCGATCTCTCTAGGCAAGCTTTGGAGTCGGTTGTTAGGGACATAGAGTTCAGTAAGCTGCCCGAGTTGGCCGATCCATGCCGGCAAGCTTTGGAGGTGGTTTCTACCGAGATAGAGTGTAGTGAGCTGCCCGAGTTGGCCGATCCATGCCGGCAAGCTTTGGAGCAGGTTGCTAGAGACATCGAGTCTAGTGAGCTGCACGAGCTGGCCAATCTCTCTAGGCAAGCTTTGGAGTAGGTTGCTAGAGACATCGAGTCTAGTGAGCTGCCTGAGCTGGCCGATCTCTCTAGGCAAGCTTTGGAGGTGGTTGTTAGGGACATAGAGTTCAGTAAGCTGCCCCAGCTGGCCGATCTCTCTAGGCAAGCTTTGGAGGTGGTTGTTAGGGACATAGAGTTCAGTAAGCTGCCCCAGCTGGCCGATCTCTGCCGGCAAGCTTTGGAGGTGGTTGTTAGAGACATCAAGTCTAGTGAGCTGCACGAACTGGCCGATCTCTCTAGGCAAGCTTTGGAGATGGTTTCTACCGACATAGAGTTTAGTAAGCTGCCCCAGCTGACCGATCTCTGCCGGCAAGCTTTGGAGGTGGTTGCCAGAGATATCGAGTCTAGTGAGCTGCACGAGCTGGCCGATCTCTGCCGGCAAGCTTTGGAGCAGGTTGCTAGAGACATCGAGTCTAGTGAGCTGCACGAGCTGGCCAATAACTTTTGGCAGTGAGGTCTCTCTTAAGCTTTCTAAATCTAAGTCAGTCTTCCCTTCTCTATAACAGCTACGTATCCTATCCGCAACTGTGAGCCGTGCGCTGTATTCCGAAGAGTATTTTTCTCTTTCACACCAGCTCGTTAGACCCTCTTCAAAGGCTGCTACTTTTGCTCGTTGTTGTAGGAGTGCATCGATCGACATCTCTAAGTCCCTTTTCGCAGGGTGTGAGATACTCAAAGATTCTGCTGAGGAAACTTCTGCTCCAATCTTTGCTTTTTCTTTGTATAGGGCTTGTCCATGAGCTTCTAATTGATCGTATGCCTCTTTAGTGCCCTGTCCAGCTTTGTAGGCACGCCAGGCTCTAGATAGAAGACTATTTTCGTCCCCGTATCCACTGCCGCAAAGCTCTAGAAGTTCTTTTTCGATGTGGTGTTTTCTTTGAGGGTGTTGCTCTGCTTCTATTGCTTGATGAATCTCTGAGAGTTCCTGTTTGAGATGTTCGTACTCGGATCGTAGGTCCTCAAATCTCTTTTGTTGTGTGGGATCTTTTTCAGCCTGTTTGGATACTTGATCTAAAAGAGACTTAGGATCTTGGTAATAATCTCCTTTGAGTGCTGCAAGGCGTGATTCTATTGCGCTTTTCTTCTGGAGCATGGCTGTGTCGGTGCAGGTTGTTTGCTGAGAGCAGGTTACGCTCAAGAGTCGTTTTCTTAAAGAAGCGATCCTCTGGTCAATCTGGGAAAGTTCTCTAGGTAGGGGTTGGGCTAAGCCGGCATTAGCAGAATCTGCATTTATAGTATTTTGCACCATTGACATAAACAATCCATTATATTTTTATATTAAAAATGATGATGTACACAATAAATTGCAATAATGCCAATGTGTGTTTTTAATTGCCCGTGTTTTTTAATTTATCAATTTTTTTGTAAATACCATATTGTTAACCAGGCTCTTATGCTATTTGATACAACTCAACCTGCGATTGTTTGGGAATCTAGTGAACCTAAGTCTCGTGAAACTCTTTACTTAGAACAAAACAACTCACCGCTCCTTGCTGCGCATTATGAAAACTGGAAACAAGGTCTTTCCTCTAAAGAAACAGACCTTATTTTACTCGATCTTTCTTGCTATTTAAGAAATCAAGTATTTGATTTACGGTTTTGCCACCGCAATATTATCGAAAGCATCGTTCACCAAAATCCTAGTGAAGAGATATCGATTGAGCTTTTTGTTCAGCAAAAGGCAGGCCTATGCCGTCATTTTGCTTTTGCTGCCTACTACTTCCTTGAAAAAATACGTTTAGAAGGAATTTTACCCATCGACTCGATTCAATTAGTTCGGAAAATTCTTTCGATTCATGGGGTTCAAGGAAAACATGTCTGGCTTTGTATTTCTTTGAACAATGAGAATCGATCCTTTCATTTCGATCCCTTTTGGGGTATGGTAATCGATAGCACAGTCTCTGATGCTAAAGAAATTTTGAGAGATACTTATGGCTTGTAGATCTACTTCAACTTCACATCTCCTTATAAGAATGTGTGCTATATTCATAAATATACACGAAAAAACGAGCTCCTAGGCAAACCATGACAACTTCTGCAAGAAAAACGGTGTTTTTTGACATGGGTAATGTCCTTTTATTCTTCAGCTTTGCTAGAATGTGCCAACAAATTGGTAGCGTGCTCTCTCTCCCTCCCCTCGTTATCCAAGGAGAATTAAGAGATAAAGGCTTGGGGAACCTCTATGAAAAGGGAGGAATTAACACTTTAGAATTTCATAAACACTTCTGCGATTTAGCAAATAAAAACGTCTCTGTTGAAACTCTTTTAGAAGCAGCTTCTGATATCTTCAATCCTAACCGAGCTATTCTTCCACTATTGACTGAACTTAAACGCAAAGGCCATCGTCTTTTTATCCTATCAAACACCAACGAGGCCCATTTTTCCTACGTGCGCCGACACTATCCAGAAATGCTAGCCCCATTTGATGACTATATTCTCTCCTACCAAGTGGGCTCCATAAAACCGGAAGAGACCATCTTCCGAGCAGCTCTTAAAAAAACAGATTCTCCAACTTCTCACTGCTTTTATACAGATGATATTCCCGATTTCATTGATGCCGCCACTAGAGTAGATATTCATGGTATGGTATTTACTGGCATTGATCCTTTGATGGAAACATTGAAATTACGGGGATTTTTATGAGTATGGCTATTGCGAACCTTAAGGACCTACATAAGAACAGCAATCATTTCTCCACCCATCTTTCGGTTGTGGTTCTACTGGAACCTATTTTAATCAAAATAGCACTCATGGGATTCGCATAGCCACTGCTATAATACTAAACAATTAAACAGAACATAATGAAAAAAACAGAACGCATACTAAATAACCTTAAACGAACCCTCTTACAATACATGGAAGGGCGCCGGTACGATCCCATCGGTAGCGCTGCTCTTTTAAAACGTCTTAATATCCCCCCATCTTTGTATGATCTTGGGCGTAAAGCCATCGATGAGCTCATCAAAGAAAAAAAAATAGAACAACGCAAAAAGCAATTATGGCTAAAAAAAATCACTTCAGAATACCTTCGAGGCACTCTTCGAGTCCACCCACGAGGTTTTGGATTTGTTATTCCCTCTAGCCGTATCGAGTCTCCCAAAGATATCTTTATTCCAAAACATCTCATGGCTGATGCCGTTGACGGTGATGAAGTTGAAGTAGATATCGCCCCTGAATCTCTAGCTTCGGAAAAAGGTCCCGAAGGTAAAATCGTTTATATCGTCAAACGGGGGCGTAAACACTTAGCTGGTATTATCCACGATGTGGGTGCAAATGACATTGCTTATGTCCATGCGCCTCTCCTAGGCACGTCTCGAACTGTCACTGTGAAGATGGAAAAGAAACATGCCCTAAAAGTTGGCGACCGCATCATTTTACAAGTCAAAAGCTGGGGAAAACAAAACTCTCCCACTATTGGAGAGGTTTGTCACCATCTCGGTCATATCTCTGATCCTTCGATTGATGTAAAAGCTGCGGTCGAAGAATTTGATCTTCATGATGAATTCTGCCCTGAATCTATAGAAGAAGCTAGTGCCTTCGGCTCTAAGATCAAATCCTCCGATCTCAAACAACGGGAAGATCTGCGCGATCTCGAATGTTTTACTATTGATCCAACCACAGCAAAAGATTATGACGACGCCTTATCTCTCCATCGAGATTCCAAGGGCTGTTATCACCTAGGCGTCCATATCGCAGATGTGGCTCACTATGTGCAAGAAAGCTCCCATCTCGACCAAGAAGCTTATGCTAGGTGCAATTCCACCTATTTTCCAGGGAAATGCGTGCCTATGTTGCCGGAAGAACTCTCTACTCATCTTTGCAGCTTACGACCTAATGTCATGCGCTTAACTGTTTCTGTATTGATGACTTTCAATAAGACAGGCGATCTGATCAATGCAAAGTTTGTACGCGCTGTGATTAAAAGCAAAAAACGTTTTACCTACGAAGAAGCCAAATCTGTGATCGATGGCAAAAAAAAGAGCACCCATGCCCCAGCTCTAAAACTCATGGTGGAACTTTGTCTCTTACTAAAGAAAAAACGAAATGAGCGTGGAAGCATCGATTTCGCCCTTCCGGACACTGTAATTACTGTGGATAAAAAAGGGCAACCCACAGGTTTTTCTACTGTGGAATATGATATCTCTCATCAACTTGTCGAAGAATTCATGCTTAAGGCCAACGAAACCATTGCAACACATTTTTCTAAGCAGGGAATCCCTATCCTCTTCCGAGTACATGAAGAACCCACGCAAGACAACATGGACGATTTCTGCACTTTCGCCCGCGGTCTAGGGTTTTTGATTCCAAAGACGCCTACTAAACAAGATCTGCAAAGGCTCTTTGATGATGCCAAAAACAGCCCATTTCTCTACCAGCTTACTGTTGCATTCATTCGGAGCATGAAACTTGCCACTTACTCCCCAGATAATGCCGGCCATTATGGTCTTGCTTTAGAAAATTATTGCCACTTTACAAGCCCTATTAGACGCTACAGCGATCTCGTCACACAACGGCTACTCTTCAATGAGCAACCCAGCGATACCAATCTCAATGAGATTGCTCTCAAATGTTCCGAGCAGGAACGGATTTCATTTCGTGCAGAAATGAGTGTTAAAAATCTAAAAAAACTACGATTTTTAGGTAATTATTATGAAGAAGATCCCCAGAGGACTTATGAAGCTTGTATTAGCCGGGTTAAACCCTTTGGCCTTCTTTTTGAACTCCTGCCCATGATGATCGAAGGATTCCTGCATATTTCTAACCTAGGCAATGACTATTTTATCCACGATGATCGTCGTGGAGTTCTTGTGGGAAAACATACCGGGCTAACCTATAAAGTGGGGGAAACAATCCTCGTGCGTCTGGTTGGAATTGATTTCATTGTACAAGAAAGTAAATGGGCACTGGCAATCAAAGATCAAAAAAAACCACGGAGACGCCGATGAGAAAATATTTCATCACAGGTCTTGTTATCCTGCTGCCGCTTGCGGTCACTATCGCTGTCATCGCATTCATTGTGAATTTTATCACAGGCCCTTTTTACGCATTTGTCTCTACGATCATGGATAGAGTACCTATTCCGGATAATGGCCTTCTCTTCCTCTCTCACGACCAGCTGTTACGCTATTTCTCTAAGCTCGCTATTTTGGTCGCCATTTTTTTCTTCACGATGTTCTTAGGTATGATTACCCGATGGTTATTTATTAAGAGCGTAATTAATATCGGAGATCAAATCTTACACCGCATCCCTATTATCAATACTGTGTATAAGACAACACAGGATATTATCAAAACCCTCTTCGTTTCTAATAAAAATTCATTCCAACAAGTTGTCATGGTTCCATTTCCAAGAGAGGGTATCTACGCACTAGGACTCATCTCTAGAGAATCCCCCCCTATGTGTTCACGTGGTGTAGATAAAGAATTGATTTCCGTATTGATCCCCACAACTCCTAATCCCACTACGGGCTTCCTACTTATGTTTTCTAAAAAAGATCTTATCTATGTCGATATACGCCCTGAGGATGCAATCAAGTATATTGTCTCTTGTGGCGTCATTATCCCTCCTGATCGTTCATCAACAGCTTCACCATGAAAAATTACCTTATTACCGGCCTTATCATTCTCCTCCCCATTGCTTTCACACTCCTCATTGTGATTTGGCTTTTTGATTTTTTGACACAACCCTTTATCGGCATTATCGAACCCTTTATTCTCTCCTATGAAAACACTCGAGGAATTGATGTCTCTCACCACGAGTTACTCGTCACTCTGGTCAGCCGACTCATTGTTCTTTTCCTATTTTTGATACTCATCTTTCTACTCGGTTTCTTTGGTCAACGTTTCTTTTTCCACCACATGGTTGTCTTATCTCAAAAAATCTTAACAAAGATCCCATTTATCAAAACGATCTATAGCCTGACTCATGACGTCACTAAAGCATTTCTTAATCAAGGGCAACCTACCTTTAAAGAAACTGTCCTCATCCCTTTTCCATACCGAGATACTCATGCATTAGGCCTTGTCACAGGAGACGTTCCAGCTTCCTTACGCAATGTCCTTAATGAAACAGAGATTTGTGTTTTTGTGCCTACTGCACCCCACCCTATCTCAGGGTATGTACTGCTCGCCCCCAAAAAACAGACCATTCCCGTTGATATGACGACTGAAGAGACCTTTCGTTTTCTCATCTCCTGTGGTATCGCTCTTCCGGAAAGCACGCAATCATGACTACTAAGATTTTTCTTATCCCTACAGCAACAACTCAAGAAAAAGTACGCACTCTTACTACTCTTGCAGCACAACATTTTTATGCTAAAGAGCCCTTTCTTATCGTGGCTCCTGATGAAAAAGCTCTACAATTCATAGATGAACTCCTTTGGAAAGAGCCTAAAGAAAGCTTTTTACCCCACATGATAAGCCACATCCCCTGCTCCTCTTTGATCACCCTAACCACTATAAAAGAAAATCTTAACCAAGCTTCCCATGCCTTAAACCTCACAACCTCCCCCTTCTTTTGCCCTAATATCACCATAATCTATGAATTCGATGAGCAGACCAACGGCCCCAGACGGGAGGCTCTGGAAGCCCGGTACCACGCCTACCGAGAAAAAGGGTGTCCTATCAGCACTTTTCACTTGCCGACATAAACTATTCTCTCTATCATTTCGCCCATCTTTACGGAGATCATTTCCATGGTTAGAATTAGTAAACAGGCCGAGCGCCGACACCGCAGTCCACGTCGCTGCCGTGCCCCATCCCCTAAAACTGGCCCATTAAAAGACGACCTTCCTCAAGGTTATAAACAGCACAGTAATGCCGTTAACGGCGATGTAGCCAAGAACTATTTTATTCCAAAAATTGCATAAAACGAGAGATCTATGTCCAGACACCCCAGCTATGGCAAATCCAGCAAAGGTGGAAAAAAACGCAATGTTCTTAAACGTTTTGAACGTGTGAACGTACTGCGTGAACTTGGCCGATGGAAAGATGGCGAGAATACTCGCGTCACAGGTCTTCCTAAGACCCCAATCCTGCCTTGATTTCCCCATCAGGGGTCTATAAGGCCCCTAATTTTCTGTGAAAATCACCTTTCATCACCGACAAAAAGATCTCAAGATAGCCTCTGTAAGATTAAGGCGCTACCTCCTAGCCTTTCTATTACAGAAACAAGTCTGCTGCAATGAAGTCATTGTCCATTTTGTCAGCAAAAAAAAAATTGGCCAGCTGCACAAAGAGTTATTCAATGATCCAACACCAACAGATTGCATTTCCATTCCCCTCGATTCTCCCCAGGATACCTCCCCGTTTTCTGTCCTCGGTGAAATCTTTGTATGTCCTAAGGTAGCTTGTGAATATGCAGCCGCCCATGATGGAGATCCCCATAGGGAAACCTTACTCTATGTAATTCATGGATTGCTGCATCTTTTAGGCTTTGATGACATTGCAGCTAAGGACCGTAAACGAATGCGTTCAGAGGAAAAAAAGGCTCTTGCCCTCATCAGCCATTTACAATCAGATTCCTCTTAGCTCACCTCACTCCCCTCCAAATTTCTCCCTCCTCAGACTAATACCAAACGCAACAAATAACTTCACATTTGAGCCGCGTCAAAGCGCCGAAAATCGGCGATCGTAAACGGCATTGTATTGCATTAATACTATGCTGTTTATGATCGTCAATTTG
>JAGXTH010000030.1 GCA_018333475.1 Simkania sp. | reverse complement strand
GCAGAATCCCAACTTGAAGTACGGCCCTTGCACCAGTGGCAGGTGCCTTCTGAGGAAGAAGGGTAACAAAAAACCCTTAGCTCAAAATCTCAAGCTAAGGGTAAGAAAAATGCTGAAAATCTTGGGGATTTAAGTTCTAGCCCCTAGCATTGTGAATGCTCTGTCCACCCCCTGGCGGAGCCAGGTGATATTGTCGTAGAGCATATTCATCGTAAGATAAGAACCTGAGTTTGCTTCTTTCTCTACAGAATATTTCAGACGGAAACCCGCCACGTCCCAAATTAATCCGAGTAAACTAAGAAGAAACAAGGTTTCTACATAACCTCTGACCACATTGGCCACGCCATGCCCTGTATAGACCAAATTACTAACTGCTTTTGTAAAGCCTGCTGAACGTTCTGTAGAATTTATTGTAAAACATGCCTTTGTTCCCTCAATGGCAAAAAGGGCCACTCCCGTAATGGCTTCTAAAGAACCAAACATCATGCGATATTCACCAGGTGCTTTCGTAAATAGGGATAAAGCATACCCGGCGATGTTAAAGCCTTTTTCGTATGAAGCTAATCCTTTTTCAATTTCTTTGACATTAACGCCTGACATCATACACCCATTATTAAAAACTACGGCGAATTATATGAAATCTGATCTAAGAACTCAACAAAAGAAAGCCAAGAATATGCTTGCCAAACCAAAACAATGCTAAAAAGAATGCCGCATTAGTAATAAAGAAAAAATACCCTAACAAAACCCATAACCCATCTTTTTCCAGTATGCCCATCGAAAGGGTCGCAGCAGCTACGGCTGGTGGCAAATTCGTTCCTGGAGGCAATGGTAAAGCTAAACATAACCCATTGATAGCCAATAAAATCCCTTGCAAGGTGTTACTAAAAGGCCAAGAAAATACCCAAGCCCACCTAGGACGGGTCAGTTTTTCCATCCAAGTTACTAATTTACATACCGCACTAAAAATTTTGTAAAACCTGGGTCCACCTATAGACACTGTTTGGAGGCGTTTTGGTATCCATGCTTCTTTACCAATGGCTAATCGAATACCAAAAAAAAGAATAATTAGGCCAAAAAAAGTAGATATCCCCGGCAAGGACACTAAAACAAGAAAAGGGACGGAAAATATCAAACTAAACAAGGCTTGAGCCTGAGAACCCACACCTTTGATAAAAATCCCAAGCGTCATGTTCTTATCATGGGTTTTTTCTAGGAGTTGCCCTAGAAGCTCAGAAAGACGTTTTGTTCTTTGTTTAGTATCCACACTCTTTCAAATAAGCGATTCCAACTCTTCTTTCAAGTATCTCTTTTGTAACTTACTTTGTGCATCAAGGGCAGCATCTCGACTGAGACCTCCTTGGAGTTACCAAAACTAAGACTGCTAAATATTTAGCAACTTATTAAAAATAAATAACTTATGATTATACAGAGCCTAATTTAGTTCAGCAGCCCCCTTGCCAGATCTCTAATTTTTCAATGCATTCAGCATAAGCTCAAGACTAGTTAGTTATGATTAATTTTTATTTTTTGTATTGATAAATAAATTGAAAACAAATACAATTTACAATTACAGGTTGCAAGAGAAATTAAAGTATGAACAAAGTGAAAACAGAAAGCATTAAATCTACACAACAGCCTATACACCGGGACACCCCTGTCCACCCGAGTGAGGCTAAAATAACGCAGCTCATTAAGAATTGGAACACTGCAAATACGACTCAAATCACATCTGAGCAAAGAAAAGAAATTAAAATTCAGCAACTGATGAAATGCATCTCAGAATTGGCCAACGACAACCCAGTGATGCAAAAGCAAGTTGAAGCCGTTCAGAAAGAGTTTGAAAACTTCAAGACTGACAAAAGAGCCTTAAATACACTAATCTCTATGACGCTCAACCATATCGACGAGCTTCCTGAAAAGATAGCCGCGTTAGCCGATCCAGACCTATGTGATAATAGGTACCGCCTTCCAAAAGAATAAGTTTTATCACCTATAGAAACAACCATGGGCCTATCTCTGTCTAGTCCTTGGATAGGTTCATCGTCTCATGTATAGAGTCTGTTGTTTGGTAGTATTCCCTTAGAAATCCCACGACAGCCTTAGCTGTACGATCTATTTCCTTTTCACTATGTGCAGAAGAAATGAACCAAGCCTCTACCTGTGAGGGAGGAATGTAGATTCCTTGCTCTAGCATAAAAGCAAAAAACAGGCGGAATGCTTGCACGTCAAGACCTTTTAAATCTCCATAGGTTTCTACTTTGTTCACTCCAAAATACAGGGTGAACATCGATCCTATTTTTTGTAAGGCCACGGGAAGTGCTTGCTCGTGAATATACTGCTGAATTGGCTGTGCTAAACGTTCTGTTTTTTCTTGTAATTCTTCATAAAATCCAGGTCTTTCTAAAGCAGCTAATGCCGCATTCCCTGCAGCCATAGCTACTGGAAACCCGGATAAAGTTCCTGCCTGATAGACTCCACCAAGAGGGGCCACAAGTTCCATCCACTGTTTTTTTCCCCCGTAGGCTGCGGCTGGAAAACCTCCCCCTATGATTTTGCCAAGACAGGTCAGATCCGGATCGATATTAAAGAGTCCTTGAGCCCCATGAAGACCAAGGCGAAACCCTGTCACTACTTCATCAAAAATCAAAAGAATGCCTCTTTTAGAGGTTTCTTCCCTTAGCATCTCTAAAAAACCTGGTTTAGGTACAACAACACCCATATTTGCGGTTACAGGCTCAAGTAGTACTGCAGCAATATCGTGATTCTCTTGCAAGAGCTTGCGACAAGCGTCAAAATCGTTAAAAGGCAAACATCGTGTATACTGAACGAATGCAGGCGGGACACCCAAGGAACTAGACTCTGGAAGCTGAGCCACCCCAGACCCTGCCTTGATCAATAGACAATCCGAATGTCCATGATAATGTCCCTCAAATTTGACAATCGTTGACTTTCCTGTAGCCGCCCTAGCAAGTCTAATAGCACTCATCGTGGCTTCAGTTCCTGAAGAAACAAAGCGAAGCATGTCTATGGAGGGTATATGGCCGATAATTCTTCGCGCTATTTCTGTTTCTACTGCAGTAGTAATCCCGAAAGAGCTCCCTTTCGCTAATTGCGTTTGTGCAGCCTCCACGATATTTTCTGCATTGTGTCCGTGGATAAGAGCACCCCAACTATTGCAATAATCGATGTAGCAGTTCCCATCGACATCTTCGATGATTGCACCTTCGCCTTTTTCAACGACTAGAGGATCAACTCCTAATCCTTTAAAGGCTCGTACTGGAGAATTCACTCCCCCTGGAATTAAAGTGGATGCTTCAAGAAAGTTTACTTCTGATCGTGGCCTTCTTAAGGACATATCTGTTACCATTGCTAAAAAGAAACCCATTTTTGCATTTCATGAAGCGTTGGATCAAGTATTTTCTAATCGCATTACTCCTACCTTTGTCTCTACTTGCAAAAGAGGATGTTTCTTATACTGTCGAGTTCGAAGGGCTCGATGACCCACTGGTCCTAAACGCCATTAAATCCATCTCTCAACTGACTACATTTAAAAAGGCCCCTCCCTCTATCACAGCTTTGCGTCATCGTGCAGAAGCCGATGTTCCGGAAATCCTTAAAGTGCTACGCGCTTTTGGCTATTATGAACCTAAAATTAATTTTTGCATTGAGGATAATATCCCTAAAGCTCGGGTGTTGATTTTTATCAGTACAGGCCCTCTTTATAGGATCCAATCCTTTATTTTAGATTTCTCATCCCCCGAGGCCTTAGCCGAACAACTATGCCATAAACTCGAGTTACCAAGGCTTGGTATTCAACTGGGTATGCCTGCCAAATCTAAAACGATCATCGACGCCACTTCGAAGTTACTCACTCAACTATCAGAAAATGGCTATCCACTCGCTACTCTCAAGGATCGAGAGATCACTGTTGATGGGAAAACGCATCTTGTCGATGTGCGTCTAAAAGTGCAAACAGGCCCTTTATGTTTTTTTGGACCTCTTGAAATTCTAGGAGCAAAAGACGTTCAGGAAAAGTGGATCCGGCGTAAGATCACCTGGCAGGAGGGCTCTCTCTATGACAGTCGTAAACTCCAAGAAACCCAAAAAAAACTGATTGAAACGGGTCTTTTTAGCGGAGTGATCATAACGCCTAATGGCGATTGCAATGATCAAGGACTTTTACCCTTAAAAATGGAACTTGCCGAAACATTACACCGTAGTGTCAGCGGTGGTTTTAGTTACCAGACTAAATTCGGCATGGGTCTTACCTTTGGCTGGGAGAATCGCAATGTCAACGGCAAAGGAGAAATCCTAAGTATTCAAGGTGATATCACACGCCTTACGCATAGCGGGATTATTGCTTATCGAATCCCAGAATTTAAACGTCCGCAACAAGATCTATCCACAGAAATCCAAGCTCTTTATGAGGACATCCAATACGTCTATTCTCAAAAAGCTTACAGTTTAACAAGTCGATTAGAAAGAAAAATTGGACAGCATCTGCGCTTCTCCGTAGGAGGAAGATTCGATAGAATGTATGTCACACATAGCTTAGACAATGGCCAATTCACGCTGTTGCAAATGCCCCTTTATGCTGGTTGGGCAGACGTGAATAACATCTTAAATCCCACATCAGGCATATCCTTAGATTATGAGCTATCTCCTACAATCAACTTTAATGAAAGACAGCAAATCTATTTGGAACAACGGTTTTCTCAAGGAAGTTATTTTCCACTCATCAAAACAAGAGAACTACTTACCTTAGCCCAAAAAATCACTTTTGCCTCTATTTTAAGCCCTCAACTAAACGACATCCCGATTCCTGAAAGGATTTTAGGGGGAACTGAAGACGATTTACGTGGCTATGGATACCTAACAGTCAGTCCATTAAGACATAATTCTGACGGAAAGTTACGTCCTGTTGGAGGAAGATCGGCTATTTTTTATACGTTTGAAACACGCTTCCGCGTTACAGAATCTCTAGGTTTTGTGCCATTTTTTGATCTTGGGAATGTCTGGTTAAATGTACTCCCTACCTTTCATGGTAAGTGGAGGAAATCGGTGGGCCTAGGACTACGTTATTTTACGTTTATCGGACCATTGCGATGTGATATTGGTTTTCCATTAGATCGAAGACCGGAGCTCGACAATTGGTGGCGAATTTTTGTAAGTATTGGTCAAAGCTTTTAAAGTGGGACTCATGAGCAAGCTATTAAAAATCTTCCTCACTCTTTGTGGGATTGCTATCCTTTGCGTCGTGAGTCTTATAGCAGTTACTCAAACTCCCTGGTTTAAATCACGCCTAGAAAAAACACTCCATGATCTTGCTCAGGAAAGCGGATTTTCTTTAAGTATAGGTCATCTGCGAGGTTCTATCCCTCTACGCTGGAAAATCTCTGATCTCTACCTTCATTCTCCTGATGACTTCACTATAAAGGTGGATTCACTCCGTTTTAGAGTCTCTTTATTTCTACTGCTCAAAAAAGAAATAGGAATCAGTTCTCTTAAAGTAAACCATCTCATTATTCACCCTGGAAAAGAGAACTCACAACCTCCTGAAAAATTTCTTTTTGATCTTGTGAATGACTTCCCCTTTAATCTTTCGATTCGTTCTTTCAAGATGGAATCCATCTCCTTAGTTCTTCCTGAGGTCTCATTCCCTATCTTTTCTCTAAAGGGCACTGCTAAGATCAAAAAAAACGGATACGACATTCTCCTGAAATTGATTTTGCAAACAGCAGATACTCTTGTGGAAGAAGATCTTTTTGTCTTTGGTGGAAGTAGAAAGGGTATTTTGGAAATTATCTGGAAAAATCGCATAGCCTCTCTGCAATCTATAACTACCCCGCTATCTCTTCCCTATGACACTAAGATGCAATCACAACTTAACCTCAAGGGTCCTTGGCAAACTTGGAGGGCTATTGCACTCAAGGAAAATTCTTCTACAGCACCTCTAGTAGGTCGGCTCTTTGCAAGAGTCGATGACATCACCATCCCCGACTTTGAAGGCTTAGATCATGCTTGGAAAATCCGTTCTTCATTCCGAATCCATGCAAACCGTTTTTTGGATATAGAAAAAGGTACTATCCAAGGAGATTTAGCCACATTACATTGTAAAGAACTCCTTTACGGCGAAGGAACCCCTATTCGCGGAGAGTATTCTCTAGATATTCCTTCTCTCAATGCTTTCTCGCAAACTCCTAATAAGCACCTGACAGGTTCATTAAAAGCTACTGGGCGTCTTGAAAAGGAAGCCTTTAATGGGCAGTTCCAAATAGACGGCGGGCAATGGGGCTCTTTACATTTCTCCTCTCTCAAAGGGTCTATGGATTTAGCTCGCATTTCTCAAATGCATCCGATCCTGCCACTCTCTCTAAAAAATCCTGCTGAAGACACTATACCTCAAGATCAGGACCTCTCAACAAAAGCTCCTGTTATTTGGACTGGTGGATTAACACTGCACCTCGATGAACAAACACTGCATTTAGAGGGAAGCTCTAAACTCGTTTACGTTCCAAGAGAAACACTATCATTGACAGGCCTTGAATTCACAGCGCCCTCGTTCAAAGCGGCTGGAGACCTTGTCTTTGACCAAAGAACCTTATTTTTTCATGGAGCCGGGCGCATTCAGGCAGACGATCTTACTAAACTCGACCTCTTTTTCCCAGATAGTGAACTAGGAGGAATGGTTGGCGCTGAGCTAAGACTTCTACATCATGAGGGTCAATCGCTCCACTTCCACGTAAAAGGGACCAATTTGCAAATGAAACATCTGCAAATCGCCGACGGGACCCTTGATGCAGATCTCCATTTCCTTTCCGATAAACCTACAGGAGTTTTTGATGTATATGCAGAGAGGATCTATCTTCCAGAAATCTACTTAGCTTCTATAGATCTTCACCTCTCATCGGACTCATCCTCGTGGCGTTTTTCAACAAATACCGAGGGCACTTGGAAAGAATCTTTTCAGATAAATGCTAGTGGTAATTATCTGCATTCTGCTCAAACGCACACAGTACATTTTGACAATCTACAAGGAACTTTCCTAAGCCAAAGATTTGCTCTCGAACATCCTAACTCGATCACTGTTTCAACTAACTCCTTTTTTGTATCTGAGACCTCCTTTCAGCTAGGACAAGGGCACTTAACAGGTCAATTTTTCTCAAAGAACGAGCAATGGAAATTGGGTTTTCAAGGCAATGATGTTCCGCTATCTTGGCTTACCCTTTTTACTTCTTATTTAAGTTTGCAAGGAGAAACGAATATTCACTGTACTCTTGAGGGGGATGCTAACAAAGTATTTGGTTCCTGTGGACTGACACTAAAAGAATTACAAGCTAAGCGGTTTGGAGCGCAACCTCTTTCCCAAGTCAAAGGTTCCTTAATGGCCCATTTCGAAGGAAAGCGGATGCAGCTACACAGTGAATTTCATGCCAATGAAGGTCAAGTAGTGCTTTTTGATGCCTCCGTGCCTCTTGAACTCCATAACCCCTCTCATTTCCCCTTTGGAGTTGCAATGGACGCTCCTTGGAGCTCTTCTTTGCTTATAGAGGGAAAGTTAGAAGAGCTTTCAGAATTCTTTAATACCGGATTCCATCACTGGAAAGGTTGGGTAGAGGGCAAAATACTTCTCTCTGGTTCCTTGCGTACCCCTCAAATGCTCGGCAATATTTTTGTTCACCAGGGAACTTATGAAAATGATTTTATTGGCTTACATCTTGAAAATATTGAAGCTGCCCTCCAGGCCACTCGCGATGAAATTCTTCTCACCTCTCTTGAAGCTACTGGAATGAAACAAAAAGGCCATCTTAAAGCCACAGGAAACCTAAGACTACGCTCTGATTATGATTTTCCCTACCGATTTTCAGCGACTTTAGATCGTCTCAAAACCATTCGTCTAGACATGGTAGAGGCCACCTTGACAGGTTCAACAGAAATTGACGGCACCTTAAAAAAAACAAACATCCGCGGTGTTCTTGATATTGATAATGCCTCCTTTTCTCCTCCTCGTAATTTACCAGATGACCTCCCCGATCTTCCTGTAACATTTGTGAACCAACCTTCTCATGTCGAAGCAAATTTTGCTACTCTAGCTCCTCCCTTTCCACTACATATCGACATCACATTTCACGCAAAAGATGCCATTTCTTTTGATGCTAGTGGCTTGACATCAGTCTGGGGAGGCGATCTACATCTTCATGGTTTGAATTCCAACCTACTAGCCAATGGAACTCTACGCCTTGTACGTGGACAATTCACTCTATTAGGAAAAACCTTTCAGCTAAACCAAGGGGAAATTAGTTTTAGCGACAAACCAGGGCAACAGGGTCTTCTCAACATTAGTGGTATCCTTAATATGAATGATGTCACTATTACAGCTAGCTTGCGCGGTGCCTTGACCTCTCCCCAACTATCTTTACAGTCTGTCCCTCCTCTAACAACAAGTGATATTTTCTCTCTTATTCTCTTTAATAAAAAAGTCACTGAGATCAAACCTATGCAAGCTGTACAGCTAGCACATACCATCCTTTCTCTATCTGGCAGCTCTGGATGGAACTTTGTTGGACAAATTGGTGGTGGTCTTAACATCCTCGGTATCGATACCTTTGATATCATTCCTTCTGAAGAAGGACTCAACCAAACGTCTATTACGATCGGCAAACATTTTTATTTTGTGCGCGGCGTACTGGTCTCCCTAACTCAAAGCCTTACTTCCAGTCGTTTTATCGTCGAAGTAGACCTTGGAGGCGGCGTCCTTTTCCAAGCAGAAAACCAATCTGGTGATAGTCAGTCACAGCAGATTGGTAAATTGTCTTTGAAATGGAATAAGAACTATTAAACATGACAACTCCTTCACTTAAAAGGTTATTGAGCATTAGAAACGCAAATCTTATTGTGTTCTAAGACAGAAGAAACTCATTACTTAACTCACCTTACGCACCTAGAGGGGCTTAGAAGCTGTACTAAAACCTGGGTTCGTCGCTTTTGTGGATTATTTTGGCCGCTTTTCGACTCAAAAGAACCGCAAAATCGACTGAACCCAAGTTTTAGTACAGCTTCTTAAGGTGAGTTATACCAAACGCAACAAATAACTTCACATTTGAGCCGCGTCAAAGCGCCGAAAATCGGCGAT